>NZ_JACGVV010000015.1:0-105232 GCF_014077405.1 Colwellia sp. BRX10-9 | reverse complement strand
AATGCTCAATGCTCAATGCTCAATGCTCAATGCTCAATATTATCAGGCTAAATTCTACGCAAAAATATTATAAGTGATTTAATACATCCCAAATAAACATAGTAGCCGTTATGTTTTACTATCCAACAATATAAAGTACAGACAAGACTTTGCCGCTACTTTATTGGTTAGGCTGAATTAACATTATCCTTCTGCGAGCTCTCTTGCACAAAGGAACGCTTTTATTTCATCACGAGAACCCAAAATATGCTGTTTTAACAAAGCAACAGACTTTTCAATATTACCTGCTTTACATAGAGCGAGTAATTCATTGTGTTCAGATTCTGCTTTTGAAATACCCCCTGCCCATAATAAATGCATGCGAATATAACGGTCTGCATTTTTATTCAAAGTGTTAACTAAGTCTTGTGTTTGCGGACGATTTGCCCCTGAGTATAAACAGTTATGGTAATCAGAGTTCAATTCGCTCCAGGTATTAGCCGCATTTTCTTTACCAAGCGCTTTGTCTAATTTCCCAAGAAGTTCTGTCGCTTCGTCAAGTTTTTCAACCGTAAGACGAGGGATTGATGACGCCAACAAGTCAGCTTCCAACATAGCACGCAGTTCAAATAATTCATCAACTTGACTAGCATTTAGCTCGGTAGCTGTAGCGCCTTTATGCGGTTCAAAAGCAACTAAACCTTCAGCTTCTAATTGTAGTAACGCTTCACGTACCGGAATTCGACTAACATTTAACTCTTCGGCTAATGCCGCTTGCCGTAAAGGTTGTCCTGCTTGAATTTCGCCACTGAGGATCTTCTCTCTAAGGGTTTCAACAACTAACTGAGTTCGGGTTTTATAAACAATGGTCATAAAGTACTTCTCTTGCAAGTGTGCTGACATTATAAGGGTTTATTAGCTAAAAAAAAGCGACTAACAAATATTAGCCGCTTATTGTTGTTATCAATGAAAGTTATAACTTCAAACCTACCGACTTAATAATCTAGTTAGTGACTCATAGGGCTGATTTTAATAACCAATGATTGGGGGAGGAGTTGATTTGCACTCCCAACAGTGATTACGATCATTTAATTAGCGCTAAACGTATGGCTTACCTTGTTTTTTTTATGAATACACTTCAACTTCTGTTGGTACCTTATTGTCAATTAAATGATGATTTCATAGACAATCGCTAAATCATTTTTACGCGATATTAAAGTATTTCACTTGCAACAAGATTGGCCTTTAAGTTGGCCTCTAATTAGGGATAAATTCTATGAATTATTATTATCAGCTCTTTAAAGTAGCACTTGCTGAAATCACCCATTTTAAAAGCCATTTACTTGTCTTTGAAAAGAGCTCAGCTAGCACTATTATGTGTCAATTTACCCATCCCCCTTTTAATGACAAATAAAATAAAGACTAGCCAGCTAGTTAAAAATTCTTTAAGTAACACAACTATTACAGGGCATTAATCGACGTATAAAGTTATTAACATCAACACCCTTTTATGACGAAAAAAACGATGGAGATTACAATACAACACTGGGACTTGGCATTTTTATGCGTTAAAATAACGCAATATTATATTAAATAATAACATCACCAATAAGATAGCGATAACCACAACTTGGTCGTATTATACAACGAACTACAATCCTTTTTTAATTGATTTTAAGCTCCATAGAGTAATTTTTTTCATATATAACTTGGCAAACACAAAGGCTTACCATGCAAAACCACCAAATAATAAAAAAAAGAATATTCACTTTACTGTTATTGGTTACTGCAATGGCAGTATTTATGCCAAAATCTGCAGCAACCACGATCATTTTAGACTTCACGACTATCGACTCTACTGATATGTATGGCGCTAAGACTAATGCTTTTGATGAATCTATCTATGGCTTTAGTAACATGGGATTAAATGACGTTATTAACAATATATCGTCGGCGATCAGCAATGACTTCTTTGGCTATAGCTATGCTGGTTTATCGGCTGGTAAAGAGCTAAATATTAATTTCGAAGTTGGCACAATAGGTTCAGGCCCAAGTAATGGCGATAATGAGTTCTCGTATTTTCAATTCGGTAACGTAACCAGTGGAGAGTCACATTTAGGCCATGCCTGCTCAGGATGTGCTTTAACATCGTATTGGCAAGGGAAGGTTATTGGTTCAATTTTCACCAATAATATAGCAACAGACTTAGCCCGCTATGCCACTAATAATAAAGAACTGATTAACCTGATAGCTGGTACAGCATCACATGAAATTGGCCATTCTCTTTTCTTATCACATCCAGGGGGAAAAGAACTTAACCCCGGTGAGTCGGATTATGGTTTGATGGCAACAGGTGCTTCACAACCGTCTATGCCAAACGAGCAACGAGTACTAGACCGTGCCTTCTCTAATAGAAATTTCGATACTTTAATAACGAGAGTAGGTCTTCGAGATGTTCAAATCGCCGCTATTCCAGAGCCAAGTACTATTTTGTTATTGTTAAGTGCCTTACTTATGCTTATTGTAAAAAGAAAAAAATATTAGTGGTGACTTTTATTTTATTAAAAAATAGTTCTATAGTACAAAAAAAAATAGTCTTTTATACTAAGCTACTTACGTGTTTACTTTTTTTATTTATGCTACTAAATTCGTTTGTCGCTCATGGCGATCAAATATTTTTAAGCTCGCAAGCGCTTGTTAAAGTTTCTGATGTTGCCGTAACAGGAAAGCTAATACATAAACAAAATATAACACTTACAAACAAACAAGTTATTCGTGTGGGTGCTATTTATATCGAACAGGTATTTAAAGGGCTATCACCGAGTCAACAGAGTCTTTTAATAGAACTCCCACCTTTCACAGCTAATGGAATGTTAAAGAGTACTGATGTTGTTTTAGAAATAGGTAATGAGGGTCTCTGGTTATTAAAAAAGCACACTAATGGTCTTTATCGAGTAGAACGGACAGACGCCTTATTACCAAAAGAAAAAGCAACCATACTATTTAAGTGACCCCCATTAGTACCCCCTACTTAGATTGGCACTAGCGTGAACTAATACTGAGCGGTACTAACACTAAGGGGGGAACTTGTTATTAATAGGTCTCCTTGACCGCATAGTATTAATTTTAAAAGGTTCATGAAAAAGCTAAACTCATTAATGCAGTGAAACAGATGACATCGAACATTGTGCAGTTTCTTTACTTTGATAAATAGCTTGTTGGCTATCAATAATGTTAGCGTCTTTCGGTGCGAGTCTTAAGGCTTGTTCAATCGTTTGTTTTGCCAATTGGTTACAGCCTATCGCATTTAATGCATAAGCATAATTATTGAGGTAAGCAGACTCTTGTGTTGCTAATTTATAGCCTTGTTGATACCAAAAATTTGCTTGTTTTACATCGTGGCTTAAAAAGTAATTACCCAATAAAAAATAAGGTAGCCAATAATCTGGCCATTGCTTGGTTGCTTGGGTAAGCGCTGTTATGCCCGCTGAGCTTTTCCCTACTGAAATTAAATCTTGGGCTGCGCGCGTATAAATGAATGGCTTCAAATACTGACTGGCTTTAGTCGGGGGGAGCGCAGCTAAAAGCCAATATTTACCTCTAGCCCATGTTCTTTCAAAAACACTAAACTCAGCAACTCTATTAGCAAGGTCACCCGAATGCAGGGTAATAAGTTGTTTTTTTAAGTCATAACCGGTAACCACAGCATAATGCCACATCGGATACCAAGGCGTTGAGACATTTTGCAAAACAACAACAGGTATATCTTCGCTAACTAACGACAATAACTGAGCTAAATTACCTTCTTGTGCGTAAGCAACAAAACCAGCTTGACGAGCAGAAGCAACCATCTCAATTTGAAAGCTACCTTTTAACTTTGGAACAAATAACTCAGCCGCTAAGCTTTGTTGATCTTTTTCCACCCCATAATAATTAAAAACTTCAGACAGCGTTGCAGGACCACAAAAAAAATCTTGCTGGGGGAAGAAAGGTACGTTGTTAATTTGATGTTTAGCCGTAATGTCAGGCGGTGAAGCCAAGAGTGCCTTGCTTTGCGGTGGCGTTGCACAGCCATTAGCTAAAAACAAAAAGCTGACCAAAAGGCCAGCTTTACAAAAGGTATAATTTAACACCTATAATTTAATTTATGGGTCTAATGAATGAATAAACATCAGTTATACCCATTACATCCAAAACAGCTAAAACCACTAGCACAGTGACTATAGTACCAACGACTCCGCTAGCAGCAGGCATATCGTTTAGGGTTGAATTAAAAGTATTGAGTTCTTGTTGTGTCATATTAGCCACTCGAGTTCGAGCATCGGCAACATTAACCCCCAAAGAAACTAACTTTTCTTGAACTTCTGCACCATCAAGTAAGCTTAAAACTTGTTGGGTGTTATACAAACTTTGCTGCTGTTGAATAACATTGCTTGAAGGGATAACTGCGCCAAAAGCATTTGAGATGCTAAACAACACAGTAAATATTGCACAGGATACTATTGATATTTTTTTCATGTTATTGCTCGCTTAATGATTAATAGTGATACTTGTAAAATAAAATAAGGCTAACGACTAAGCGTTAATTACTTTAGCCAGTCACAAACCGTTATATATCAAAGTATGACTCTAGCACAGATAATTGAAAACCCTAACAATGTTAGGCGACGTCTTGATTTTATATAAGGTTAATCCGTTGTGCTTAGCTTAAATTTAAATAAAACAATTAGTTTGATTCAGCACAAAGTAATACTTTTCACATTTTATATAATACCCTAAACCCACTAAAACACTATTCTTATGAATCAACAGCTTATCGTTTTTTTAAAAGCATTACTCGGTAGTTGCAAAGACTTACTGCCAATAATTTTAGTGATCGCTTTTTTTCAATTTGCTGTTCTTCAACAACCCATGCCAAATATTGGTGATATTTTAGTAGGTTTAGCATTAGTTGTGCTCGGCCTGACTTTTTTTATTTATGGCCTAGAAATGGGACTATTTCCCATTGGCGAATCTATGGCACAAGCCTTTGCAAAAAAAGGCAGCATTAGTTGGTTACTTACCTTCGCTTTTTGCCTGGGCTTTGGCACCACCGTTGCCGAGCCTTCATTAATTGCTGTAGCCAAAGAAGCAGCAAGTGTGGCCGCCTCTGGTGGCATTATAAAAGATACTTTAGCCGCACAAATTTCCTATGCAAATGGACTGCGTTTTACTGTTGCATTTGCCGTAGGGCTTGCCATTGTGATTGGTGTATTACGTATTATACGTGGCTGGCCAATTCAATACCTCATCTTGGGAGGCTATGTACTTGTAGTGATGATGACTATGATTGCTCCAAGCTGGATAATCGGTATTGCTTACGATTCAGGTGGCGTGACTACATCAACCATTACCGTTCCCTTAGTCACTGCACTGGGCGTTGGTTTAGCTTCTGCAATCAAAGGTAGAAACCCGATGACCGATGGTTTTGGCTTAATCGCTTTAGCTTCATTAACCCCGATGGTTTTTGTGATGATTTACGGCATGGTGATCAATTAATGGCTTTACTTTTTGAGTTTTTAATTACCTTAAAAAACACCATTATTGACGTACTGCCAATACTGTCAATTATTTTAGGTTTCCAACTATTAGTGATCCGCAAACCCATTCCACATATTAAACAAGTCGGCTTTGGTTTTATTTATGTATTAATTGGTTTAGCTTTATTTTTACTGGGTCTAGAAAAAGCCTTATTTCCATTAGGTAAAATGATGGCAACACAATTAACAGCGCCAGAATTTATCCATACTGGCGAACAGGTATTAACTCGCATTCATTGGTCAGATTACTTCTGGGTATATATTTTTGCAGCTGCAATAGGTTTTAGCACTACAATTGCTGAGCCGTCATTGATTGCTGTAGCAATAAAGGCAGAAGAAGTTTCTGGTGGAGCCATAAAGGCCAATAGTTTACGAATATCTGTGGCGATTGGTGTTGCTATCGGTATCGCCCTTGGTAGTTATCGTATCGTGGTTGGTCATCCTATTCATTACTATATTATCTCTGGTTATATCGTTGTCGTTATTCAAACATTTTTTTGTCCTAAGCTAATTGTGCCTCTGGCTTACGACTCTGGCGGTGTAACCACATCAACAGTCACAGTCCCTTTAGTTGCCGCTTTAGGCTTAGGTTTAGCCAGTACCATTCCGGGACGTAGTCCACTGATTGATGGTTTTGGCTTAATCGCTTTTGCCAGTTTATTTCCTATTATTGCTGTAATGGCTTATGCACAATTAACCCAAGCAAAAGCCCAACAAATCGAACGAAAAAGTGAAAACAGAAAACGAATTAATATTAATAAACGCAGCTTAAGAAAAAAACAAGAGCCCTCAAAAAGCTCAAGACAAGATAAATTAAACAGGTGATCACATGCAATTCAAACTAATTGTCGCATTTGTTGACGACGGTGTAACAGACGAAGTTATGAAAGGCGCCAGAATGGCTGGAGCCACTGGCGCAACGATAATAAATAATGCTAGAGGTGAAGGTATTAAACGCCAAAGAACCTTTTTTGGTATGCAACTTGAGACACAAAGAGACGTATTACTTTTTGTCGTTGAAGAACATTTATCAAGAAAAATTCTAGAACGGATCAGTAAAATCGCAGGGTTTGACCAAGATCCGGGTAAAGGTATTGCGATTCAACTAAATGTCGAAGATGCTGTTGGCGTAGCTCATCAAGTAGAACGCTTAAAAGGCAAAGTTGAGGAAGAACTATGATCCATAAATTAGTACAAGTTAAAGATGCAATGACCACTGATAACTATCAATTTGCTGATGGCATGATGACTGTTGCTGAAGGTATTAAATTAGCAAAAAAGCATAATGTTAATGCCTTAATTATCAATAAGCGTAATCCTCAAGATGAATACGGTTTAGTGATGCTTGCTGATATTGCGAAAGAGGTCTTAGCAAAAGACCGTTCGCCCGACCGGGTAAACTTATATGAAATAATGGCAAAACCTATCTTAAGTGTTAACCCAAATATGGATGTAAGATATTGCGCTCGGTTATTTGAACGCTTTAGCATTCACTTAGCCCCCGTTGTTGCAGACAATGAAATTGTTGGCATGGTTGATTACATTAATATGGTTTTTAGCCAGGTAGAATAGCAACCCTGTTATAAAGTCTAAGGTGATGCTTTAGGCTTTATTATGAGTAAAACATCTTGGCGTTTTAAAAGAAAAATAAGCGGTGATAAAAAACACGCCCATAACGATTAATGTGCCGGTGTCTCCCTGATAAGGTGTAATAACATTAAAGTAAAATAAAGCATTCTCTAATAAGCCAACACCCACACCGATAATAAATAAAATATAGCCACTAGACTGCCCTTTTGCTCCGATAAGTTTGGCCAACAAATAGCCTAACACAGGTATAAAAGACCAAATAAAGAAGACCACTATTGAAAATATAATGGCTGACAAAGCAAGACTTTGCTGTGATAGAACATTAATAACCGAGTAAAGTTTAACCAAACAATAGCCAATATATAAATACAAAAATAACATCTACAACTTCCTAAAATAACGATAACCCAACTATAATAACAAGCAGTATAAAAATTAACTTATGCTAGAACAAACAAAGACCACTTAACTATAATTAACTAGCAAATAATGCTTTAGCTATTGTTCAATAAATCGTTACCGTGAGCTGAGTTATCGATTAGTTAGTTTGATTAATTAAATTAATAAGTCAGTTATCACAGCTGACAATTGATTATATAAAACATTTCTCATTGACGTTTTTCGCCATAACACACCAATTTCTCGATAATAATCTTGATCTAATGGTGCAATGGTTAACCCCTCATTTTCCCCAATATTTTTCTTTACCGCCATCTCAGGCAAAAAAGTAAAACCTTGATGAAAAGCGGTCATCTGTACCAATGTTGACAAGCTTGACGCAGAAAAAGAATGAATACGCGATTTATCAGCAAGTTTACATGCCGACAAGGCATGCTCAGTAAGGCAATGTTCTGATGATAATAAGAAAATACTCTGTTCTGGTAAATGTTTATAACTGTCTGTTTGTTGAAAGGTCTCTACTAGCCTTTTATTACCTGCCATAAAAAACCTGTCTTTACCTACTAATCGACAATGAAAGTTATTTACTGCTATTGGCAACGCTAGAATCAACACATCTATTTCACCATTATTAAGCATATTCATTAAGTTTTCAGTAGTATCTTCACGTAAAAATAAGGCTAAATCAGGAAGTTTACTTTGGCAGGCGCGCACAAAATCGGTTAATAGGAATGGCGCAATCGTTGGAATACAACCAATACGTACGGTGCCGGTATACTCACTACCTTGTTGTTTTGCAAAGTTGACTAATTCGTTGGCCGAGACTAATAACTGTCGGGATTTTTCAACAACTTCAATGCCCTGAGTAGTAAATAAAAAAGATTTGTTGTCACGTTCAATTAATTGACAATTTAGCTGTTCTTCTAATTTTAGAATAGCGCTGCTTAAGGTTGACTGACTAACAAAGCATGCACTAGCTGCTCGATGAAAATTTTGTTCTTGGTAAAGCGCAATTAAATAGCGTAAATGTTTAAGATTCGGTAAAAACATAAGGCAAAGTCCAAAGGGTAATGACGATTAATTTATCACATCACAATTAAATAAAACGATTATGATTTAACAAACACCGAATAAGGACCCTAGGACAAAAGTATAAATTTATTGTTAACTTGTCATTTTAATCAATAAACCGAGTATAAAGTTGATGAATATTAATTCAATCCATCGATTTCTTTAATTTTTTCTAAAGATACGGTAAAGTTAGAGGATTAATTTACACCATCATATAGGAAGCAACATGTCACAAGCATCAGCACGTCATTTATTAGTAGATACAGAAGAGCAATGTTTAACGCTTAAAGCACAAATCGAAGATGGAGCAGATTTTGCGGTTGTAGCGCAGGAGCACTCAAACTGTCCTTCAAAAATGCAAGGTGGAGATTTAGGATCATTTGGCCGTGGTCAAATGGTACCAGAATTTGATGAAGTGGTTTTCACTGCTGATTTAAACACAGTTCAAGGACCAGTAAAAACGCAATTTGGTTATCATTTATTAGAAGTAACGGCTCGCTCTTAATAGTCAGTTTGCTTAAAAATCGATAAAGGAAAGGTTATCAATGGCAAAAATTATAATATTGATGCTTCTTTTATCGATTGCAAATCACTGCCAAGCTAATTCTATTGCAATTGACGCGGTAAAAGCAGATGAAAAAATAATTCATTACCTTGCTGATAAATCTATCACTAACTTTCAAATAACTTACCAGCAACTCGAGCTTGGTGATATTTGTGGATTTGTTGGTTGCCAGTGGCGAAAACTCGTTTCTGTCGTCGTAACGTCTAGAAGTGCTAATGCACCATCAACAACCATTGTCGCGCTTGTTGAAGGCATAGTACCTAATAACCAAGAACAACCTAAGGTTACCTTTGTAACGTTAAACAATAGCCTACCCAACACGCTAACCTTTATTAATTAACGAACGCGTTAATACCTTATTAATTTGTTAGATACTTTCATTATTTTCTCGAATCTTTATTTATTTTTCCTTATATAAATCATTGCCTATTTCACAAATATCACTTCGCATAAATTTTTTTAAACAATAGTTTATTGATATAGTTGTTAATTAAATATTAATAATAGATCAATTTGTTGCTAAAGATGTTAAATCAATGTTACGTTTGATTTGTCAGCAAAGACTGGCTAAAAAATCCTCAAGGCCATTGGAGGACAAATTAATCAAAGGAATGAGGGAGGAAAATAAAAATATCGCTTGGCTTTTAATGCAAGTATAAATTAAGTAAAATTAGGAACACTTAATGCAAAATAATAATAAGATTTCTCAACTTTCATTCCTTATTGGCGCAGCACTTACCGCTGCAACAATGAACGCAACAGCTGTTGAAATGAGCGCCAGTTCACTGCAACAAGAAACAAACACCGGAACACCGGTTATGGCACCAGCAAGCCCAAGTCCAGTGCTTGGAAATTACCCGCTGGTAATCAAAAACCCTGCAGAACAAGCCTTTCAAAACATCATTTCAAATCAAAGCTCATACGGCTCAGTTGGTAATGAAAAATTTAAAGTTCGACGCCAATGGACTGATGAATTAGGTAAAAGCCATACTCACTTTGATCAAACGATTAACGGTATTAAAGTGAGTATGGTACAAGTATGATTATGCATACTAATTCGCCAATAAATACTTTTAACGCAAGTAACAGTGCAAGTAGCGTTTATAAAGTTACGGGTAAATTAGCCACTAATTCATTACCTTCGTTTTCAGTAATGAACAACGCTAGTGCATTAAGCAATGACTCTGCACAAGCACTGGTTGCTGCTGAAAGTGTTGGAGACGTGTTAAATATTCCTGAGCTTGCTTACGTGTACCTACCACTTTCAGAAGAAACTAAACTCGCTTATAGACTAGAAGTATCATGGGATAATGGCGGTGAAGACTTTGGTCGTGATTTTATATACTTTGATGTGAATACTTCTGAAATCTTAGCGAGAGAGCCACAAGTACATTCTGCTAAAAATTGGCGGACATACACGCTTAATGGCGGTTCGGCAAACTCGGCTCCAGGTACTTTGTTATGTACTAACACACAAAGTTGTGGCAGTAACGCCGCAGCACAACGTGCACATGATGGCGCGTCAAAAGTGTATGACTATTATCAAAGTAAATTTGGTCGCGACAGCCTTGATAACAATGGAATGACACTCGTATCTAGTGTTGATTTAGGCGTAGTTAACGCTTATTGGACGGGCTCACAAATGATGTATGGTCAAGCATCTGGTGGCATGAACGACTTTACCAGTGACTTTGATATCATAGGTCATGAATTAACACACGGTGTCACAGATAAAACGGCAAACCTAATTTATGCCAATGCATCAGGCGCCTTAAACGAAGCTTGGTCAGATATTCTTGGTATCTCAGCCGAAGCTTACCGTAATGGCACAACAAGTTCTTCATGGTTATTGGGAGATGGTTTATATAACACTCAAGGTCAGGCCTTACGTTACATGGATAATCCAACTCAAGATAATTACTCAAAAGATTGGTACCCAGAGCGCATTCCTTTTGTAAGTAACCCAAGTAATAGTAATGACCAAGGTGGTGTTCACGGTAACTCAGGTATTGCTAATTTAGCTTATGTTTTGTTGGTAGACGGTGGTACTCATCCGCGCAACAAATCAACGGCACAAGTACCCAGTATAGGTATGGCAAAGGCCGAAAAGATTTTCTATCGTGCACTTGTTACCTACATGAATCAAAATACTAATTTTGCGGGTGCAAGAGCGGCAACAGCTCAAGCCGCACAAGATTTATATGGTGCTACCGAAAAAACAGCAGTAGAAACGGCTTGGTGTGCTGTAGGTGTTGGTGCTTGTCCGACAACAGGAACACCTCCAACGGGTAATGTATTAACCAATGGTGTTGCTGCCACGAACCTAAGTGCGTCAACAAATGCAGACGTTGTTTACACGATGGAAGTTCCATCGGGCGCAACAGATATCAGCTTTTTAACAACGGGTGGTTCTGGTGATGCTGATATGTATGTTAAGTTTGGTTCAGCACCTACCGATTCAAGCTATGACTGTCGTCCTTATAAAGGCGGAAATGTAGAGTCTTGTGCAGGTACATCAACGGGTGGAACATATTATGTTCGAGTCAAAGCCTATTCAGCATTTTCGGGAGTTAGCTTAACAGGTAGTTTTACAGAAGCTGCTACAGGAAATCCTGCGCTTAATGGTTCAGAGTCGAATGTTGCTGTATCAAAAGGACAGTGGAAGCGCTTTACTCAAGTTTTACCTGCAGGTTATGCCGATCTGACTATTAGCCTTTCAGGAGGGTCAGGTGATGCTGACTTATATATTCGCCGAGGAGCACAATCAACAGCTTCTGCCTATGATTGTCGACCTTATAAAAATGGTAACAATGAAAGCTGTAGCTTTACAACCCCTGCTGCAGGTACATGGTATATAGATATATTTGGCTATAGTACAGCTTCAGGTATGACGTTAACATTGCAAGCAAATCCATAAACTTACTTATAGTCATTACTTTATAAATAATAAGTTAAGACTAGCCAGTGCTTTTGGCTAGTCTTTTTTTATCCACTTATTTAGTTTTTTAAAACGAAGTGCTAAAAGAAGAAAAGTAATAAAAAGATAAATACTCGGTTCTATGATTTCAGACTTTACCGACCAATAAAAATGAATCCCAACAAGAACAACAGCTAAGTAAACCCAATTATGGAGCTTTTGCCAATTTTTACCCATTTTTTTTCTTAATAACGAAATTGATGTTATCGCAAGCGTTAACAAAATCAATAACCCCGCCATACCAATAGTAATATAAGGTCGTTCAAGTATTTCACTCACAAATAGTGACCAATCAAACTGCACTTCAAACACTAGAAAATTGGTTAAATGTAGGAAAGCATAAGTAAAGCTATATAAGCCTACTAATCGGCGAACTTTTAATAATATTGATATTTTAAAGCGCTTACTTAAAGGCGTTATCATTAAACTTAATAGCAATAAATTAAACGCACCAATACCGGTAAAATGAATAATGGCTTCAACTGGGTCAGCGCCTAGTTGATCAGTAAAAGCCAGATAATAAGCATTGGCTAATGGTAAAAAAGCCGCGAGGTGGACAAAAATTTTAAACAAAATAACTTTATACTTCATAGAGATGATACGACTCAAGTTATTACTACAGATTAGTGGGGCAATAAAGCCCCTACTCACGATTTTACCCTGTCGCTATTTTTAAAAGTTTTTCCGTAAATCAAGGTTTCTATATAGATCGGCAACTTCCTCACCGTAGCCATTAAAAGGCAAAGTATCGATACGGTTACGCGCAAACAATCCGCCAGAAGTTAATCTTCGTTCACTGGCTTGACTCCACCTTGGATGGTCAACGTCAGGATTAACATTGGCATAAAAGCCGTATTCGTTAGGGGCTAAAATATTCCATGTTGACGCAGGAGGATGTTCAACAAATTTTATTGCAACAATCGATTTAATACTTTTAAAACCATATTTCCATGGCACCACTAAACGGATTGGCGCACCATTTTGTGCTGGTAATGTTTTGCCATAGAGACCGACACTCATTAGGGTAAGTGGGTTCATCGCCTCATCAATACGTAACCCTTCCACATAAGGGTAATCAATACCGCCGCCCATTCGCCTACTTGCTTGTCCTGGCATTTGCTCTGGGTCGTGTAAGGTTTCAAAAGCAACATACTTAGCTCGAGAGTTCGGCTGTGCCTTTTTTAATAGTTTTGATAATTCAAAGCCAACCCATGGGATAACCATTGACCAAGCTTCTACACATCGCAGCCGATAAATACGCTCTTCAAGGGCAAAACTTTTCGTTAAATCATCTAAATCTAAAGTATAAGGCTTATCACACTCACCACTTATCGTGAGCTGCCAAGGTTTAATATTGAAGTTTTGCGCATTATTAACGGGATCGTTTTTACCTATACCAAATTCATAAAAATTATTATGGCTGGTTACCTTAGCTTCAGGTGTCAACACTTCAGTATTATTAGTAGCGTCAGTCGTGAACTTTAAGGGATAACGTTGAAAGGTATTTTCTGGTTCTGATGAAAAAAAATCTAAACCTTGGGCGTTTACAGTGCTAGATATAGTTGAAGATAATAAAGTACCGGCACCGAAGAAACCCATTTGCTTAATAAGCTGCCTACGCTTTAAGTAAACACTTTCGCTGGTAACTTGATGTTCTTTTAGTGCTGATTTTCCTGGAGATTTAATTAACATATGGCTACTTCTCAGGTTATTAATTAACTAACGATAAACCAATAGACCCGAGAAATAGAGAAATACTTCATTATTTATAAAATAATATTACTGTTCTATCAATTAGCGGGCAAATTGATGTAAATAATCAACCACAGCAGAAGATTCATATAACCAAGTAACCTTTTGGTTTTCATCCGTGATTTTCAAACAAGGTACCGTACGTTTTCCACCTTCTTTGATTAACTCTTCACGATAATTCTCATTTTGATTAATATTACGTAATTCGATATTTAAACCATCGCGTTTTATAGAACGACGAACTTTCACACAAAAAGGACAAGCGGGTAATTGATATAAGCTCAAGTGTTGTGTGCTTGTATCTATTTCAGCTTGCAATTGAGTTGTTCTTTTTGGGCCGCTCGGTGAAAAAACAAAATTTAACAATAAGATAATACGACCAATAATCCAGCGAACAATAAACATAAATCAACTTCTCTTTATTTAAAAAAAAACACTAGACTGTCTAAAAACAGCCACCCTAATTTTGCGCGAGTTTAACATAACTACTTGGTTAACACTGCTTTCATTTCGCGCAAATGGCTATCTACCACATCATATCGTCAGGAATTTGATAATCGGCATAAGGATCGTCAGCTTCAACTAAATCACTTTCCACTTTATCATTTTGTACTAAAATAACACTAGCATCTAAAGTCGCTACTTTTGCTGCGGTTTCAGCTGTCACTAAATAACTCTGTTCGGTTAACCCACAAACCGCTAATCGTCCATTAACTAAAGCTCTATGGGTAACCGCGTTAACAAATAACTTTTTAATTTTACTGTTAAAGGTGTAATTATATTCTGTTTCACCACTAACATTTTTTATTTGATGGTGTTCGAGTATTTGTTGGATGCGTAGCATTTTTTCTTTGTTGGCGAGTTGTTGCTTTTTTTCTTCATTGAGCGCGGTGTCTTTCGCCAATTTTTCTTTTTGAGCTTTAGCTAAGTCTTGCTTTACTTGTTCTTGTAAACTTTCGTCTTTTGCTACGCCACTGCGTTTTTGTTTATTTGATTTACGCTGGCTTGTATTTGCTTGTCGCGCTTTTTGCTTAGTCGTTAAGCCTGCTTTTAATAGCTGATCTTGTAAAGATGCCATACAAACTCCTTAATTAGGTTTATCAATAGTAATTGTTGCTATTCTATCGGGAAAAATAGCAATAAAAAAGTAGCTCAGCTTTTCTTTGTACATAAACCGATAATAATCTTCTATCATTAAATGTTAACTTTATAAATAATAAGGTAATCTAGCACGTCTAAATATCCTAAATACACCACATTATGAATAGATTTAAACATATATTAATTGGTTTCTTGCTGATCTTATTTTTAGTTGTTACAAGTTTAGGTACTTGGATTTACAGCCAAATTGATAGCGCGTTACCGGTACTTGAAGGAAAGCGAACATTACTTGGCTTGAGTGATACGGCCATTGTTGAGCGCGATAGTCAGGGTATTGTCACCATAAAAGCGAAGAAACGTAACGATGTTGCAGTCGCCACAGGGTTTATACATGCCCAAGAACGTTTTTTTCAGATGGACCTACTGCGCCGTAATTCAGCAGGCGAACTCGCCAGCTTATTTGGCGAAAAAGCCTTGCCACATGATAAAGAGATCCGCCGTCATCGTTTTCGTGAGCGTGCTAGAGCGATAGTTGCACAACTTCCTGAAAAAGATTTAGCCTTATTAAAAGCCTATACCCGTGGTGTGAATCAGGGCATAAATAATTTAAGTTCACCTCCTTTTGAATATTTATTACTTCAACAAGCTCCCGTTTCTTGGCAAGAAGAAGACACCATATTAACCGTATTAAGTATGTACATGGACTTGCAATATGCGGCAGGTGACCGTGAAAGAACCTTAGGAAATATAAAAAACACCTTAGGTGAAGATGTCTTTAAATTTTTGAATCCTAAAGGCAGTATCTGGGATGCAGCCATTGATGGTAGTCAATATCCATCAAGTAAAATGCCAACACGTGCATGGCCTTCAGCCTCATCTGAACAAGATGCTTTAGCTGCTAATACGGTGCAAAATTTAGTAACAGATGTACCTGAGCAAAGGTATCAAGGTGAGGAGTTCCCAGGTTCAAACAACTGGGCGGTATCGGGGGAAATAAGTAAAACAGGAAGTGCTATTGTTGCTAACGATATGCATTTAGGAATACGCGTACCAAACACTTGGTTTCGGGCAACCTTTGAATATCAAAGCGATAACAATAAAGCCATCAAAGTAACAGGACTGACCCTCCCGGGAACACCTAATATCATTGCTGGCAGTAACGGTAATATTGCATGGGGGTTTACTAATAGTTACGGCGATTGGAGCGATATAATTATTTTAGATACCAATGCAGATAAGAGCCAATACTTAACACCTGCAGGCTATCAAGACTTTACTGAGCATAAACATGTTATTGCGGTAAAAGGTCAAGACGCGCAGGAAATCATAGTCAAAGAAACAATTTGGGGGCCAGTTATAGGAACGAACAACAGCCAACAATTATTAGCTTATCGCTGGGTTGCTCATGATGTACAAGCCGTAAATCTGCACCAAACTCAACTCGAATTAGCCACTAGCGTTGATGAGGCATTTAACATTGCTAACCATGCAGGTATTCCGGCACAAAATCTAGTTGTCGGAGATAAAGCGGGAAATATTGGCTGGACAATCATGGGGCCTATTCCAAAAAAGTCTTCCTCGTTTGGCGAAACGCCTACACATTGGGGTGACGGTATCAATCATTGGCAGGGATATTTAAAAGCGGATCTGTATCCTAAAATTAAAAATCCGCAAAATAATCGTTTATGGACCGCAAATGCTCGTGTGGTTGGCGGGGAAATGTTAGAAAAATTAGGCAACGGCGGTTATGCACTTGGTGCAAGGGCACAACAAATCAGAGAGGGATTGCTTGCAAAAGAGATATTTTCAGAACAAAACTTACTTGATATTGCGCTGGATGACCGCGCCATTTTTTTAAAACGCTGGCAGAAATTTTTAATTGATAAAGTACTAACACCAGACGCAATTATCAATCATCCGCGTTGGCAAGCAGTGAAAGAAACCCTTAATACTGATAATTTATGTGCATGCACAGACTCGGTTGCTTATCGCCTTGTTAATAATTTTCGCTTGAATGTGCGTAATGATGTTTTTAGCCTACTCAACGAAAACTTAACTCACTTAGATAATGGCTACTCTTTTCACACCATTCGCCACCAAGTAGAAACACCGCTTTGGCAAATGATTAATGAACAACCAAGCAACTTTTTATGGTTGCCCGAAGATAACTGGCAAAAAGTTTTTGAGCGAGCACTCTCTACCACCTTAACGGATATGACCCAAGACCAACCATTGGCTAAAGCGACTTGGGGGCAACAAAACACCAGTAAAATACAACACCCACTTAGTAACGCTATACCCTTTATTGGTCGTTGGTTAGATATGCTGCCAATACCTCTTGCTGGCGATAGCTATATGCCTCGTGTCCAAGGAAAGTCTTTTGGTGCCTCTCAGCGTATGGTGGTTTCACC
Source organism: Colwellia sp. BRX10-9 (assembly GCF_014077405.1). Classification (NCBI taxonomy): domain Bacteria; kingdom Pseudomonadati; phylum Pseudomonadota; class Gammaproteobacteria; order Alteromonadales; family Colwelliaceae; genus Colwellia; species Colwellia sp. BRX10-9. Next base: position 87,808 of record NZ_JACGVV010000015.1, on the reverse strand, counting down.
GGGTCATGAGGCCTCAGGAATATTACATATGCCAACCAGCCAGTCTGGCCACCCGTGGAGCCCTTATTATGGTTTAGGTCATGATGATTGGGTACAAGGAAAGCCCTCACCTTTCTTACCGGGTGAGACAAAATATACACTGACATTACTGAGCTATTAAGCTAAATTTTCAACATTAAAATTAATATCTACAATATAAAAAGAGGAAAAGTATGACGATTCTTATCTGGTGTTTATTTGCAGCCACTCTATTGCCTTATTTAGCTAAAGCCCCTGTCGCAATAGCTATGAGTAAACTCGATGGTTATGACAATAACCACCCGCGTGCGCAACAAGCAAAACTAACTGGCTTTGGAGCCCGTGCACTCGCCGCTCACCAAAATGCTTTTGAATCACTGATTATTTTTGTCCCTGCGGTTTTACTCGCAATAACCACAAATACAATAACCGACAGTGTAACCTTCTTAGCAATTACCCACGTTGTCGCTCGAGTGGCTTACAACTTATTATATTTATTCAATATTGGACTACTGCGCTCAATTGTCTGGGGAGTAGCAACCGTGTCTTCTTTTGCCATTATTTGGCAATGTTTTCCGCAAAGCTAAAAATCTATTTCTATTATAGATTTTTTTAATACAAGCCTTTAGCAATAAAGGCTTGAACAATTTCTTCGCCCTCGCTAAAGTAATGCTATATATCCTAGCTAATAGCTTGTTTTAGTCGCCTTCATGACTTTCCTTTACTAAAACATCAGGATTCTTTCTTTTTAACCATTTTCGAAAATAATATATAGGGTGGAAGTACTGTGAGTGAAGATTTAGATCTGAATAAAATTCGTGAAAAAATAACCAAACTTGACCAGCAATTATTAGAGTTATTTGCTCAACGCCGTTCTCTCACTCTCAGTGTTGCAAAAAGTAAAGCGCATCAGATACGCCCCGTTCGCGATCAACAACGCGAGCAAGAATTATTAATACGTTTAATTAACCAAGGTAAAGTGCTTGGTTTAGACGCTCACTATGTTACCAGCGTTTATCAAACAATTATTGAAGATTCAGTATTAAATCAACAAGCCTACTTACAAACATTGGCCAACCCCAATATCCAAGTGCCTACGGTTAGCGTCGCTTTTCTAGGTAATAAGGGCTCTTATAGCTATTTAGCCAGTCATAGATATTTTTCACGCCGTGCAGCAAAAATCAATGAATACGGTTGCCAAAGTTTCAAAGAAATTATGCAACAAGTCGAATCTGGCCATGTAGATTACGGTATGCTGCCCATTGAAAATACCAGTTCAGGTAGTATTAACGAAGTTTATGACGCCCTGCAACACACTAACTTGTCAATTGTTGGTGAGATAACTCAGCCTATTGAGCACTGCTTATTAACCGCAGTAAATACCCAACTCAGCAAAATAAAAACGATTTACGCGCACGGACAACCCTTTACTCAGTGCAGTAATTTTCTCGACAAACAAAAAAACATTCGCATCGAATATTGTGACAGTACCGCTGATGCAATGGCCCAAGCGTATGAGTTGCAAGACCCTACAGTCGCCGTTATTGGCAGTGAAGAAGGTGGTCATCTCTACAAGCTTCATGCTTTAGAAAAGTCGATTGCTAACCAAGCAGAAAATCACAGTCGCTTTATTTTAGTCGCTCGTAAACCTATTGATGTCGCTGAACAAATCCCGGCTAAAACGGCATTGATTTTGGCAACAGGACAAAAAGCAGGTGCCTTAGTTGATTGTCTTATTATTTTAAAAGCAAAAGGTATCAACATGTGTAAACTTGAATCTAGACCTATTCAAGGGAGACCATGGGAAGAAATGTTTTATATTGATGTTGAAGCCAATTTGAAGAGTGCTGTACTGCAAGAGGCAATTAATGAAATAACCTCAATTACCAATTTCATTAAAATATTAGGCTGTTATCCTATTGAACATATTAGCCCAACCAGTGTACCAAGTAGCGCGATAAACGCTTAGCCGTTGTCGCTTAACTTTTAAGTTAATGGCTTTGATAAAGTCTCTACGCCAGCAATATTGACCTTACTCGACCTCGTGAAAAACACAGGTCGGTAAGGTTTTAGTTTTAAGCGTTATTCAACAACGCTTTAAGAGCTGCACGATAACATCGAACAACCCGCCTTATTTCTCGCCCATTCAGGACGTTTCTCACTGTAATGATGAAACTCAACTTGTTCATCATAAGGTTTTTCCAGAACCTTTTGTAATTCATGTAATTTACTAAAATCACCTTGCTCTGCAAGCTCAATGGCTTGTTGTGCTAAATAATTACGCAATACATATTTAGGGTTCACCTTATTCATCGCCGCTTTTCTTTGTGCTGCTGTTTTTTCGTCGTGCTGAATTCGATTAGCGTAGCTTTCTAGCCAAGAAGAAAAACGTGCTTGATGCTGTGGCGTTAACTGCTCGTCTAGATAGAAACAATCGGCAAAATGATTGACGTTATTTGCTTTAACTTTTTTGTCGTAACTAAAATCAGCCAGTAAACGATAAAAAATAGTCATGTCTGTTTCTATATCACCCAACAAGGTTTCAAGTGCTAAAAACAATGCTGTGTCCGCTTTATGGTTTATATCTTCAGCCGTAATACCCAGTTTATTCGACATCATTTCATGCCACTGTTGTTGATACGTTTTACTGTAATTATTTAATATCACCTCTAGTGGCTTAGATTCTTCTATCAATGGATAGATAGCGTTCGCTAATTGAAATAAATTCCATTGTGAAATTTCACCCTGTTTGCCGAAGCTGTAACGCTTACCTTGGGCATCTGTGGTATTTGGTGTCCAAGACAAATCAAAATTATCAATCCAACCATAAGGACCATAATCAATCGTTTCACCGATTAATGACATATTGTCGGTATTCATTACGCCATGAACAAAACCAACCCGCATCCAATGCACCATCAATCGACAAGTGCGTTGGGCAATTTCATCAAACCAAGCTAAGTAACCTTGTACCGAGTCATTTTCGTGGTCATTTAATAAATGCGGAAAATCTCGTTTTATCGAATAATCAACGAGCTGCTTTAACAAAGCCTTATCTTTACGGTAAGCCGGTAGCTCAATACTTCCAAAACGCATAAATGACGATGACACTCGACAGACAACAGCGCCTAATTCAGCTTTCGCATTACCGTTATAAAACATATCCCGAACGACACTGTCACCGGTTAACGATAAACTCAGTGCTCGGGTGGTAGGAATACCTAAATGAAACATCGCTTCTGAACATAAGAACTCTCGTACCGATGAACGTAATACCGCTAAGCCGTCAGCCGTTCGTGAAAACGGTGTTGGTCCTGCACCTTTTAGCTGGAGAACTTTATGGCCATCTAAGGGGGTGTTTACTTCAGCTAAGTTAATGGCGCGGCCATCACCTAATTGTCCAGCCCAATGGCCAAACTGGTGTCCGCCATAACACATCGCATAAGGGGCAAATTCTTCAGGCACGACATTCCCCGTGAACAACTGTAAAAATTCATCACTTTTAAGCTGCTCTTCGCTTAACCCTAATATTGAGGCAACATCACGACTAGTCGTAACCAACTGTGGATTTGACGTTCTTTTAGGCGATACCCAAGAAAAAGCAGCGGCATGAACTTGGTGCGGAAAAATAGACTCTTCTAAATCTTCAGGTAACTGTGAAGAAAAGCTATTATCAATATTGAAATCTAAGTAAGACAAAATAAGCGACTAATTGAAAAATAGAATTGAAAGGGAATTATTGACTGTCAGTTTCTATATTGCAATATTCATTTCAAACAAAAAGCTGATTTAGGTTATTCACTTATAAATATCATTAAAAAGTAATATCTACTCAGGTAAAAGCTAGCACTCACTATTGCAAAGCTATCGTCAGTGAAGCTTTAAAAGTGCTATGGCAAGATTGACAACCCAGTATTAATTTTTGATATTCAGCGACAATAACAACCATATTTTTTTCTTTGGCCGCTTGCTTAATTTTGATAGCGCCACCATGAACAACTTTGTCAAAACCTTTAAATGTAGCGACTTTTGATCCTAAGGCTCTCATCAATTTTTTCCGTTGCGACATTGCCGGTTTTGGGTGATTAATAATCCCCTGTGCTGCACTTTCAACAAGGCTAAAGTCTTCTAAAATAATTCCTTGTGTGATCATCTTGGTGTCAGATAACAATGCCTGCATAACCTGTTTAAACGTTACAATACTATTTTTATCGATATCTTGTTGGTAATGCTGTGCGTTCGCTGAAACACCAACGAAAAAAGCTATCACGACACTGGTAATAATCATTGTTTTTTGTATTTTATACATGGCGACTCTTATTTTATCGAAAGGTAAATGAGTAAACTAAGGTTAATAAAGGAGTTAAGTCATTATGACAATAATCGCTTTAACGTTAACCAAACAGGAAACAATCATTCATACTCGCATAAGGACAGCCAATTTACGCCAAAAATATTAAAGCGCTTTAGCTTATTTCAGTTTAACGGCAAATTTTAGCGCCAAAATATTAAAGCACTTTAGCTTAGTTCAGTTTAACGGCGAATTTTAGCGCCAAAAATATTAAAGCACTTTAGCTTAGTTCAGTTTAACGGCAAATTTTAGCGCCAAAAATATTAAAGCACTTTAGCTTATTTTAGTTTCGCGGCAAATTTTAGCGCCAAAAATATTAAAGCGCTTTAGCTTATTTCAGTTTAACGGCAAATTTTAGCGCCAAAAATATTAAAGCACTTTAGCTTAGTTCAGTTTAACGGTAAAATAGCGGCAAATTTTAGCGCCCTATTAGGCTTTATCTTGCAAACATTAGCCCAGCTCAATTCAGGTAAATATTCAGATATAACGCATTTAACCCTCAGTGAGAATTTAACTGAATTTCCGCAAAAAATCTTTTCATTAGCAAACTCTCTTGAAGTATTAGACTTAGCAAATAACAAATTAACGGCTTTACCCTGTGAGTTTTCTTCAATGAAGAAGTTAAAGATATTATTTTTAACTAATAATAACTTTAAAAGTATTCCTGAAGTCTTAGCGGCTTGCCCACAACTAGAAATGATCAGTTTCAAGGGTAATCAATTAAGCCGAGTAGATGAAGACGTGCTGCCAACAGGAACACGTTGGTTGATATTAACTGATAATAAAATATCAGCACTACCCCATTCAGTCGGCAAGCTAAGCCGTTTACAAAAATTAGCATTGGCTGGCAATCAATTACAGCAACTGCCCGATAGTATGCAGAACTGTAAAAATTTAGAATTAATACGTCTTTCGGCTAATCAATTAGTCACACTTCCCGATTGGCTCTTTCAACTACCTAAATTGGCGTGGCTAGCTTTTTCGGGTAATAAGTTAACGCGCAGTGTTCAACCAGTGATTGATCAGATGACAAGTGTTTCACAGCAAGACTTTCAACTAAAACAAAAATTAGGTGAAGGCGCATCAGGGATAATTCATCAAGCAACATGGTTAACTAAACCTATCACCATTGATTCAGATGACGATATAGCAGTAAAGATTTTTAAAGGTGAAATAACCAGTGATGGTTACCCTATTGATGAACTAAATAATTGCTTGCAAGCCGGTGAACATAAAAACTTAATCAAAGTCATTGCTAAAATCATGTCGAAAGAGCAACTTGCTTTAATTATGGAGTTAATTCCTCAGCGTTTTTATAACTTAGGTTTACCCCCTTCGTTAACAAGCTGTACTCGTGATACTTTTCCTAAGTCTGCCACATTAACAACAAGTCAGATAATAAAAATAGTCCTTAGCATGGCTGATACTTTACGTCATTTACATGAAAATAAAGTCAGCCATGGTGATATCTATGCTCATAATACTATGGTCGATGAAAACGCAAATATGCTGTTTGGTGATTTTGGCGCCGCTTCTAACTTAAAGGTTTTGCCTGCAACACAACAAAAAGCAATGCAAGCGATAGAAGTGAGAGCTTTAGGCTGTTTATTAGATGATTTATTGCCTTTGTCTCTTCATTTAGAAAACACTGCGCAATACCAAGCGCTGTTGATAATAAAAGAGCGTTGTATGCAAGCCGATACGTTTAAAAGCCCCACCTTTATCGCTATCGTTGAGCAATTAAAAGTACATGTTTAACCTGATTTTTTAATTCATATTATTAAGTGTATAACCGGTGAGATCGAATAACTGGTTTTAGAAGCTCTCTTTTAAAACCAGTTTATCATCTACAAACCGCTTTTTTTTTAAACACCAGCGCTAAAACGATTCAAACACATTTGCTTGCCCAGCCCCTTTAACCTAAAATATCGACAAGTTAATTTTTCCTTCAAATAATAAGGTTTTTCATGGCACAACCATTACCAGATAAATTTATCATGTCGATGAACCGCGTATCAAAAGTGGTTCCACCTAAAAGAACAATACTTAAAGATATTAGTCTTTCATTTTTCCCTGGCGTTAAAATTGGTGTTTTAGGTTTAAACGGTTCAGGTAAATCAACGCTGCTTCGAATTATGGCAGGTGTTGATAAAGATTTTGAAGGTGAAGCAACGTCTTTAGCCGGTACAAAAATTGGTTACTTACCGCAAGAGCCTCAACTTGATGAAAGCCAAACAGTGCGTGAAGCTGTTGAAGAAGGGGTTGCTGAAGTTAAAAATGCTATGGCTCGTTTAGACCAAGTCTATAACGAATATGCAGAAGAAGGCGCTGATTTTGATGCCTTAGCCAAAGAACAAGGCGATTTAGAAGATATTATTAATGCGCAAGATGGTCATAATCTTGATAACGTTTTAGAACGTGCGGCTGATGCTTTACGCTTACCTGAATGGGATCAAAAAATCGCGGTACTAAGTGGTGGTGAACGCCGTCGTGTCGCGCTTTGTCGTTTATTGCTCGAAAAACCAGACATGTTATTACTTGATGAACCAACTAACCATTTAGATGCTGAGTCTGTTGCTTGGTTAGAGCGATTCTTACACGATTACCCAGGCACTGTGGTAGCAATTACCCATGATAGATACTTCCTTGATAATGTAGCGGGTTGGATTCTAGAGCTTGATAGAGGGCACGGTATTCCTTATGAAGGTAACTATTCTTCATGGCTAGAACAAAAAGACGCACGTCTTGCACAAGAAAGTAAAGGTGAAAGTGCACTACAAAAAACCATTAAGCAAGAACTTGAATGGGTGCGTTCAAATCCAAAAGCTCGTCAATCAAAAAGTAAAGCCCGTATGGCGCGCTTTGAAGAGCTTAATAGTCAAGATCATCAAAAACGTAATGAAACCAACGAACTTTACATTCCACCTGGACCTCGTCTAGGGGATAAGGTTTTAGATGTTAATAACTTAACAAAATCTTTTGGTGACAGAGTGCTCATTGATGACTTAAGTTTTAGTGTGCCAAAAGGTGCTATTGTTGGCATTATCGGACCAAACGGCGCAGGTAAGTCAACATTGTTTAAAATAATGTCAGGCGCAGAAAAACCAGACTCGGGTAATGTAGAGCTAGGTGATACGGTTAAACTTGCCAGTGTAGATCAGTTCCGTGATGACATGGACAATAGTAAAACCGTCTACCAAGAAATATCTCAAGGCCATGAGATATTACAAATTGGTAATTTTGAAATTCCAAGCCGTGCTTATGTCAGCCGTTTTAACTTTAAAGGTAACGATCAACAAAAGATCATCGGTGAGTTGTCGGGTGGTGAACGTAACCGAGTTCATTTAGCTAAACTAGTGCAAACCGGCGGTAACGTATTACTTCTTGATGAACCAACCAACGATCTTGATGTTGAAACCTTACGTGCGCTTGAAGAAGCGTTGTTAGAGTTCCCCGGTTGTGCCATGGTTATCTCGCATGACCGTTGGTTCCTTGATCGCATTGCAACTCACATTTTAGATTACCGTGATGAAGGTAAAATTAACTTCTATGAAGGTAATTTTACTGACTATGAAGCTTGGTTAAAGAAAACATTGGGCCCTGCAGCTACTGAGCCTCACAGAATTAGATACAAAAAAATTGGCTAAGCTAAAGTTAATAGATAATTTTTAAATTACCTATTAGTTATTAAATAGTTATCGGCACTTTATTTTTGTGGTTTTATAAAAATCCACACGAATAAAGTGCCTTTTTGCTAAAAGGGAGCTATGCTAAAGATACCCATTTATAATTTGAACTTAAGCAATGGAAAATAGACGTCAATTCACGCGAGTTTTGTTTTCAATCAATGCGATATTAGAGGTTGAACAGCAGAATTATCCTGTTACTATCCACGACATTTCACTTAATGGCGCTTTGGTCACTATGCCTAAAGCTGAAAAGTCATTAAAAGGTAAGTTAGGCTTATTACATTTTGACTTAGTTAATGGCGAATCGATCGTTGAAATGCATATTGCTGTCGTTCATGAAGAAAATGACAAGCTAGGCTTACAGTGTGAAGTAGGCTTGCAATGTAATGCTATCGATATTGACAGTGTGACCCATTTAAGACGGTTAGTTGAATTAAATTTAGGTGATGAAAGCCAGTTACATAAAGAACTTTCACAATTATCACGCCTTGCTTAATATGATGGCAATCGCCTTGCTTTATAGAGGAACATTATGAATCACTTAGTTATTTCATTTATTACCAAAGACCGTCCTGGTTTAGTCGAAACCTTATCCAAAGTCATTAAACAACACCAAGGTAACTGGCAAACCAGTAGTTTGCATCATTTGTCCGGCTGTTTTGCTGGTGTACTTGAAATAGCGGTAGCGCAAGCTCAATGTGAAGCCCTAACTCGTGCAATTACGACACTGGACGGTTTTAAAGTCATTATCGAAAAGACTACCCCTAGCCAAATTAACGATGAGTCACCGGTAGTTTTAGAGCTAACAGCAAACGATCGAGAAGGTATTGTAGAAGAAATATCTGCGGTTATTCACCATCAAGGCGGTAACATGATAAAGCTTGTCAGCGAGCAAGATAATGCGCCACATACTGGCCAGCCACTATTTAAAGCAAAAATAACCTTAGCGGTTAATAAAGAACAAACACCAAGCTTAATAAATGCATTAGAAGATCTTGCTGACGATTTAATGATTGATATTTCTCGTTAATCTGTTGAATAGTAACTTAATCTACACGGTATTATTAGCCCACTTATCAATACTTCTTTGGGCTTGATAATCCCGTGATATTTTATTCATAGACTGGCTTAACCCTAATGTTAAAAAGGATCGAGTAAACAAGATTCCCCCTCTTTCCCCTTCAATAATGCTCCCGTAAAATTACTGTTAACTCCTAGCTACTAAACTAAAAAACTAAAAAACTAAAAATAAGTATTAACTGAAAATGGCCTTACCTCACCTAATGATTTTGATGAACCTTTAGGGATTTACCAGTGCAATAGAAACAAAAAGGCCCGACATAAGCCAGGCCTTTTCAAAGTGGTACTGGTGCTTTTTCTTAAAGCTTAATACCTAATTTTTTCAATTCTTTTTGAACAACTGAGTTCGGTAATGGAATATAACCATCTTTCTCAACAATCTTTTGACCCGACTTAGAAAGTACCATAGTTAAAAATTCAGCATCCATTGGCGCTAATGGCTTGTTTGGATGCTTATTTACATAAACGTATAGGAAACGAGATAGTGGGTATTTTTTCGATATAGCATTCGCCATATTAGCTTCAACATAGTTGTCACCTTTTTTAGACAAAGCTAAAGCACGAACACCTGAAGTTGTATAACCGATACCAGAATATCCAATACCGTTTAGTGAAGAAGATACTGATTGAACAACTGAAGCTGAGCCTGGTTGTTCATTAACTGTGTTTTTAAAATCACCTTTACAAAGGGCTTTCTTTTTAAAGTAACCGTAAGTACCAGAAACTGAGTTACGACCATAAAGTTGAATGTCTTTTGCTTCCCAGTCACCTGTTAAACCTAAGTCGCCCCAACGGTCTGCATCTTTATCAGCACCACATTTTCGGTTATTTGAGAAAATAGCATCAACTTGATCAATACGTAATCCTTTAATAGGGTTATCTTTATGAACAAATACCGCTAATGCGTCAATAGCAACACGAACAGCCATTGGCTTATAGCCGTAACGCTTTTCGAATGCTTCTATTTCACGCGACTTCATCTTACGGCTCATAGGGCCTAAGTTTGAAGTGGCCTCTGTTAATGCTGGTGGCGCAGTAGATGAACCAGCGGCTTGAATTTGTATATTCACATTTGGGTAAGTGCGCTTAAACTCTTCAGCCCAGAATGTCATCATGTTTGCTAAGGTATCTGAACCCACTGAAGATAAGTTACCTGAAATACCACTGACTTTTTTATATTCAGGTAAATCTTTATCCATTGCTAATGATGAGAAACTCACCAAGCTTGCTAAACCTATAACGCCTAAAGCACGTTTAAAACCCATGTTATTCTCCACTGAGAGTGATGTCCCATTAAATTATTATTAATTTGTTTGGGGCTAATTAATTTATGAACACTATATAAAGTTTATGTGACAATTATATTTAAGGTTTATGACACTTATATTACAGTGATCAATATATGGGTATATAAACAACATTTAATCAATTTCTCTCCTTCGTTCAAAGATAAAGGGGAATAGTTAGACCCTAGCTACGACTTTATAACGAGCAGTATTACTGGAACTTACGGCGAAATAAGAATTAACACATCAAATAATAGCGTTCATCATTAAAGCCGTGAATGTTCAGATAAAAGATTAGGATAAAAATACCGCGGCAATAATTATTATAATGATAAAAATTTAGCGTGTGTTGAAGTTAGTTAACCTTGGTAAATAAGCCACGTTTAGCAAATAAAGCGCTAACGGCACCTTATTCACTAGTGAATAAGGTGCCGTTCATAAGATTATTTTTTATTTAATGCTTCAAAGTAAATAATAAACTCACTACCCTTACCCCACTCGCTTTCAATGGCTAATTCGGCATTATGGTGATGTAAAACATGTTTAACAATTGATAGACCTAACCCTGAACCACCGGTGTCACGAGAACGTGACTTGTCTACTCTAAAGAATCGTTCTGTGATCCGGTTAACGTGTTCAGGACGAATACCAGGACCATTATCTTTAACGGAAAACTTAGCCTTGTTACCACTTCGTTGCCATAAAATGTGAACAGAACCATGGGCAGGCGTGTAAGCAATAGCATTAGATATTAAGTTAACACACGCACTTTTCAATTCAGTATCTATGCCTTCAATCCATAAGTCATCATTAAGATCAGCAGTAATTTTGTGTTGTTTATCTTGGTTAAGCCAAGTGGCATCGTCGACCAATGTTTTAATTAGTTTAGGCATATCAACAAATTGTTTATTTTCTTCATCGGCATGATTTTCTACACGCGATAAAACTAATAACTGCTCTACTAAGCGGTCCATACGTGATACTTGAGTTTCAATAGTGCTAAAAGCTTTTTGCCAATGAGGCTCGAGCGCATGTTCAGTGGTCAGTATCATTTCCACATAACCACGCACCACGGTAAGCGGTGTTTTGAGCTCATGAGAAACATTGGCAACAAAGTCACGCCGCATTTCTTCTAATCTTTTAATTTTACTGACGTCTCGGGCAAGAAAGAGTACTTGGTCACTTCCATAAGCCATTAAGCGCAGCTCTAACTGTAATTCGCTGTTAATGGGTGAAATAATATGACAGGGTTGTTCAAAATTACCGAGTTCTAGGTATTTAGAGAATTCAGGAAAACGGATGAGGTTGTCAATACGTTGACCAACATCACTAGGCCAACGAATGCCTAAAATGCGCTGAGCTTTTTTATTACCCCACAAAATAGTCAGTTCATCAGATAAGACTAAGGCAGCATCAGGTAATGCTTCAGCACCATCCCTGAATTTTCTAATTCTTTCGTTTAACTGTCTTTGTTTGTGGCGGTGCTGTCTAATTTGTCGGTACAGGCCATCATATATTTTCCCCCAGATACCTTCAGATTGTGGAGGAGAGAGTGACTTACTTAGCCACAGCCACTTAATAAGTTTAAATAAATGATGATAATGCCAACATAAAATAACCAAGGTACTAATACAAAGTACGAGGAGAGTTTGGCCAATTAAAAAACCAAAGAACGCGCTTACCGACAATATAGTCAGTAAACGCGTGATAATACTTTTTACGGATAAACGAAAATACATAGTGAGTCGTTTTTACCTATATATAATAATAAAATGCATACTTATGTATTACACACTCGTTTTAAGCTTTCCGGAGAATCGGTAGCCAGAGCCTCGAACGGTTTGAATAAAATCTTCATGCCCTTCGCCAGTAATCGCTTTACGTAATCGTCTAATATGAACATCTACCGTTCGGTCTTCCACATAAACATTCGTCCCCCAAACATTATCAAGTAATTGTTCACGGCTATAGACTCGCTCGGTATGAGTCATAAAAAAGTGTAATAAACGAAACTCCGTTGGTCCAAGCTCAAGTGACCGATCATTAATTGAAACCCGGTGGGCGATGGGGTCAAGTTTCATTCCATGAAATTCAATGGCTTCTTCGAGCGCGGTAGGAGAAACTCGGCGAATAACAGCTTTGATACGTGCTATAAGCTCTTTTGGCGAAAATGGCTTAGTAACATAGTCATCAACACCTGCATCAAAACCTTTAACCTTGTCGTCTTCATCGGCACGGGCAGTTAACATTATAATAGGAATAGACCGCGTATATTCATTTTGTTTTAATGATTTAGCAAGCTTAACACCTGTGCCTCCTGGCAACATCCAATCCAATAAAATCAAATCAGGATAAGGCTCAACAATCTTTGCTTTTGCCTGTTCGTAATCTTCAGCTTCAATAGCATTAAAACCATTTTGCTCTAATACAAAAGTAATCATTTCCCTGATCGGCGCTTCATCTTCAACAACCAATATTTGTCTATTCATGTAAACTTCCCGTTGTCTAACTACACTTTACTTATTGACCATTGTGATAACTTTTTATGACATTTATATTACACACAACAAGTTTAATTCATTTATCTTTATGCCAAAAGCTTAATTTATTGATCTTCATCTACATCGCTAGTTATAAAAAAAGCGACCAAAAGTCGCTTTTTTTATTTTTACAATACGGTAATTAATTAAAACTTGTATTCTATGCCTGCCGCTAAGTAATCTTGATCAGCTTCATTGTCGAGATCAAAACTCGTGTAAAAAGCAAAAAGTTTAGTACTTTTCGCTAAGGCGTAATCCGCGCCAACGGTCATACCTGAACGGTGATCGCCGCCATCATAATTAGCCGTTTGTACTTGTCCTTTAACTGTAATTTTATCAAAGCCATATTTTGCTGAAAACAAGAAACCTTCGACATCACTGCCATCAGAAACTTTTTCTTGTCTGTGAACAATAGCACCTAAGGTAAAGCCAGCGAGTTTACCCTGCACGGTTAAACGGGCCGCATCATAACCTTTAACTTCTGAGTCTACCGCGATAGCAGCATAAATCTTAGATTTTTTAAGCGCTTTATCACCATAAAAAAGGGCCATTGAGGTGCCATCTTGTCCATCAACCTCATCTTCTGCAATATAAGTAACACCCAGTTGAAAACCGTTAACCTTAGGTGATTTATAAGTAACCGTGTCGCTCATGCGGTTCTCACCTTTCCAGAGCTGTTTAATATCTGCGTTTAAATCACTGAATAAGTCAACCTTGCCTTGTGACTGCTTTAATACGGTATCGTTAATACCTAACAATACTTCACCAAAATTACCTTTCAAGCCAATGTATTGATTACGGTCAGTAATGCTATCACCCTTGTCACTATCACCATCAAGGTCGACTTGAAACTCTGCTTTAAAAATAACTTCAAGGCCATTACCCAAATCTTGACCACCTTTAAAACCTATACGTGAAGCGTTACTTTTAACTTCAGAGTAAGTACCAGTACCGTCATCTGATGACTGAACTGTAACATTGGCTTTACCATAGATATCAACATCACCAGCAAACGCTGATACAGAAAGAGTTGATAATAATGCCGCTGCAAGAGTGCTGTAAGAAATTTTCATATATATACCTTATTGGGTGACAGAGTCTTTTATATTAAGAACGATTTAAATTAACTAATTATTTGCCGCATATTCTGCCTAATTTATATGACATTTTTGTGACATTATGAATTATTTTTTAAAAGTTTATGACAATTTGATAAATTTAGCTAAGAAAGACTTCGTATAAGCCACAGCAATTTTAAATAAAAAATTATTTCCTTTAAAAAGAGATAAAACACCTTATATTGAATAAAAATCATTCTTATAGCAGAAAATACTTTTAACCTACCGTAAAATGTCTAGAATTAAGCTAGGTATCATAATAAAGAAGATAAAATGAAGGTAACAAGCATTTCTCGAAAACTATTGACCCGAGTGCTCTCGGTTTATTTTGTTTTAACCTTTATTGTCACCTGCGTGCAAATTGGTGCTGAGTACATTAACACTAAGAGCCACATAAACAGTGAGTTACTGACCTTAGAAAAAACATTTAGCAGCAGTTTAACACGTGCTGTTTGGGAGTTAAATACACAGCAAGCTGTTGATATTGCTGTGGGATTAGTCGCCATTCCTATGATAAAAGGCATTGTTGTTACCGATGAAAATGACCAAATCATTGCACAATTAGGTGAGTTTTCTGAGGGTGAACTTTTTAATCAACCCGATAAAGTAACCTTAAATAGTGAATCTACTGCCATTAGCTCTTTTTCTGAAGGATTATTTGGCCATTCGTTTCAACTCATCTTTGAGTTTTCTGGTCGAACAACAAAAGTGGGGACCGTCGTTCTCTTATCAAGTAATGAAGTGATTTTCGATCGTATTGAAGTTGGTATATATTTTTTAATCGGTAATGCGATGGTAAAAACAGCCGCGTTAGTTATTTTATTTTCTCTCGCCTTTTCCAGCTTATTAACAAATCCGCTTAATGAACTTACTGAACAAATCAACCATTTTGATATAGATGATCCCGAAGCATCAAAGCTTCATACCATGAATTATGAAAATAACGAGCTGAACATTTTACAAAGAGCTTACAACAATCTGCTCGATGAGCTGGTGCAATATCAAAATCGACTGAGTACCGCCAAGCAAGAGATATTAATGGCAAATCATAAACTTGACGATCAAAATTTAATATTAGAACAAGAAGTCGCTAAAAAAACGTCATCGCTAAGTACCACCATGCTTGAAATGAATAAACAACAGCGTGAACTTATCGAGCAACAAAAACAGTTAAAAGCTGAAAATATTCGCCGCAGCCAAACAGAACAAACCTTAACAAAGACCAATCAAGAATTAAAAAACTCGATTCTAGAACTCAAAAAAGCGCAAGAACGTTTACTTGATGCAGAAAAAATGGCTATTTTAGGAAAATTATCCGCTGAAATATCCCATGAAATTAATACCCCTATTGGTGTCAGTATTACCTCAACCAGTTATTTATCAGATTTATTAAATTCATTAAAAAATGATGTCGACAACCAAAAATTAACCAAACGTTCATTAGATGACTTCACTAAAAATGCTGACCAAAGTTTACATTTACTCTTTAACAATCTTAATCGCGCATCTGATTTGATCACCAGTTATAAACAAGTTGCTGTTGATCAAACAAGTAATAAAACACGCAAGATTAACGTTGCACAATACCTAAATGAAATTATTCAATCTTTACAGCCAAAATTAAAGAAAACCAAACATACGGTTAACGTAAACTGTGTTGATAATATTGATATTTATTGCCATGCGGGGGCAATATCACAAATATTTACTAACCTAATAATTAATTCTATTATCCATGGCTTTGATGGTATAGAGAATGGCATGATTACCATAAGTGCAAAACTAAAAGGTGAACGGCTACATCTGCATTACCAAGATAATGGTGTTGGTGTTCCTCAAAATAAATTGCCACAAATATTTGACCCTTTTTATACCACCAAAAGTGGTACTGGAGGCACAGGCTTAGGCACTCATATCATTAACGAATTAGTTACTGATACATTGAATGGCACAATAGTCGCACATTCTGAGGTTGGACAAGGTCTTAGCTATGATATTGAATTTAATGATATGCGTTAAAAAATTCTTCATTGCGATATCTTAACGGTAAGACTCTGCAAGTAAGTGCTAATAGCTGATATTTAAGTTACTATATTGCTCTTTTAAAATTTATCAGCCGGTGCACTTAGTGTTCCAGCGGCGCAGGAAACTTCTATGTGGTTCAAAAACCTATACTTTTTCACATTTACTCGCCCTTTTGCATTATCAGAAGATCAATTAGAAAAACACTTAGCTGAACATTTATTCACCCCTTGTGGGTCAACAGAGCAATCGCATTTTGGTTGGGTAAATGCTTTGGGTAAACATGGCCATTCAACGGTTCATGCCGCTAACGGTAACCTTTTAGTTTGCGCAAGAAAAGAAGAGAAAATTCTTCCTGCTCCCGTTGTAAAAGATATGATTGAAGCAAAAGTTGCGCAACTTGAAGTTGAACAAGCGCGCAGCGCAACTAAAAAAGAAAGAGAACAGTTTAAAGAAGATATCATTTTTGAACTACTACCTCGGGCGTTTTCTCGTGTTACCGATACCCATGCTTACATTAATGCTGAGCATAACCTTATTGTTGTAAATTCAGGTAGCCGCGGTAAAGCTGAAGATTTATTAGCCTTGTTGCGCAAAGTTATTGGTACTTTACCCGTAACAAGTGTTTCACCAGAAAAAGCGCCTGATGAATTGATGACTGACTGGTTAAACGAGAAAAGTATTGGCGACAACTTTACTTTAGGTATGGAAGCAGAGTTTCATGCCTTAGGCGATGATGGTGCGGTAGTTCGTGTTAAAAATCAAGATCTTGATAGCGATGAAATTAAAACACATTTAGACGCTGATAAATACGTAGTGAAATTAGCGCTTGAATGGGATGAAGCAATGTCGTTTATTCTTTGTGACGATCTAGCGATTAAGCGTTTAAAGTTTTTTGATGTCTTACAAGAACAAAATGACGATATCGATAGTGACGACGTTATAGCAAAACTTGATGCAGACTTTGCCTTAATGGCTGGAGAAATTAATCGTTTGATTAATGACTTACTGGCTGAATTCAATGTTAAAGCGACAGACTACTTAGAGAGCTAATAAGCTTTAGGTTACTGATGTCTCTAAAGAAAAAAGCAGCTAATATAGCTGCTTTTTCATTGCTTCACTTTATTACTTCAGTATCAATCGAGTTAATAATACCGCTAAAATAGGTAGACTACTTCAAACGAATAGAGTTGATGATATCGGTCGTGGAAATACCTTCTTCAAAGTTAAGTACTCTAACTGTGCCGCCATTGGCCATCACTTCTTTACCGCCAGCAATATCTTCAACTTTATAATCCCCCCCTTTAACTAATATATCGGGGAGAATGTTGCTTATAATACGTTGAGGGGTGTCTTCTGAAAAACTCACTACCCAGTCAACAGCGCCTAAACCAGCTAAAACTGCCATTCGTCTGTCGGTAGGGTTAACCGGTCGTCCACTGCCTTTTAATCTTTTTACAGAAGCATCGTCATTAACAGCAACAATCAAACGAGTGCCTAAAGTACCTGCATGGGCTAAATACGAAACATGGCCTGCATGTAAAATATCAAAACAGCCATTGGTCATGACAATATTTTCACCACGAGCTTTTGCTAATTTAACCGCAATTTTTAATTGCTCTTCGCTGACAACACCAAAACCACTTTCTTGCCCTGTCGATATTTCAGCTAATAATTCGGTCTCGCTCACGGTTGATGTCCCCAATTTACCAACAACAATACCGGCAGCAATATTGGCTAAAGCACTCGCTTGGGTATATTCAGCTTTTGCTGCAATAGCCAAAGCAAGTGTCGCAATAACCGTATCACCGGCACCGGTTACATCATAGACCTCACGCGCTCGAGTCGGTAGATGGAATTCGTCATGATCTCGACGGAGCAAGGTCATTCCTTGTTCACTGCGCGTCACTAACATTGCTTCTAAATCAAGGTGCACTAACAGTGCCTGACCTTTAGTGACAATATCATTTTCTGTTTTACATGCGCCAACCACAGCTTCAAATTCGGATAGATTGGGCGTTAGTAATGTTGCACCACGATAGCGTTCAAAGTCGGTACCTTTGGGATCAACTAAAACAGCTTTCCCTTGCTTTTTAGCTATAGCAATTAAATTTTGAACCTCAGATAACGTACCTTTGCTATAATCAGACAACAAGAGTAAGTCATGATTAACCAATTGAGCAGCTACTTTTTCTTCAAGTACTTTTTTATTTACTTCGCTAAGAGACTCTTCAAAATCTAAGCGGATCAACTGCTGATTTCGGCTCATCACACGTAATTTAGTGATCGTGGGAATATTAGCTTGTTGATCAAATTCACAATTAATATTTAATGCTGATAGCTTTTTTTTCAAATGCTGAGCGGCTTCATCATCGCCAGTAATGCCAACAAGAGTCGCTCTTCCACCAATAGAAGCTATGTTTAATGCAACATTTGCCGCACCGCCGGGGCGATGTTCATCTTGATTAATTTTAACAACAGGAACGGGGGCTTCTGGAGATATACGATGTGTTGGACCGTACCAATATCGATCTAACATAATATCACCAACAACCAACACACTTGCTTGCTCAAAAGCGGGAATGTCTACTTTCATCCTATGCCTCTTAACTCTTTATGGATATACAGATATAATGGTTAATATTGTATCACATGAATTTCAATGAGTTGACATCATCCCGTGAGTAAAAATAAAGTTTTACAACCTGATTTTAAAATATCCTTCCTATTACCTAAGTATTGGTTAACTTGGTTTGGGGTAATTGTTCTCTATACCATTTCATGGTTGCCTTATAAATTACAATTAATGCTCGGCAGGATGCTCGGGCGCTTACTGTATAAAATAGGCTCAAGTCGCAAAACGGTTGCGATGAAAAACTTGCAACTATGTTTTCCAGAAATGTCGGCACAAGAACGTACCCGTATTTTAAAGAAAAACTTTGAAAATACCGGCATCGCCTTATTTGAAACCGGCATGGGCTGGTGGTGGCCAGATTGGCGAGTTAGACGAAAAACAAAGATTGTTGGCCTTGAGCATCTAGAAAAAGCCCATCGAGAAGGTAAAGGTGTTTTACTCTTAACCATGCACTACTTAAGTGTAGAAATTAACTGTCGTGGCATGGGTACTGGACACCCTACGGTGGTTTTTTATCGCCCACACAATAATCAACTAATGGAATTTTTTCAGTTTAGAGGTCGTGGCCGCTCCAATAAATACATGTTGGGTAAGCGCGACGTTAAGGGCTTAATGAAGGCACTACGTGATAAGGAAGTTTGTATTTATTTGCCCGATCAAGATTATGGTCGAAATCGCAGTTTATTTGTGCCTTTTTTTGCTGTACCTGACGCTGCAACAACCACGGGTACATTAATTTTTGCTCGCCAGAAAAACGTACAAAGTCACATACTCATACCGACCAGAAATGATGATGGCAGCGGATACACTTTAGAAATAAAGCCAATGATGGAGAATTTCCCTACCGATAATGACGAGGCTGACGTTATTCGCATCAACCAAGAGCTAGAGAAAGCCATTATGTTTAAGCCCGAACAATATATGTGGTTACATCGACGTTTTAAAACAAGACCTAATGAAGATGACCCTTCACTTTACAAATAAGTCATGGTTGAAATCATCAGCATTGTATAAATAACAACTTTTCAGTATGGTAGTATTTATTATAGGTACACCATACTGGAATTTTCCATATGGCCTCATAACTAAGACAGCCTTATATGAACTTTTGGTTACGCAACATTATTTTTGGTTCAATTCTAATTGCTTTAGCTTTTTTATTATTTGATAACCAAGAAGAGCTATTTTCTTCTTTGTCGGATGATACCCAGGCAACAGCAGAAGTTGCGCCAATTAAACCAGCAGATAAAGCCGTTCTGGCATCAGAGTCATCGACTTCAAAAATAAAAAGTAACAATGCGGCGGCAGATGGTTTATCTCGCTTTTACGCCAACTTACATGGTGACGATGGCAGTTCAGGTCCAAAAATTCGTAATAATATAGTTTACTTGCAAGAGCCAACGGGTGACATTGTCAAACTGCTAGAAGCTCGGCGCATGGTCACACGTCCCTTACGAAAAAACTGGCGTGGCACCAATGAAAACCACCCATTTCGCTTAGGTGAAACACTCTTTCAAAAACTTTCAGAATATGCAAATAGTGAGGGTTTAGAAGTTATTTGGTGGTTAAATAGAGATTTTTTGGTCAAAGACCCTTTTCGTATTAATAAAGAAATCATCAAAACAGCTTACCAAGTTGGTAAAGCGGTTGAAGGACACTTTCGCGAAGGTATTAAGGTCTATTTTTGTCATCAACAACGAGCCATTGTACTGATTGATTTGGATATACCCTACCTAGATGAAGAGTGTATTTTATTACCGCAAAAGTCTCAAAGACGCTAAATAATAACGTCTTTGTAGTTATCAGACATTTCTATAAAGATTTTTCATACAGTGACAGGCAAATAGCAGCAACGTTTTCAGCTATTACTTCAAAGTCCACCTTAGTCAATAATTGCTGCTCATTTTTTAAGGTCGCGTGGTGACCAAAATCACGTAACGTGCAATAACTAGTCGTTAGCTGCTTTTGTTGCTCTGAGCTTATTACTCCGCAGTGTTGTAGCCCTTTAAGTAAATGCAAGTTATCGGAATATTTGCAAAGCTCTGGGTGCTTTGCACTTTCGCTAAGCACAAGGAATTGGACTAAAAATTCGATATCAACTAACCCACCCTCGCCTTGCTTGATGTCAGTGTCAGCCGATGTTGATTTATCTAAATGCGCACGCATTTTTGCACGCATTTTTAAAACATCGGCACTGACATTTGCTCGTTCACGGACGCAAGTTAGTATTTCTTGTCTTATGGCTGAAAACTTATTAGCTAATTCAAGGTTACCAAATACAGTACGAGCTCTGACTAACGCTTGATGTTCCCATGTCCATGCTTCTTCTCGCTGATATTGTGCGAAAGTATCAACATGAACGACCAACAAACCAGAGTTACCAGAAGGACGTAACCGCATATCTAATTCATATAAAATACCACTGGCCATACGTGTATTAAAAATGTGCATAATACGCTGTGCTAGTTTCATGTAAAATTGCGAAGCGGGGATCTGCTTTAAACCGTTAGTAACCTCATTACTTTGACTATTATGAACAAAAACCAAATCTAAATCGGAACTATAACTTAATTCTATACCGCCCATTTTTCCATAGCCAATCGCAGAAAAGCCTTTATGGTTTTCGCCAACTGTCGACTCGGGCACGCCAAAACGCTGAGCCATTTGTTGCCAAGCTAAATGAATAACTTCTTCAATAATGGCTTCGGCAAGAGCGGTTAAATGATCGCTAACTTTAGTTACTGGTAAGATCCCACAAATATCACCGGTCGCAATTCGCAAGTGTTGTGCTTGCTTAAATTGTCTTAACATGTCCATTTGTGCCTCCTGATCATCTTCAGGTATCCGCAACATTGCTTGTCTTAAGTCAGCAGAATAACTACTCAGCTCTGGCGGATTGTGTAACAATTTAGGATCGATTAATTCATCTAATAATATCGGATACTTGG
This sequence comes from Colwellia sp. BRX10-9, assembly GCF_014077405.1. NCBI lineage: Bacteria > Pseudomonadati > Pseudomonadota > Gammaproteobacteria > Alteromonadales > Colwelliaceae > Colwellia > Colwellia sp. BRX10-9. Next base: position 66,121 of record NZ_JACGVV010000015.1, on the reverse strand, counting down.
CAATATGTTCTGCGATCCAACTACTTTGATGGCACAGTTTAATGAGGTGCTTCAATGCGCCTTCATTTTCAAATAATAATTCAATATAGGCGGTACGCGTTGATATCTTATTAAAAATAATTAAGACCCGCTCTAGCGTAAAGTGACCACTATGCTCTTGCTGTATGTGCCACATTAAAACGGGTACTAATTTATCAAGTACGCCACGCCCTCGATTACCGATACTGCGCTTTTCCATCTCAGCTCTAAATTCAGCGAGCAAACTCCATATTTTTTTAGCATCAACGAAGAAGCTGACCTGTTCGATCCAAGCAACACTCTCCTCATCTGACCATTTACTGTCCCACAATGCTGTCCAATGCTGATCTTTCGCTTGATGATTTGGACTCTCTTCGCCAATAAGTGCACAAAACTCCTGATGAACGCTGTTCATTTTCAACGCTAAAAACTCAAGAAAGTCTGGCCATGTTTGACATTGTTTATGATTAAGTGCCCATAATAAACGCATTTGATCCAAGGTATTATCTGGCAAGGTCTGAGTCTGTTGATCATTTAACGCTTGAATAATATTTTCTACTCGCCGTAAAAAACAATAAGCATCGGTCAGCACGGCTTCATTCTCAGCGGTAATAACTTCTTTCTCGACCAAAATAGGTAACACCGTTAATAAGCGGCGGTGTTGCAATTCTTTTATCCGCCCGCCACGAATAAGCTGAAACACTTGCACTATAAATTCAACTTCTCTAATACCGCCTGCACCCAGTTTTATGTTGTTATTTAATTGTTTACGACGCACTTCTTGGGCGATCATCATTTTCATACGGCGTAAGCTATCGATAACACTAAAATCAATATAGCGACGATAAACAAAAGGTCTGAGTATGGTTGAAAGTTGGTCATGATATTTGCCCTGACCAATAAGACGCGCTTTGAGCATCGCATAGCGCTCCCAGTCACGCCCTTGCTCTTGATAATAATCTTCCATGGCATTAAAGGTTAAAACAAGCGGACCACTTTCACCAAAAGGACGTAAACGCATATCAACGCGATAAACAAAACCATCGGCCGTTTTTTGATGTAAGGCAGTAATTAATTTTTGTGCCAAACGAATAAAAAATTGCTGATTATCAAGACTACGCCTAGCACCTTGTGTTTCTCCCATTTCTGGGTAGGTAAAAATAAGATCGATATCAGAAGAAAAATTTAATTCACGTCCACCTAGCTTGCCCATCCCATAAACTAACAGTTGTTGAACCTCACCATTTTTGCTGTTGGGTATGCCCCATTTTTCTTGGCAGAGTAATGTTAACCAGTTTAATGCGGCTAAAATAAGCTGGTCAGCGAGTTCGGATAAACGCTCTAACGACAAGGTTAATTCAAGATCAAACAACAAGTCAGCAACGGCAATATTAACCATCTCTTGTAAACGAAACTGCCGTAAGATTTTATGTAATTGCTCTTCACTTTCACAAGGGGCAATCAGCTCAGTAAGCATTTGCTGATAATTGGGACAGTCAGTTTGGTAAACACGTTCACTTGAAAATAAAGACACCACAATGTCAGGGCACTGCAATGCACTGTTTAATATAAAGTCACTTGCCATTAATGCTTGATGAAAATCAGCGAGTTGTTGCTTGGACAAATTAGCGGTTGCTTCGGGGTATTGATGATTAAACAATTGCGTGCTTTTTTGCTGTTGCAGGGAGAGTATATTTGGTAGCTGAGTTGATTTATTCATTTAATGACCCATTTGTTAACTATGCAAAAGACAAGGAAGAAGAATTTCAAATGAAATCACGAATTAATAGACATATTATGTCTATGATGCTATTAATAACGTGTTATATATATTACACATATAGATAGCAAATTCGTACTCAAATAACCTGAGTATATGTTAATAATAGCATTTTTGAGGACACTATGGCAGGAATGCAACACATCAAATACGCTTTTTTAAGCTTGATTATTTTCTTAGTCGGTTGCTCTGATCCCTTCGAAGAAAAAATTAAACAACAAACGCCAATCACTGAGCTTCGTATTCAACAATTAGCTGACGCCTTAACGGATGGTCAGGTACGTAATGCCAGTTTAATTCATCAATATGCTGAAAAACTTCAACAGCAAAAACCTCATCTTACGCAATTAATTAACGAATTTAACAAAGATGCGACGACAAAAGGTCCAATGTATTTGTCGCTACTTGACCGTTTAGCAACCATTAAAAATCAACCAAGTATGTTTGCCAGTAAAGAAGATATCTTCAATGAACTGGTTAACATTTATCTTGCCGCTGACCCAGTACTTTACTCTGACGCATTAAGCGATCCACTCAATGTGCTTGCTGACATGTCTGATGGGGTTTTGCCGCGCGTTAACTCGTTATCAAAAGCACAAAGTAAACAAGCCAATAATGCTCAGGACTTTGGTACCGGAGAACAGTTAATTGGCAATCCAAGTTATGGTAGTTGGACGCAAGGAAGCAATGGTATGTCTTTTTGGGCATGGTATGGCATGTATTCAATGATGGGTGATGTATTTGGTTCTCGCCGCACTTCATATAATGATTGGGGTCGTTCAAGAAACTACAGTTATTATAATGATTACGGCCGAACTCGCTATAGTTCACCAAGCCAATTAAAAAAACAAAATGATTTAGATACCCGTACAAAAAAATCATTTCAAAGCCGCGGTCAAAAATATAACAGTACTTACAGTAAAAGTCGGACGGGGTCATCTAGCCTTTCTAAACAAAGTAGTACGGCACAAACCAGTGCAAAGCGATTTAGTACCAATAGTTCATACGCAAAGAAGTCTAGCTACTCAAAAAGCTCCAGCTTTAGAAACAGCAAAAGCACCACATCTCGCAGCTTTAGACGCGGCAAATAACGAGTAGGATATAGGAATTAACATGAATACATTTTTTGAAATTACTGCCCTAAATCAAGATTTATTAATTTACTTAGTTATTGATATTTCTATTGCGATTGTTTTATTAGGTGCAATGCGTTTTATTTCAGGTTTATCGGCTAAAGTTAACTCTACGCAAGAGTTAGCACAAAAAGATAACTTTGCTTTTGGCATCAGTGTCGCAGGGAGTGTTGCCGCCTTAGGTATTGTTCTTACAGGTGCAATCAGTGGTGAAAATGCGCCAAGCTACTGGATGGAATTTGTTGGCATGTTCGCTTATGGCACATTAGGCTTGATACTGATAAAAATTGGACGTGTTATCCATGATAAATTATCACTGCAACACATCAATAAAACACAAGAAATTCTCAATGAAAATTTAACCATAGGTATTGTTGATGCTGCAGGTGCCATTGCGACGGCTATCATCATTCGCGCGGTTTTACTTTGGGTGCATGGTTTAGACGTTGATACCTTTATTGCCATCATTGCCGGCTTTATTATCTCTCAAGCTATTTTATTATTAGTTACCCGCTTAAAAGAGCGCCAATACGCAAAAAATAATCAAGGTGATTGCTTACAAGAAGCATTTACACGTGGACAAACCGCAATTGCTATACGTTATGCTGGCCAATTAATTAGTACCGCTTTAGCCGTTACCGCAGCGAGTCACTTTCTTACGTACTCACCTGAAACTTTATTTTACAATTTAATCTCTTGGTTTGTATTTGCGGTCGTGATGACTCTATTAGTCGCAATATTAACAGCCATTGCCAAACGTATTGTACTGTGGGGAATTAATTTAGTTGAAGAAGTTGATCAACAACAAAATATAGGCGTTGCTTGTGTTGAAATGGCAACGAGTATTTCAATTGCCCTCATTTTAACCGCATTGATGTCATAACCTTCCCCTCTTTTACCAAAAAAGCTTTAAGGGCATAAGCACTTAAAGCTTTTTTATCTTCAGGAAGAACAGTATTACCCATTGACCTTATTTGATGGTGCTAGGTACTTTATAACTATGAATAAAAAACAATTATTTTGGAACGATACACTGCTTATTTTAACCATGGCCGTTTTAGCTGGTTGTGGTTTAATCTATGAATACCTTTTATCCCATTATGCTGGTCGTGTCTTAGGCGCGATGGAAAGTACTATTTATGCCATGATAGGCTTGATGATTGTCGCTATGGGTTTAGGTGCTTTTGCCGCACGCAAGATCACTTGTGCATTCAAAGGTTTTGTTTGGTTAGAGCTTACCATCGCGTTTTTAGGTTGCAGCTCAATTTTAATTATTGGTGGCTTAATAGCACTCACTCAAACGTTTCCACAGGTATTAGCAGACACCTTTAATTTGCCACCCGACTCTATGCCCCAGGGTGGATTTTTAAAACAACTATCGCAGCTCGCTTTTAATAGTCCCTATTTTTTTGGTTTCATCTTAGGTTTTTTCATTGGTATGGAAATTCCCCTTATCGCACGTATTAGAGAATCAATTCACCAAAAACATTTAAAAAATAACCTAGGCACTATTTATGGCGCCGATTATGTTGGCGCGGGTATTGGTGCTGCAATTTGGGTTATTTTTTTATTATCTATTGATATCAGTAAAGCCAGTGCGTTAACTGCTGCCTTAAACTTAATTGTCGGTGGTATTTTTATCTTTCATTTTTGGGATAAACTCACCTGGCGAAAAACCTTAGTTTCACTTCATATTTTATTATTGATCGCCATTGGCGTTATTTATCAGTCTGGTAATAGCTGGTTAAATCAAATGAGTAACTTGCTCTATTTAGATAAAGTTGTTTATACCGATAAGACCCGCTATCAACAACTCAACTTTACCCAACGACATATGGGAGCAGAGCAGCCAAGTGTGATTAATTTTTATCTTAATGGCCGTTTACAATTTTCGTCTGCTGATGAGTTTATTTATCACAGTTATTTAGTCAGTCCTGTTATGGCTGGTTCTGCTAGACATGACAATATATTAATCATTGGCGGTGGTGATGGATTAGCATTACGTGATGTCTTGCAGTGGTCGCCCAAAAAAGTCACCTTAATTGATTTAGACGCCGAATTAATGCAAATATTTTTGGATCCTACCGAAAAGTTATCACCATCGTTGGCGGCTCAGCTTAATCAGTTAACGCAGAAAAGTTTACAAGACCCTAGGGTAAAAATTATTAATGAAGATGCCTTTTTAGCGATTGATAACTTGTTAAAACAACAACAAACCTTTGATAGCATCATTGTTGACCTACCTGATCCTAGCCACCCTGATTTAAATAAACTTTATTCTGTTAATTTTTATGCGCGCTTACATCAGTTGCTCGCGGGTGACGGCTTAATTGGCATACAATCGGCAAGTCCATATCATGCCAAAGATGCTTTTATTGCGATTGGAAAAACAGTAAAAGCGGCTAAATTCGCTCACGTTCAGCAATATCACGATAATGTGCCAAGCTTTGGCGAATGGGGTTGGACGATAGCGTCAAAACGTGGTGCTAGCCCCCTTAACCGTTTACAGTCTTTAGAAAAATTACCAATTGAACATCATTGGCTAACACTACCTATGGTGATTAATTCATTCGAGTTTTCGAAAAGCTTTTATAAGAACCAAGCAGATGTTCCTATTAACTATTTAGGTAGCCATAATATTTATCAATTACATCAAAAAGCATGGCGCGATCAACAAGGTTTGAACAATGCTTATTTACAAGAATGACAAATAAATAACAAATAATGCAAATCGGCTCTTGACATATTATGTCAAAGTGCTAAATTTACCTCAACGACATAATATGTCTGAGAGATATTTACTTTTAGATTTATTAACGAAAAATACAGACTAAGGAATCACATGAACATTCATAAAATTGCTGATCACTTAAATAGCTTAGCGGACAATTCTGAAACCGGGATGGTTTTTGATTGTCAGCCTATTTCAGGCGAAGTGGACGTTTTACAAATTACTGTTATCGACCGTGAAGAATTACCAATTTTTGTTTCTGTAACCGATGATCAAATACTATGTATCACCTACTTATGGGGCGTAGAAGAAGTAAAACCTGAATACCTTCAAGACATGCACGTAAGCATGTTAGAAATGAATATTCCGATGCCTTTATCATCATTTTCAAAAATTGGTGATAAATACGTAATTTTTGGTGCCCTATCTATTAATTCGTCTTTTCATGATATTGAACACGAATTAGGCGTTTTAAGTAATAACGCGATGGAAATTATAGATGATATGGGCGAGTACCTAATTTAATTAACCACCCTAAGGAAAAAACTATGAGTATTTTTAAAAAGATAATGACCGCAATTCGAGGTGGCGCTTCAGAAGTTGGAGAATCAATTGTTGATTCAAACGCTACCCGTATTTTTGAACAAGAGATTCGTGATTCAGAAAATCACTTAACTAAAGCTAAACGTGACCTTACTGGTGTTATGGCTCAACAAATGTCATCAAGCCGTGAAGTTGACCGTTTAAAGCGCGAAGTCACTGAGCACGAAGGCTATGCAGTACAAGCCCTTGAAAAAGGTGATGAAACGTTAGCATTAGCTGTTGCTGAAAAAATTTCTAACTTGGAAAATGATCTAGCATCTCAACAACAAGCACTTGATAGTTTTTCAGGTAGTGCTAATCGTTTAAAAGAACTAGTGAAGAAAAGTGAGCGCCAAGTAGGTGAATATAAGCGTCAACTTTCTATGGTTAAAACAACAGAAAGTGTTCAAAAAGCAACATCGGCAATCACAGATAACTTTTCATCAAGTAATTCTAAGCTGTTAAATGCTAAAGATTCTTTAGAACGCATTAAAGCTAAACAGCAGAAATTTGATGATCAAATGAAAGCGGCAGAAGTGTTAGAATCTGAAAACTCAGATAATTCATTAGCTGCTCAACTTAAGCAAGCCGGTATTGGTGGCACAGATAATAGTGCGAATTCAGTATTAGACCGTTTAAAAGCTAAACAAAAGTAACACACATGCTCGTTAGCCATTATTGACTAACGAATACCGTTTTAACCGCCTAGCTGTTTTCCTCCCAACAACTAGGCGGATTTTTGGGATCTGAATATGAGTTTTCTAAAGCGACTATTTAAAAAGAAAGAAGACGAACGCCAAGTTAACTCAGCTGAAGAGTTAAAGATTAAAGATATTATTGTGCTGACCGACAGTTTCGCCTTACCTGAGTCCTTACGTAAACAACAGTTTCAAGTATCAGCCATTAACTGCTACGAATTTGAAAGTAACACACAAACTGAATGGGTTTTACAAGGTGCGAACAACCTTGAGCTTTACTTAACCATCGAAAGTGATGATAAAACTTACCTTAAATTTGCTCTTAAAATTCAGCACCAAGATATCGAATCACTGTTCGATTTAGATGAGTTTGCCACAGTATTTGATGAACCTGGTGAAGCCTTTCTAGAGAGAAAGTCAGATTCTTTATTAACATCAGGCTGGAGTAGTCCACAATACCAGCAACAAGTTTTTGCAAAAGTAGGTTATTTTCACCGCAGAGATAATCGTAGTGAAAGTTTAAGCGCCTATGAAGGAAATGAAGCAGGCGAGCAATTTGAACTTTATAGCTTACTTGATGAAGAGCAATCGCGCGGTATTGATATTGAAGTATGGCAAGATGGTGATACCGACTTATTTATTACGTTATACCGTCCAACTTCTGATATTATCGATATTTTCCCGGGGAGCTAATTTGTGAGCAGAAAATTACCTGAAAAATGGCAATCTTCAATTCAAGCAGTCAAGGCGGTGCAAGTTGCTTTTGATATGGATGAAAAAATTCAATTAGCAATTCGTACTCAAGCATTACATGCCGGTCTGAGTCCATCAGACCAAATTCGTGATATTCTTGGCCTACCAACGAATAAAAGACCTAAACGACCTCGTTTAACCGTAAGTTTAGGACAAGATGATTACCAAATATTAGCCTTAAAATACGGCCTTTCTCCTGAACAACAACTTGAAATAAAGCGTAAATTAATGGATGATTTAATTCTACATGTTACGCAAAACAATAATAGTTAACTGCAAAAATGAAATTATAAACATTATGATGATGCGCCATAGACTTAAACATTACACTATCGATGAATTTGGTATTAAGAATTATAAATCTCGATATATATTAATCTTAACAATATTGACACTCTATTTGATTATGGCTGGAGCAGCGAAACTGTTACTGCATTTCGAATTACCCGCACCTACGGCCAATATAAAAACATATAATGATGCTTTCTGGGCGCTACAAGTGAGCTCTAGTACCATAGGTTATGGTGATTACTATCCTGTAACTACAGGTGGCAGGGTCGTTGTTATGTGTATGTTCTATATTGGTGTTGGATTAATGAGTTTTATTGGCGCGCAGTTTATTAATCGTTTTTTTGGATTTTCTAACACAGACGTTAAAAATAGAGAATTGCGCCGACAAAATAAAGAAATACTTGATCATAATAAGCAACTCGAAGTGAAAATTGATTTATTAGCCAATAAAATTGAAGAAGTTATTCACAAATCAACCAAGTAAATATTAATAAATAATGTGTAATAAATTTATTATATTATGCCATACTTGTCTTTTAAATATAATAAAAGGGAAAACACTATGTTAATTAAAACTATTGCTCTAGCAGCACTTATCATGACGGCAACAGGCTGTGCTAACACTGACGCTTTAGAAGCAAGTGTAAGTAGCCTAAACCAAAAGGTTGATACACTAACTAATAAAGTTAATGCCTTAACGGATGAAGTTGCCGATGTAAAAAGTCAGCAAACAATGAATACAGAAACAATAGAAGGTGTTAAAACATCTGTTGCTAATGCTAATGAACGCATGGATAACATTGCTTCTAGCTACAAAAAATAACGGTTAGACCATAGGTCTATTAAATAAAACACGAGATTGATTATATCAGCCTCGTGTTTTTTTATGCCTGCTATTTTCGTATCAACAAACTATGACTATTGGCGTGCAATGATGGACAAACGCCTTGAAGGACAGCCTGTCTAAGAAATACCATTATCGACTCTTACATCGACATCAAGGAGTATCAAGACCATGTGACTATATGAATGCCTAGAAATGGCCATACCGTTGTGAACATCGTCGTTCCTTGCCATCTCGGTTACTGCTCCTGCGTTACTCTACTTATTGCATCCATGCAGTCACAGCATCACGACATAACGTAGACGTACAGAGATACACTAATGCCTAGAAAAACAGGATGTATGAGAAAGACCATCCTGAACATAAAAAGCCAGTTACTTTTCAGTAACCGGCTTTCATTTTCTGTTGATTAATACCAACATATACTAGTACTTAGCTAGCTACTTTTTCTTTCACCCAAAAACTGGAGATAAAGGAAATTAAACCAATTAAGAAAAACACGCCGGCAATTTCACGTAGCCAATAAAATATTGAAAGTTTATCTTGAGTTACCATAAAACTTAACGCTTCACCACTTTCTGGTATACGCTGTAACCACACTTGTAATACACCAGCACCTGTTAAGAATAATGTGATGAAAACCATAGCAACAGTCATCAACCAAAATCCCCACATTTCACGTACTTGGGCACGATTACAATTAGCTTCACCGATACCACGTAACTTAGGCATAGCATATGAAATAATTGTCATTACGATCATCGCATAAGCACCATAAAAAGCCATGTGACCATGAGCAGCAGTAATTTGTGAACCATGGGTATAGTAGTTTACTGGTGCTAATGTATGTAAGAAGCCCCAAACACCTGCACCTAAGAATGCCATTACTGACGTGCCTAATGCCCAGAGTGTTGCAGCCTTATTAGGGTGCTCACGGCGACGGCGATTAACCATGTTAAAGGCATACAATACCATCGCAAAGAATGGTAAAGGTTCTATTGCTGAGAATACAGAGCCCACCCACTGCCAATATTCTGGAGTAGTTAACCAGTAGAAATGATGACCTGTACCTAAAATACCTGAGATTAACGCCATTGCAATAATGACATACAACCATTTTTCAATAACTTCTCGGTCAACACCTGTTATTTTGATCAACACATAAGCTAAAATTGCGCCCATGATTAATTCCCATACACCTTCTACCCATAAATGAACAACAAACCACCAAAAGTACTTATCAAGTGCTAAGTTAGTTGGATTATAGAATGCGAATAAGAAGAATACGGCTAAACCAATTAAACCTGTCATCAACACCATGTTAATAGCTGTTTTACGGCCTTTTAAAATAGTCATACCTAAGTTAAACAAAAAGCCTAAACAAACAATAACAATACCAATTTTTGTGATAGTAGGCTGTTCAAGGAACTCACGTCCCATCGTTGGCCATAATTCATTTAACGTATAGTGAGCTAAAGTTGAATAAGGGACTAATAGGTATCCTAAGATAGTTGCAACACCTGCGGCGGCAAATATCCAGAACAAGATAATAGCTAATTTAGGACTATAAAGTTCAGTTTCAGATTCTTCTGGAACCATATAATAAGCAGCGCCCATAAACCCAAATAATAGCCAGACTATTAGTAGATTGGTATGCACCATACGTGCTACGTTAAAAGGAATTGCGCCAGCAAGAAAGTCACCAACAACATATTGTAACCCCATAACTAAGCCAAATAGAATTTGGCCAACAAAGAGTATTAATGCAAAAATGAAATAAGGTTTTGCGACCGCTTGAGATTGATATTTTAAAGTGTTCATCGCATTATCCTTCAATATTCGGTGGCCAGTCATTAGTATCTAACTCTGACGTCCACTTCAAAAATTCTGCTAAGTCATCAATTTCTTTATCGCTAAGATGAAAGTTTGGCATTTGACGACGGCCAGGGATATTTAACGGCTGAGCTTTCATCCAACCATTTAAAAAGGCTTTAAAGCCCGCTTCACCGCCACGGCGTTTATAAACATTACCGAGTTCAGGTGCAAAATAAGCCCCCTCACCTATTAATGAATGGCAACCGATACAGTTATTCTCTTCCCAAAGTTCTTTACCGTGAGCAACAGCTTCGGTAATATTTTCACGGTGATCCCTTTCAGGCATCACTTTGGTGGTGTGGTAGGTCAAAGCTAGAAATATTAAGAAGAAGAATACGCTTCCTCCATAATAAATATTCCGAGCCATGCCTTTAGTAAAACGCTCTGACATGGTGTTTTCCTTAGTAAAAACGATAATAAAGCTTGAGGATAATAAACCGCTCTTAAATAAGGAGACTTGATTTCTATCAAGTTTTAAAGAATGTGTAATAATTTGTGACTAAAAAAAAGGTAAGTATGCGTTATATCAAAAAAGTGGAAGTTTTTTCGCCATTGCCCTAGAAACATTTAGCATTCCCAGCAAAACAAAAGCGGCATGCATAGTAACAAAGTAAATGATCATCACCATTAAAGACACTTCAAAAGCATCAGTTGTTAGTAAGACAACAAGCGGAATTACGATAATAAAAAAGCCGGCTAAAATAGACAATTGAATGGAGCGGTATAGATGAATACATTGCCAGCCTTTCTGGTGCTTTTTTTTAATAAATAACCATATTAAAATTAAAAAAGACAGGCCAGGTATAAGTAATAAATTCATCAAAAATAACGATTGATAAATAATAGCATCTCGGCCATCTTTGGCTGAATGGTGTTGGTTCGATGACTGCTCAACTGAATTTTTCATATAAACCTCTCTTAACTAAAAGTAACACTATTGTTTAGGTCAATGATTAATCTGAATAGACCGCCCAACGCCTTAAACATCACTACAAAAGATAAATTACACAAATAACAGCAGGAATTATAAATACATAGCCAAGTAATAATATCCGCCACATTTTAGGCGCTGTGCGAAGTTCCATGAAAACATCGGTAATTTGCTGCCCTTTAAGGAAAACAATTAATAATACAAAAGCAATTAAGTACTCTGGGGATTTTATAACCTGTCCGATATAAACTGAACTAAAGGTCAATATAATTAAAAGTAGCCAACTTATAATTGTTTGTTTCAAAGTGATCATAGTGTCATTACCGCCTCTTTAAATAACATAGATAAGTGGAAACAAAATAATCCATAACATATCAACCATATGCCAATAACTTGCACCCGATTCAAAGCCAGAGACGTCCTCTTGATAAGCACCTTTCTTAGCATTTACGCCAATAATAAGCAGAATAACCATACCTAAAAGTACATGCATAAAATGGAAGAAGGTAATAAGAAAATACAAAGTAAAAAAAGTATTTGTCTCTATATCAATGCCTATATTGAAGAGAAACTGATATTCCCAAATTTTTACTGCTAAATAAATACAGGCAATAACTTGTGAAATGACGAGTAAGTTAATTGATTGTTTAACTTGATGAAGATGAATAGCTCGAACAGATAAAGCAACAAATAAGCTGCTGGTGATTAAGGCAATCGTATTAATTAAACCCGCAATCGGGTGAAGCTTAGCTTTACTCGCAATGAACATATCACTATGTAATTGCTCAGTAATAGCAAAGCCAATAAAAAATATAGCAAAGACAGTAAGTTCAGCAAGAATAAAAAACCACATGGCTAAATCACCCGGCAGTCTTTTATTAACCATATTGTCAGCTACTTTAACCTCGCGAAGTTCTGAAGTTTTTGAAGTAATAACGCTGTTACTCATCAAAGTAAATTCTAGCAACATCCATTAAAGCATTAACCGTATCAATATCATCTGATAATGGTTCGGCTAAACAACAACGACAAACTTCGATAGGATTCATACCACTTGAAATCATTTTCGCTGCATAGATTAACAAACGTGTTGAAGCAACTTCATCGAGATCGTTTTTTTCTAAACGACGTAAAGCTTGGGCAAGTTCAACTAATTTAAAAGCTAAATGGGGATCAACCCCTGCTTCTTTAATTAAAATTTCTTGTTCTAATTCCGCAGTAGGGTATTCAAAGCGCAGTGCCACAAAACGCTGACGTGTACTTGGCTTCATACCTTTCAATAGATTTTGGTATCCGGGATTATAAGAAACAACCAGCATAAAACCGGGGGCGGCTTCTATTAACTCACCGGTGCGTTCAAGGGGTAATACGCGACGGTCATCAGCTAATGGATGCAATACAACGGTTGTGTCTTTGCGTGCTTCAACGACTTCATCTAAGTAACAAATGCCGCCTTCACGAACAGCCTTTGTTAACGGACCATCTTGCCAATAGGTGCCGTTGGGACCAATTAAATGGCGACCTACTAAATCAGCAGCGGTTAAGTCATCGTGACAAGAAACAGTATAAAGGGGTTTATTGAGTTTTTCTGCCATATGGGCAATGAAACGCGTTTTACCACAACCTGTTGGCCCTTTAATTAATACGGGTAATTGATGGTGATAGGCATATTCAAATAAGGAGACTTCATTCTTTTGTTCTTGATAATATAAAGAATCGTCAGTTTTGGTCGAAGGTTTAAGATTAACGGTGTTCATAAAAACTCAAAGGCGTAATTTAACTTAACGTTAAAATACGCCCTAAATGAGTTAGCTGCAAATTTGAATGGACCTTAGTTGATTCCGATCAATTGAGCATGAAAATAGCGATTAATTAGCCAAAAATTGCGCGCATTAAACCGATAGCTTGTTCAACACTTTTACCATTTTTAACCTGAATAATAATTGAGTCACGTTTACCCTGCAAGTACGCTGGAAGATCTTCTGAGGTAAGCGCTTTGTCCACTAATATTTCAGCTGACTCTTTACTACGTTTTTTAGGCGTCGCCTTTGACTTCGACTTCGCTTTATTAAGCATTTTTTCACGTAACTTAATGTAGTTTGAATTTGGTGCTAAGTCAGCATCAGCAAATAAAAACAAATCAATTAATACCGCACGATTTTTCCAAAGAATAAGTTCACGATTCTCTTTGTTGCCAGTAGCTTCATCTTGAGCGCTTTCTTCGCCCTCACTTACATCACTGTTTGCTTCAGCTATCTCTGGTTGTGCTTGATGCCACCATGCAAAAGTACGCATAGTACCAATCATGTCATGCCAGTAAGATGAAAAATCTGTGTTTTTTAGTTTAGCAATCGATAAGCCTTGGCAAAGAATATCAATTTTATTGTTATTTAATGCAATAAATTGATCCGGTCTGCGCATCGCTAATAGACGTGTAGCTACCGCTAAAGGCGCTTTTTCGCCTTGGGCTTTTGTTTGCGTATATTCTTTAAAGATTTGTTGGAAGTCGTTAACAAAACTTTGGTAGTTTGCATGACTTACTTCTCCAGTTAAAGGAATGTGCGCTAATGCTGCATCAAACTTTTCTGGCGACTGCTCAAGCAAGGTATGAAAAACTTTTGCACCTTTAGTGCCCGCAAACCATTCAACATCAAAATTATAAATGCTGTAGTCATGCTGAGTTGTGTGCTTACCAGAAAAAGCTAAACGGTCTTCAACAATTAAGTCTGCTAAAGGTTGTTGGCGAATTTCCTCAAGATAATTCAATAAACGTAAACGTTCATCTAAAGCATGAATCGTGCTTTGTTGTTCAATAAAACTGGCAAATATAGGCCAAGGAGCAATTCTAGCCATTTTAAACTGACTAAGCGTAAAGCCAGCTTCAAGAATATCTTGTAGCTTCTTAAGCGGTAAAAGTTGCTCATCTTCTAAAAGATCCTTATTAAGTTCTTCACGACATAGTCGGGCCAACTCGCCACACCAGCCCAGAAAATCATCTGGACGATGTGTCACTTTAACCGCCATTAAATTTAGGCTCAATGGCGTGACATATTTAAGGGCATTTTGATAAACCTGATTTTCAGCATCAGACAAGGGCATATTAACAGGTGAAGATAACAACTTTCTCATGAAACTATATAAACTCCGTATAAGGAATTATCACTAATAATACGGTTAAGCATAGATTAGAAATAATATAAAAAAAGCGTGAAAAATCCACGTTTTTATTAGGTATTGCAATTAAGTGTATCGATTATAGCAAATGAGGAGTGTTTTGTTGATTTAATCTGCGAAAAAAAACGCTAGCCAACTTTAATCTTTATGCATCTACACCACCCAACTTATAATTAGCATCGATAAAGCATAGCGTGTAGTTAAACGGAACGTTAAAATTGACGTGTAATGATTAGTTTTCAACAACACTTTATTATAAGTTATTATTCTGTTAATTTAAGTACAGAGCTCTTCGTAGTTAAGTTATCCCGTGGCAAGACATCGCTGATAGCGTTCACCAGGAAAAATGTAATCAGGCTCTTCTAGGGCTAACTGTTTAAACCATACGTTATTCAATAACAGTAACTACACCTTGCATTTTCGGATGAGGTCCACACTCATAAGGAAACTCTCCCACAAGTGAAAAACGTCGCTGATAGCGTTCACCAGGAAAAATGTAATCAGGCTCTTCTTGGGTTAACTGTTTAAACCATACGTTATGATACTGACGTTTTTCAATATTCTTCCAAATCACGGTATCACCGACATTAATGGTAATATGGGCGGGAATAAAGTTTTTCTTATATATTTCTACAACCACTTCTTTTGCATAAACTGAAAATTGAATAAATAGTATTAACATAATCACCAATAACTTTTTCATTAGCATATCCTCACTTTTAAATTTATAAAAAATCATTTAACAGTGCAGATATTACATTTTATATTTATGCCTAACCCTGTTCTATCTCAAGTTTATTACCTTTATTTATTCATTAATTTTATTCACAAAATCATACTAATAACGAGTAATAAAGAAGCGCTGAGGTTAAATATATTATAACTTTCTTATGATGATGGCGCAGTAATGAGCACAACATATATTATTAATATTGCCGCAGGAAAATTTTATTTATTCTGACAATAGCGCTATTTTAACAGAATCGATGAAATTAATAATATTGTCGTAAGCGGCTTAATCATAGATTTTAAAGATAGCAATAAAGAAAAAGTAAAAAAATAATTAAAACCTTATTCCAGTAACCACTACAGGAAAGGGTCAGAGGCTGTTATTATATCAGACAATTAAATATCCTTAATATAAGTAAACTACATGCCGATAAAACCTTTAGCACGCGTCACTATAGATCCTAGTTCTCCAGCAACTTCATGTGTTATTTGGCTACATGGGCTTGGAGATTCGGGTGATGGATTCGCTCCCATTGTTCCGGTATTAAATTTACCCAAGGCTCACGGTATTCGTTTTATTTTTCCGCATGCTCCTGAGCAAGCGGTAACAATTAACCAAGGCTATGTGATGCGTTCTTGGTACGATATAAAAAGTATGGACTTGCATAATCGAGCTGATATGTCTGGCGTACTTGAGTCTGAACAAGCCATTCACGCGCTTATTCAACAGCAGATAGATTCTGGTATTGCTGCCAATAAAATAGTACTAGCAGGTTTTAGCCAAGGTGGCGTTATTAGCTTATTTACCGGTCTTAGGTACCCAAAAGCCTTAGCGGGCATTATGGCTTTGTCATGTTACCTACCAACCGCAGATAAATTGCCCGACAACTGTCACATCGCCAATAAGCAAACTCCTATTTTGCAAAACCATGGTGAGCAAGATGACGTAGTACCAATGAGCTCGGGAAAAATGGCCAATCAACTATTGATTGATGCTGGATATAATACAAAATGGCAATCTTATCGTATGCCTCACAGCGTATTACCGGAACAACTTAGCGATATTTCAGCTTGGTTGGTGAATACCCTGTTAAAGTAATTAAGCTATAAATTAACTCAATAAAAATAAAGTCGGCATATTGTCGGCTTTATTCATTTAGGTCAGATAAGAAATAACACGTTAGTTATGAACGACCAACCTCCGACATTAACCCCTTGACTTTCATATCTAAAACTCTCTTTACCATTCACAGTGGCTATCCAGATTGGCCAAAACTCAAAGTGATTTTTTAATGGGTGAATAATTTATGCGCGTTATTTCAGCCAAATTTTTAACAAAGCATAATTTAAATAACATCGATGATTTAAAGTGACTACTGCTATTACATTTAGCAACACGTCTTTAAGCTTGGCAAGATTGGTTTTTACAACCTAATGCTTAAACGCCAACAAAACAAGGCATGCTGTTTGAACTAGTATCTATCATTGCTAAAGCCGCAACTGCAGAGTTAGGCATAGCTTTGCTCTCTAAGTTTCTTATTCGAAATCAGCTTGATAAAGTAGAGTTTTTACCTGCACTCGACTTACCTTTAACCAACAACTTTGGATATTATTGGGTTACTCCCTTTGAACAAATAACTTACCCCCATAATCGCTTTCATAAAATGGTTCTTTATACCGGCTAAAAGCTAAAAAGTCAGTGTTCTGTCATTCAAAGCTATAATAAAATCGCTCATTGCCATAGCGCCCTGATGCCCTAATGCCGTGTAACAAGAATGTCAATGAACAGCCATCCTGAATATAAAAAAGCTCCAAAGTTGCACTTTGGAGCTCAGTAAATAACCCATTGATAATAATGTTTATAGCGGTGTTAAAGTTTAACGGCGTTAATTTCTGCGTTATCGTTATCAAGTGCTAACTTATAGCCAAATGATACATGATGGTAACGAGCGCTTGAATAATCATCATGTATCGCGAAGCCAAAGTTATATACTGCACCTGCGGCAATACTGACATCACCCACTTTGTCAGATTTAAGCTTACGTTTAATGACCACAGACCAAGTACCATTTTTCAATGACGCTTCAACTTCCGCGCCTTGACCTCCATGCATATTACGTTCAGCTAATATTTGACCATCTTCAACTTCTTTGCTGCCAGATTTATAGCGAACAATATCCATGTATTTATTTTCAGCTTGCGCAGCATCAATATCACTCTGACCTTTCAATTTATCCCAACCACCCAATGCTTTATCACCACGGCCTTTTATTTCTAATTCAGTACGCGACTCTTTCAAGTACTTAGTAACACCTGAATTTAAATTTAAGCGTGTAGCGATATCTGAGCCGATGAGCTCCTCTTTTATCGGCGCATAAGGCATAGAGTTAGCGTCAGCATGGCAGGTTGCCCAACACCCAGCACGGTCAGCATATTCAACATCGTCCGTTGCTAACATAAAGGCTAACTTCATTGGGTTATCAGGATCCATTTTACCCCCTTCAACAAACGGAACTGGCGCATGATCACCGTCAGCCCAACTAAACCTCAAATATAAGCTTTCATCATCATGGCTAGCATCAATTGTTACGGGGAAACTTCCTCGCTTACCCGGTATTATGTTTGGCTCAAGTTCCTTCTCACTTTTACCTGAAACAATATTTTCACCAATATCAGCAATTTCTTTACCATGACATTCAATACAACGGTCACCTTTACTAAAAGCACGTTTACCACCATGAGACCGGCCTAATATCCATTCTAACGATGCAGTTCCCGGATAAAAAACGCTAATATCTGTGGATTTTGCTTTTGACCAATCAACATTAATCGTGCTGCTAGAACTCGTCGCTAAAGCATTATCAGTTATTGCTTTATTAGCGGTTGAATTAGTACCTGCATTGGTTAATGCTGCTTGAACTGCTTGTTCAATTTTTTCATCTATCTTCGCTTTCTCAGCAAGGTCTGCTTCCTTGATATCTGCAGCATCTTTGGATTCTTTTGCTTCTACTCGCGCTAAACCATCAAGGTACATTTGCGGTACTTCGCGAATAAATTCAGGGTTTGGTGCTTCAAGAGCTTCAAGTGCTTCATCTGACAATTGATCTCTCACACCATGGTGAGCAATACCTTTATGACAATCAATACAGGTTTGCCCTGTTTCAAATGCATTTAAATGCTGCTTGCGGGCCCGAGGTTTTTGATATTCTGGATTCATAGACTCAAAATTATGACAATTCCGACATTCTCGTGAATCAGTATTTTTCATCGCTTTCCAAACACTCTGAGCAAGTTCAAAACGATGTTCATTAAATTTTTCTTTGGTATCTAATTTACCCGTTAACCAAGAGAATACTTCTTTAGAGGCTTGTATTTTACGCACCACTTTGTGGATCCAAGGTCTAGGTACGTGACAATCAGGACAACCCGCTCTTACGCCAGTTCTATTTGAAAAATGTATGGTGGGTTTATATTCCTGATAAACATTGTCTTCCATTTCGTGACAGCCGATACAAAACTCTGTGGTGTTTGTTGCTTCCATCGCGGTGTTAAAGCCACCCCAAAAAACAATACCGACAACAAAAAAGAGCACAGCTCCGGCTACTGTTGTACCCAGCAGGAGTCGACGAGACCAAAAGCTAGGTTTAGTTATTGTGTTATTTACCATAATTAACTCGTAGGAATAAAGCGAAAAATTAAACAAAGAGTGCGAGTACAACGGCTGTTGCACTCGCATTATTAGTCAAATGACTAATTAAGTTTTGTGGTTCATACGATTATGAACGTTAAACTTACCAGTAGGCGTTGTTAAACCCTTGATACGATGTAACTCTTTAAGCGTTTTTGCATCGTAAATTACAATCTCACCCGTAGGGTTTCTAGCATCTTTACGATTCCAAACAGATACCCAAACTTCAGTACCGTCATCATTAAACTCCATATGCAGTGCCGCTTTACCTGGCTCTGTTGTTACACGGATAGTTTTAACGATTTGGTGAGTATCTTTATCAAATACTTGTACTGATTGTTGAACTTCTGGCTCAGGATGTTTCAACTGATCAGCCCAAACATATTGTGAAGTTTCATGGGTACGGATAAATGCACCAGCACCATCTGTTTCAACTTCATAGCAAAGTTTCCAAGCTTTATCAGGATGACCCATAGGATCATTGCCCCATACTGATACTAGGCCAACACCTAAGTGAGTTGTGCCACCAACAGGACCACATTCTTTATCAATCCAGTTAGCGCCAGGACCAGGATGCGGTAATGCATCAACTTCAATCATCGCTTCTAACTTACGTTCAATAGTATCAATCACAACCATTTTATTTGAAGCATTAGCCGCAATTTGGAAGTAACGACCAGAGGGATCAAAGAAACCATCATGCAAAAATTCTGCTGAAGCAATACTAGTAATGGTTAAGTTATCTAAGTCGGTATAATCAACTTGTAGCATTTGACCAGTTTCTTTAACTGCCACGATAAATGAAGACGTTAAAGGCGAAGTGTAAATAGCAGCTACACGTGCTTCATTGATGAATTCACCTTTAGTATTGTAACCACGAGTAGATACAACTTTAAGTGGGTTTAATGTTACTGCATCCATAATAACGAAATGCGCAGGCCAGTAACCTCCAGCAATTACGTATTTTCCATCGCCAGAAACTGCGATATCACGAGCGTCATAAGCCATTTTAGTTTCAGCAACTAACATTTTGTCAGGCGTTTGCCATAAATCAATTTTATTTACTTTACCGTCACGACCAATGGTGTACCAAAAACGTCCAATATCTTTTGCATGGTCAACTTTATGATGTTCTGTACCTTTAATGACATGTACTGCGTAACCCGTATCGAGGTGAGCAATAATTTTCTTAGTATCACCATCAATAATGGCGGCAGTACCTGCGTCACGTTCGATAACAACAAAGAAGTTTTTCCAATTTAAACCATGCATTGGTTTAGTTGGATAATCTTTCGGTGCTACATATTCTTTGGTGTAAGAGCGCATTTGCGCTAAAGACATTTCTGGAGGAATAGGTGGTTCCATCTGAATGAAGGTCGCTAAATTAGCTATTTCTTCTTTACTGAATAAATCGTCAAAGTTATTCATACCACCTTCAGTACCTAAAGAAATAATCTTCTCTAAACGTTGCTGGCCTTTTTTTAAAGTATTTTCAGGCTCTAAATTTTTGCCTGTTGCGCCTTTACGCAAAGTACCATGACAACCAGCACAGCGTTGAAAGTATTGTAATTTCGCTTTATCAAAGTCAGCCTCAGACAAAGTCGGCTCTGTTGCTGATACAGACAGACTAATACCAGTAACGGCCATTCCTATTGCTAAACCAAGTGCTGACAAGCCATATTTAATTATTTTCATCGTCATTCTCCAGATATTTTTACGAGCTTAATGTTTTGGATAATTCTTATTTTTTCAGTGTTCTACTCTAATTTTATTTTTATTAGAATTTCGGTTATTTCGCTTTAATAAAAGTCGAAACTGAAACACCAATAAACAAATTCGTCGTTGTTAACGTTCTGGTCTACGCGCTTTATTATTGAAAGCAACTTAAAATCAATTACAAGAAAAAGTGTTAGTCCAGTAAACAAATGTAACTATTCATTACTTCAGGAATAAATAACCTGATTCAGATCAAGTTTTAAAAGTTTTAGTCATCAATGAATTTGCAACTTGATCAAGGTCAATAAATCAGGCGTTTTTAGAAGACTTAAGCTATTTTCGTATTAGAATCACCACAGAAACCAACTACTTAACCACATTAATTTTAGGGGTATTATTTATGAATAACCGCACTAAGTCTTTACTATATGCCGCCACTATTGGTTTGATTATTGTTGCTATTTTTTTAGGCTTTTTATCAAGCATGGCCAATCCAGTTTCTTGGGTATTAATTGTTGTGCTAGCACTGGTACCTTTGATTTATAAGAAAACAAATCAAAGCAATCAGCTGGAGTGGCAAGAAGAATATAGCGTCGGCATTGAAAGTTTAGATAATGATCATAAAAAACTGATTAACTTACTTAATCAGTTCACTACTGCCTATGACTATGCGATGAGTGAAGATTTTGAACGTCAAGCATTGAGTAATTTAATTGCTTACACAAAATATCATTTTGAACGAGAAGAAAATTTACTTGTTGAGCATAATTTTATTGATGTTGAAGCCCATAAAAAACAACATAAGGTGATGATAGCTCAAGTTGAATCATTCGTTAGCTTGTATGATGAAAAAGGTCATGACGCACTATCTGAAGTCAGTAGTTTCTTAAAAGAATGGTTAATTAATCATATCAATGGCACCGACAAAGAATATACCCAGTGCTTAACAGCACATGGCGTAAAGTAAGAAGTATCCAAAAATATTACTCAAAAGAAATCTCTATTATTGTAGAAATTATTGCTAGTGATCGGCCGCTTTATTACGTTTGTTTGTTTATCACCTAAAGAATAGTGTTTCAGAGTAAAAGCAATAAAGGTTCAATTTAAGCCTTGTTGATTTTACACCAGGGTAAGGATTATTCTCACTCAATGTATTGACGAATAAAACTCAACACACATAACCTGAGTATTGCCTTATTTTAACACTGCTGCCTGACTCTCCTACTGCATCGATATAAACAGAAGTGTCGATAACATCGATGCAGAGAATGATAATGCAGGCACGCCACTGCACTATTTCGTACCTTGATGTAGCTATTCAGTTTTTTATCAGAATCAAAACTGATCGTTGACGAACAAAGATACACTCATCCCTTGAAAGATAGGCTGTCTAAAAATAGCCATCATGAACATAAAAGCCTATTCATAATAGGCTTTTTATTCATCTTAAGTTCTTGTGTTAATATTTTTCTAACTTAAGCTACCAAGCATACTTGATTTGTACTGAGCCATTAATGCCCGCCGCAGCTAAGGTATCTAATAGTGGATCATTCGCTTCAAATCCGTTTACGTCAGACCAATGAGCGTATTTTTTGTCCGTTATATTATATATTGCTGCAGCTAAAGTTATTTTATCGCTAAAACTGTAATTAACCACCAAGTCAAACGTTGTATAGCCAGACGTTGTAGCTAACTTATTGTCGGGATCATCAATATCTGATTTTCCATCAACTAAGCTGGCATTAAATGCAATAGATGCATTTTCATCAGCACTTAACCATTGCACACCAAGTAGAGCATGATTGGGTTGTATTTCATTTAATGGTTGCTCTGTATCTTTATTTTCACCATCGCTCCAAAATAAATTACCATAGGCAGTTATACTATTATTGCTATTAAAAACATTATCAAATTTACCTTTGTAGCTAAGTTCAACGCCATAGATTTCTGCATTATCAATATTTTGAGATTGAAATATTAATCGTTGCACTGCTGGATCAAACCCTAAGTTAACTTTTGTTTGAATAAAGTCTTTATAATCATTTAAAAAGCCAACCAAGTTAAATGTATGTTGTTCAATATCAACGCTATAACCTATTTCATAGCCATGAGTTTTTTCAGATTTTAAATCGGCGTTTGGAATGGCTCGCATTTTAAACATTGGAATGTCTAAACCAATATTAGCGTCTTCAAAAGGGGGAGCTCGAAAACCTTTAACGTATTGAAGATAGACTTTGCTGTTATTATTTATTTGATAAACAACACTCAATTTAGGTGAAAAACTATCTTCACTGATATAAACAATTTCAGTAGCAGGATTATCTTCTAAATACATAACATCAGGTTTAGGTGTTAATTTATAACGATCATAACGAATCGCCGGAATAATGGTGAAATTAGTACCCTCTATGGCAATTTCATCATTAATATAAATACCTAACTCTTTAACCTCTGAAATAGGAAAGTCTCTTACAGGAAATACCTCAGATAAAATGTTATTTGTTGACACACCTGTGGCTATATTAGTTTGTACACCGTTTCGCATTTCTTTAGTTTTACTCTTATTTAACTCTAAGCCATAACCAATATGCTGAGTGGTACCACGAGTATCAATATTAGTATAAAAATTAAACCTTAATCCTTGCACTTCTTGTTCATAAAAAAAGTCTCTGTCATAAAGGTACTCTTTACCCCTAGATACCCTGCTTTCATCAGTGAGTTGTTGTGTTTCAGTATTTTGATCATAAAGTCGAATATAACCACCTTCTAACCAATCATTTTCTAAAACAAAATCATAAGTTACTAAAAAATTTTCGCGAACAGTTTCATCATCACCTAGTAATAAATGAGTTGACTCAAAACGCCCTAACCCCAAAATTGCACGCATATCACTTTGGCTATCACGTGAAAAGTAATCATAACTAAAACTGATTTCTTGGTTGTCTGATATTTCATAATAGTACTTAGCAAGAAAAGACTGAGTTTCGTTATCTTGAATATCTTTAGCTAAATCTGTTGATGTGTTGTGATCAAACTCATGGCCTTTGCGCAAAGACCCTGAAAATAGCGCACTAGACTTACCATAAGCAAAAGCTGTATTTAAAGAAATAGCCTTACTGTCATCAATTGAGTAATAACCTGTTTTTAACCCCAAATAGACATCTTTGTCTGTTTGGCTGAGTAAATCAGATGGTTTTTTAGTCACATAAGAAATCACCCCACCTATCGCATCACTGCCATATATACTTGACGCAGGTCCTCGTAGAATTTCAACTTGTTTTATCAAATCAGGGTCGATCATGTTTCTGCCTGAGTTTGAATAGCTACCGACATTAAATTGTTCTGCAACCGGTACTCCATCTATTTCTGTTGCAATACGATTACCGGAAATGCCACGAATCGCAATATTTGAATCACCGAACCGACTGCCAGAATTAATAACATTGATACCCGCTTGATAACGAACAAGATCAGCGATATCGTGCACTAATTGTTTATCGATTGTCTCGCTATTAATGACTGAAACAGCACCGACAACGTCTTGAATTTTTCGTGGTGTTTTCCCAATAATAACGAGAACTTCAGTTTTTTCATCAATGCCTTGATGAATAACATCGTTGTTGTTTGCTATAGCAAAATGTGACGGTAATAAAATAGCTGTTAACGCTATATTAATTAATGACTTTTTATACATGTTAACTTCCTGTATGACCATAAAGTAGTAAAAGTGCTTTAATAATTCATCAGCAAAATTTTTGTATTTTATCCCAATGCAAATAAAATAATTCAACTGCCAAGTACATTATTTTGAAAATTCCAGCACTTCATATGAGTAATGTGGCGATTATAAATTAACGAAAAAGAAAAATGATGATCTTAAACAATACATACATACACAATGGTTGGCTGGAAAGGCTATTTGTTAAAAATTAGATCTACATCATGTTTTGAGATAAAGAAGGATGTTTATAGCTTATTTATTTAACATAAAATGCAATTCATCTCTTTGTTCTTTGAATGATGGTCATTACAGGAAAACGCTATCAAACGACAATATACTGGAGTTTTTTATTGATATAGCGATAAAAGGGATGTTATGACTTAGCATGTGACTGGGCGAAAGATTACCGCAAAACTGGCCGAGTGTTTTGCATAAAACGTCACAAATATTAAAAATCGTGCCGATGTAAAACTAGTATTAACGCACTTAATTTTGAGTAGGCACTTAGCTGAAGATTAAACATTAGGGTAACGCAAAAGACATTACTGAGCATAGACAGACTCAGTAATATCAACCTACTTGAACTTCCCTTTTCTTCGGCGCCATCTTTTCAATTGGCGTATATAAGCGTCTTAATAAGACTTAATGAGTATGTAGTCACTCAATTGCATAAGCATAAATATCTTAACTAAGAGATAAATAGAGTTATCCTTGAATACCTGCTTTTATTAATACCGCACTATTGGGGAAACCGTCGGCGATTAAATTATGTTGTAATTGATATAAACGAATAGCTTTACGACTTTTTGGTCCCCAAATACCATCAGGTTTTCCAACGTCAAAACCTAACGTATTAAGCTTTTCCTGAAGCGCTTGTAGTTCAGCAGGCTTGTATAATACATCCTTATCTTGAGCACTGACCTTTAAGCCGCTAGCCCCTTGAATACGGTTAGCTAACAAGCCAACAGAAAGCGCATAATTCTCAGACAAATTCCACTTCATAATAACATTAAAATTAGGGTAGACTAAAAATGCAGGTCCACCAGCGCCAGCAGGTAAGACTAACTCAGCATCAATTTTATAATCAGATAAAGCAGTACCATTAGCACGTGTTACGCCTAAAGCTTTAAAGGTTGCTAAGGGATAGAACTGATCAAACTCGACTTGTTGAAAAGCAAAGTTTTTTGGCAGCTGTACTTGACGACCCCAACGCTCTTTTTCTAACCAGCCAATGCTATTTAAGTAATTAGCCGCACTCGTTAACGCATCGGCTTCACTTTGCCAAACATCTATTTTACCGTCATCATCGCCGTCTAATGCATACTTTCTCAATGCTGAGGGCATAAACTGCATATGCCCCATGGCTCCGGCCCAAGAACCAGCGAGTTGCTTGGTGGTGACCGTTTTATTATCGATCAAATGAAACAGATCAAATAATTCAGCGGTAAAGTATTCACTACGTCGCTCATCACAGGCCAATGTGGCTAAAGAGTTTAACACCGACATTTTCCCTTTGTTTCTACCAAAGTTAGTTTCTAAGCCCCAAAAAGACACTAAGTACTGTGCAGGAATGCCGTATTTTTTAGACAATTTGTCAAACAGCTCTTTATGCTCAGCTAATTTCTTTCTACCGGTTTGGATGTGATAATTAGTTAAGCGTAATTTTAAATAATCAGCAAAGCTTTGACTAAATTCAGGTTGGCGTTGATCGAGCTCAATCACGCGTTTTATCGGCGCAAGCGCTGGAATAATATCATTAACAATATAGCCTGAATAACCAGCAGATTCGGCCTTGACCTGCAAACTATTGATACATAGAGTAAAATTATTATTACCCGAAGCATTCACTACTAAGGGCAATGTTGTTAATGAAACAAAAACTAACTGGGAGAAACGTTTAATAACGGATGACATAACAGAAAAACCTTATAAAAAATTGAATAAAACATCGAAAAATATAACCAAGTTCACTTTAGCAAATACTAACTGTCGCACCCAAGGAAAAATTAACGTAAAATGCAGATCATATGTAACAAATTCTCTTAACAATATCATTTAGGAACGTCATGAAAAAAACATTCAACATCACTCACCCAAAAATTAAAGTTGCTCGCTTATTTGAAGGTGTAAAACATGATGTGAAAAAATACATAAAAAGAGAAAGAAACAAAAAGCTGCCTGCTGGCGTTGATTTTTGGGATTTTGACTCTAAATATGGTATCACCGAAGCAGACGCAGAAGTTGTACACTTATCTGCACTTAATAAACATATCGACGAAGCTGAAAAGCTTGGCTTAACTTCATTCTATGTAGAGATCGTCGTAAAAGAAGGTTTCCGTTCAGTAAAACCGCTTGGTGAAGACGAAGACTTCGACGAACTTGACGAAGAATAACTTCAAAGCCGATTTAATTAAATAATGAAAATACCTAAAAGACTACAACCCCTGGTTGACGATGGACTGGTTGACGAAGTAATCAGTCAATTAATGAGTGGCAAAGAAGCAACTGTATATATGGTACGTTGTGGCGATGATATTCGCTGTGCGAAAGTATATAAAGAAGCCAATAAACGCAGTTTCAAAAAAGCCGCTCAATACCAAGAAGGTCGAAAAAGCCGTAATAGCCGTCGCGCACGCGCGATGGAAAAAGGCTCAAAGTATGGCAGAAAACAACAAGAAGATGCTTGGCAGAATGCCGAAGTTGAAGCCCTTTATACGTTAGCTGCTGCTGGTGTACGAGTGCCTCAGCCATTTGGTTGTTTTGAAAGTGTGCTGTTAATGGAACTGATCACCGACGGTGAAGGCGACGTTGCACCGCGCTTAAATGACATAATATTGCCACGTGAACACGCCATTGAAGACCACCTTATCATGATGAATTATGTAAAGATCATGCTTTGCGAGGGTATCATTCATGGTGATTTATCAGAATTTAATGTCCTAGTTGACGAATACGGTCCTGTTATTATTGACTTACCACAGGCTGTAGATGCCTCAGCCAACAATAATGCCAAAAGCATGTTACTGCGCGATGTTGAAAATATTACTGATTATTATGCTCAATTTGCCCCAGAATTAGCAAAAAGTAAATATGCTCAAGAAATGTGGGTCTTATATGAGAAAGCAGAATTATCACCAGAAACCGAGTTAACGGGCCTATTTAAAGAAGACACAAAATCGGCTGATGTTGATACAATATTAGAAGAAATAAAAGCAGCATTTGCTGAAGAACAGGAACGATTAGAGCGAATTAGTGATGCTGATGAGTTAGATTAATCTATTCTTATCAGTTAGTAACAGTCGTTGTAAAAATACCAAGTACTTCATCATCCGTTAGAAATCGACTTTGACCTACAGGTAGATTTTCATCCAAGAATAAGTTTCCGATGGCTTGTCGATGCAAGCCTATAACGGGATTACGAAACCGACCAAACATCCGCTTAATTTGATGATAACGCCCTTCAATTAACTTAACTTCAGCAATATATTGATTAGTTTGTTGGCCTACAGTATTACTGATAATTGTTAATTTTGCTGGCTTAGTGGTGATATTTTCAAATTCAAAATACATCCCTTGTGCAAAAGCTGACTGATAGTCATCTGTTAACGGGTTTTGTAAAGTGACTTGATAGCACTTTTCTACTTTATGCTCTGGGGACATAAGTCGTTCAGACCAACGACTGTCGTTGGTCAGTAACAGTAACCCGGAAGTATTTAAATCGAGTCGACCAACAATATGTAAGTTGTCTTTTTCTTCGTTACCACTGTCGCTAAATAAGTTTTGCTCGACAAGTAGGTCTATGACCGTTTTGTGTTGTTTATCTATCGTTGCACTGACTACACCAATAGGTTTATTAAGCATTATATAGAGCGCACGATTATCTTGTAAAATGTGACCATCTAGAGTGATTTTTGAGAACTTATCAATTCGTTGGCCAATATCATCTGCAATAATAGTATCTACCGCTATACGCTTTTTCGCTAACATTAAGCGCACAGCTCTGCGACTAACGCTGCAATTTTCACTAATGAAACGGTCGAGACGAGCAGTACTTAATGACATAAATAGGCATTCATTTTATCTGGGGATTAGAATTATTGATATTTTAGCCGCTTTTGATTCAAAAAATAGCGCAAACCTGTAGATAAGTTAACGAACCAGTTTAAGTATTGTTGTCTGCTTAACCGCTTCAGCTTCAACTTTAATCGGTTTAATATCAACACGTTCAGCAATGAGTTTGTTATTTTTAAAGCGATCGAAATGAGCTTGCTTAACTTGCATTTGATGACAAAATTGATGAAAAGCTGCGTAATCTTTTCGATTAAATTTTTCATTCTCTCTTGTTAACAAACCATCTATGTAGGCGTTATCTCCATTTACTGTTAAATTGGCGATCGCCGTGTAGGGTTTACCATATTCATCAACACGTATTGCTCGTACGGTTTTTATTTCAAAAATCCAATCATCAACTTGTACAAATCGAGGCATTGATTCTATAGGGATACCGTCAGTGGGTTTATTGCTCATAATAGTTTTCGACTGCGTATTAACTAATAAAAATTCCAACTGTTTATTATCTACAGTTGGAAATTAGGGACTATAATTCTAGAGAGATATGGCTTATTTTTCAACCATTAATTGTTAATTTTTACAGCCGCAAGGTAGGTTTTTAGCTCGCTAGCACTGATTTCAGCGTCGGCATTTTTATCGATGTCTTTAAAATGCTTAACTAATTTTTCATCTTTGCTCGCAATAACTTCTGCTTCATTAAGCAAACCATTTTTATCTTCATCGAACTGAGTCAGTATGGCCGGTGTACTTTTTGCTACATTGTCTACCGACAACATTTTAGTTGCCACAGGTTTAATTGCTGCTTGATCAGCAATAGGAATATCTAGGCTTGCAACTTTATCTCCTGCGTTGACAAAATACGAAGCTAAGGCACAAGTACCAACAAGTAGAGTCACTTTTGTTAAGCTAATAGAATTCATTTTAATTCCTTTATTTATAGAGTTCATCGGGTTATTTTAATGATTGTAATAATATCATTAACGACACTGCAGGAATCGAACCAAAAGTATAAAGCACTGATTTAATTCAATTAATGATAAAATCAAAATAACTAAGCCGCCTAAAGTGTCGCCATTAAGCAACAGATAAAACAGCCCGAAAAAAAGAAAAAAAACAAAATCGTTAATAATTCAGAAAATAACCGATGTAAAACAGTGACTAACTTATAAAAGTCATAACAAAAAACATTCTAGTATCATCTAAAGTACTGTCTCAAATAAGCGACACGCTTGTTTTTTATCTTAATAAAACTAAAATACACTCCTGATTAATACTTGTGATATCTATGAAAAAATTTAGCTTGTCCGAACTTTTTGCAATAAATTTGTATTCGATTAGAAAACTAAGCATTTTAGGTTTTACTTTTGTTGCATTTCCGCTAGTCATAGCGTTAATTTATAGCGCAAATCAAGTCACTGAGCTTTCCCAACAAAGTACATCGGCTATCTTTAATGTTGCTGAACTCGTTAAAACAAACCGTGAAATTAACTTTACCTTAGCTAAAATGGAACGCAGTGCTGGGCAATTTATCATTCTAAAAGATCAAGATTTATTGAGTGCTTATTTAAAAGACGAACAAGTTATCTTAAAAGCAATGGCAAGTAATAACCTCTTTAAAAGCAACCCAAGCTTACGCTTGCTCAGCACAGAGTTTTCTCAAGCGATTGAGTACCTGCATAGCTACTTAACGCGGCACCCTCTAGAAGAATCGTCATTAACATTGTTACAAGAACAATTTACCCAACTAGTTTCGATACGAAAAACAATAGCCGAAGAAAGTAATAACTTACTTGTTTTACAAGTAGAACAGGTTAAAGATTCAGCCAACGGTGTTAGACACGATATGCTGAAAAGCTTACTTATCATTCCCTTTACTTTGCTTATCGCCGCAATTTTTATCTATTTAATCACTAAACCGCTCAAGCAATTACTCAGTAAAATACATCATTTAGCATTAGGAGACTTTGAAAAAAAGGTCACTTTACATGGCTCACCTGAGATGACAGAAATTGCTGACGCCTTGGAAGTGATGCGCAAGCGCTTGCATGCTCTGGAGTTACAAAAATCGAGTTTTATTCGTCATATTTCCCATGAACTAAAAACGCCACTTGCCGCCATTAGAGAGGGAACAGAATTACTGTACGATAACAGTGTTGGTGAGTTAAACCCCGAGCAGCAAGAAATATCTAACATTATCCGTAGCAGTGTTACCCGCTTGCAACGTTTAATTGAAGACTTACTTGACTTTAATATTGTGCTCGACTCGACCAGTTTACAAGATACTGAAATTGTTGATTTATCATTGTTAGTTACTCAGGTATTACAGCAAAGAACTTTAGATATTAAACAGAAAAACTTAACCATTGACTATAAAAACCACGCAATACAACTCAAGGTCAATGCCAAACAATTAAGTGTTATTTTAGATAACCTCTTATCCAATGCGATAAAATACTCGCACGACAATAATGTTATTAACATTAACTGTTCACTTGATAATAGTCTGTTGTCGATAACCGTTATTGACCAAGGTCGCGGAATAGCCAGTAGCCAAAAAGAAAAAATATTTGATGCTTTTTATCAAGGAACACCGGCAAAGAATGCCAAAATAAAAGGTAGTGGTTTAGGTTTAACCATAGTAAAGGAGTTACTGATGCGCTTAAATGGCACCATTAATATAACCAGTAACACAGGTAAAAATAGTGGCACTGCCATGACAATAACCTTGCCTAATGCTTTTCTAACAAAAAAAATGAGTGGAGTATCAGTGTAATGTTATATTTATTTTATAGAATACTCACTGTTAGTTTTTTACTGTTATTACTGCCCGTGTTAACGGGTTGTCAGTTACTAAACAGCGACAATAAAAGCCATCACATTAACAGTGGCCCCCTTGATTATACAGAATATTATTTGTCTTTAGTCGAGTTAAACCAAGCACAAATTGCCGATAAAATACACCAACATCAATTAGTTTCGTTAGCCGAGAGCATGTTAATCAAACAAGATAAAAATAACAGTGCTGAAACTATTGAATGGCAATTAAAATCAGCACTATTTTTTGCTCTACCTCATTCACCGGTTCACAATCCGTTTACCGCAAAAAGTAAATTAAATCAGCTGTCGCTTATTACCCTGAGTAAAAACAATCTAAGCCAAAGCGACTTTGCCTTTTTTAGTATGTTAAAAACACAACTCAACCAGCAGATATTACAACTGAATGAACTATCGCAAGAAAAAAAGGCGCGACAGCTCATTAAGCAAGCCTATCAAGATCAACAACAACAATTAGAAGTGTTAAAGCAGCAAATAAATCAGCTGAGAAAAATAGAACATAATATTAATGAGCATGGGCAGTAAAAATGATGGTTTCAACAAACAGCAAAAAATTCGATCAGCAAAAAAGTGAAAAAATACTACTTGTTGATGACGATCCCAGTTTATTAAGATTACTTGGTATCCGCTTATCTGCTGCGGGTTATCAAATAGAGTCAGCAAACAGTGCTAAAATGGCTTTAGGTATTTTAGAAACATTTCATCCGCAATTAGTGATCAGCGATTTACGTATGGAAGGTATGGACGGTATGGCATTATTTGAAAAAATCCGTCAGCAACAGCCTAATTTGCCCGTCATCATTATGACCGCACACGGCACGATACCCGATGCTATTAGTGCGACTAAGCAAGGCGTATTTAGTTTTTTAACCAAACCTTTTGAAAGCCAAGAATTACTCTCTACTGTGCAAGAAGCCATTCGCTTACAACCACAAAGTAGCGCTCATAATACCGACAAAAAAGCCGATATTTGGCGCAAGAAAATAATTAGCCGAAGTGCCGTTATGTCTTCGTTGTTACAGCAAACTTATCAAGTTGCCCAAAGTGACTTTAGTTTATTGATCCATAGTCCCAGTGGTACAGGTAAAGAACTCCTGGCAAAAGCCGTGCATTTAGCAAGTAAGCGTCATGATAAAAAATTTACGGCGATTAATTGTGCGGCAATACCTGAACAATTACTCGAGTCGGAGTTATTTGGACACTGTAAAGGTGCTTTTACTGGCGCAGATAAAAATCATCAAGGGCTTTTCCAATCAACCCATGGCGGTACGTTATTTCTTGATGAAGTCGGCGACATGCCGATGAGCTTTCAAGTTAAATTATTACGCGCCTTACAAGAAAAAGAAGTGCGCCCAGTCGGCAGTGCCCAGTCAGTAAAAGTCGATGTCCGTATTATTGCCGCTACCCATAAAAATTTACAACAAGCCATCATAGATAAAAGCTTTCGTGAAGATCTTTACTACCGCTTAAATGTTGTGGAACTCACTTTACCAGCCCTGTCTGAACGACGTGAAGATATTCCTTTGCTTGCCCAGCACTTTTTAACAGTCGCGATTAAAAGTACCAGTCATAAAATAAACGGCTTTAGCCAAGCCGCGATGGAGATTTTAATTAGGGCTGAATGGCCCGGTAATATTAGACAATTACAAAATGTTGTTGAGCAATGCGTCGCTTTATCTACCGAGCCATTAATTAGTGAGAGTTTAATTAATAATGCTTTACGTAATGAAAGTGCACAGCTGCCTTCTTTTCAAGAAGCGAGAGAGCAATTCGAGCGTGACTACTTAGCAAAATTACTAAAAACCACCGAAGGTAATGTTTCACAAGCCGCAAAAATAGCGCAGCGAAACCGAACAGAATTCTATAAATTATTGAAAAAACATCACTTAAATGCCGAATCATTTAGAGTAGATAACAACATGATTTCACAAGCATAGCCGAGCATAACTAAACGATGAAAAGCTTACACTTAACCAACTTTTTTCCTTATCAGCTGACGCAACTACAAGTAAAAGTGAGTGATAACATTGCTGACATTTACACAGGAAGATTTGAGCTTTCTCGTCAAGAATGGCGAGTGCTAGCCAGCTTAGGTAACGGAGAGTTATTATCCGCAAAGCAGATAGGTGAACAAACTAACTTAGAAAAAATGCCGGCGAGCCGGGCAATAACAAGGATGCAAGCTCAGGGATTATTGGTTAAAAACACAGATAAATCCGATAAACGCTCTTCGCTATTAAAACTAACCACGCAAGGTTTGGCGATATATCAACAGTTAATACCTATGGTGCTAGCTCGTGAGCAAGAACTATTATCGGTATTAAGTGCTGAAGAAAAAAATCAGCTAGCTAATATTATTGAAAAATTAACTTTAAAATCAGTGGATATAGCGAATCAATAACAATGACAATTGTCGCTGATAATGACTAGCCAAACTCACCATTAAACAGCCTAGGTGAAATTGGCAGACAATAAATACCTACCGTAGAGCTTAGGTTTTATCGGCTGTTATTGAACGACTCATTATTAATTAAAAAGAAGAAATTGCCGTCACTAAAGTGTCAGTAA
Organism: Colwellia sp. BRX10-9; assembly: GCF_014077405.1. Taxonomy (NCBI): domain Bacteria; kingdom Pseudomonadati; phylum Pseudomonadota; class Gammaproteobacteria; order Alteromonadales; family Colwelliaceae; genus Colwellia; species Colwellia sp. BRX10-9. The sequence continues at coordinate 31,983 of NZ_JACGVV010000015.1, read as the reverse complement.
CTTCAAAAAATGCCTCACCAGATCATCGTTAATACCATCAGATAAAATAGTCTGGCAACAAAATTTTTCTGATAATACGACATGTTTTACCTCTGAACTCAAAGGGCTGGGTCAAAATATAGAGTAAATGACGTTGCGTTAAACCCGTCGAACGATTAAAGCTAACTAGCCATGAACTATAGATTTAATACTCTAACTGTTGACAAGCTATATTAATAGTCTCAAAATAACGACCATAATTGATTAGGTGCTCAATATTTATACTTTAACAAGGTATGAATTAGAGATAATCGGGAAGTTAGTACATGCTATGCATAATTCTAACGCTGCCCCCGCAACGGTAATACTTTACGCTATGTAAAGTTAAGCCCGGAGACCGGCCTAAATGATATCGAATGACTTGCAGTGCGGTGGGCGCTACGGAATTTAATGACATTAGCAATAGCTAGTTGTCATGATCCTTCCGTACCTCCCTCAAAATTTTTTGAGGTTATTATTTTTTCTTATTTACGAAATATCTTTGTTCCTTTACTCATAGCGATGCCTGTATTTGCGCAAGTAGAAGACGTGTCAACTGACGATATAGAAGTCATTGAAGTTGTTAATGATCAGTCATTTAATACACCTAATTATCAAGTATTACATCGCGAAAGCTTTATATACTCATCGCAAACGCTTGCCGATATTTTACAGTCGATAAATGGCATTCAAATTCGCCAAATAAGTGGAATTGGTAATCCTGTCTCTGTTTCAATTAGAGGGTCGAGTAGTAAGCAGGTCCAACTTTATATTGATGGTCAACTGATTAACGATAGCCAATTTGGTGGTTTTGATTTAAACCAGATACCCACAGAACAAATTGAAAGTATTGAAATCAGTAAAAATCAAGCGATTGGTACCGGCGCTACCCCTATAGGTGGTGTTATTCGCATTAACACTTACAACCCCACTGAAGACTCCAGTAAATTAACCTTGGCCACCGGCTCATTTGGCTATCAAGAAGTTAATGCGCTTTATAATAAAGCATTTAAAACTCACAGTCTGTCTTTTGGTGGTCATTATATTAACAGTGACAACGATTACGATTTTATCGTTCCAGCGGGCTTTAGTAGTAGTGATACGTCTGACAGACAAGCATTAAGAAATAATGAATTTACAAAGAAGTCTTTTTTTATAAACGACATATTCCAATTTAATCAACATCAGATCAGGGTCAATGTACAATATAACGATCAAGAAAAAGCCCTGCCTAATTACCAAAACAACTCCCCTGAAAACAATTCGACGTTAAACTCTGACAACTTACGCTATAGCTATCAACATCAATGGTTAAGCAAATCCCCTTGGCTAAATTCAATTGAATTTGAAGCCTACGCTGAAAATAAAGATGAGCGTTATATTTCAAGTCCCGACTCGATAAAACTTGATATCAATGATTATGAAACAACAAAAAAACATATCGGCTTTAAACCTTACCTTACATGGAACGAGTTTAATCTAGTGCCATTTGTCAGTTTTAATAAACAAAATTTCAGCTCTGTTAGCGAACACAACGGAAAACCAACACAATGTAATGGTATAGCGTCATGTGATATTTCAGCAAAACAAGAACAACTCAACATAGGCTCTCGCATTGAATGGCAACCCGAGTCACTCCCCATAGAAGTGTATGCATTGTTGAGTAACCTACAAGAGAAAAATTCAAACATAGCGATTAATCAATCCAGTGCAGCTAAGTTTGTAGCCAATGATAATTATCAAACAACTGAAGTCGGGTTAAGCTTTAAGCAAGGTAATTTAAAAGTTACCAGTAACTTAAGTAATGGTGTGAGAACACCGACATTATACGAATTATTTGGTGATAGAGGCTCCTTTAAGGGTAATGATAATTTATTGCCAGAAGAAGCAAAAACACTCTCAATGGGTGGGCAGTACCTTTACAAAAGTCTGTCTATATCTTCATCTATTTACCAACAAAAATTAGAAAATTCAATTGTCGCCATTTTTAACTCAAGTAATGTCGGTAGCTATAGAAATGTCAGTAATGCAGACTTGTTAGGCATTGAAATTCAAACAAATTATCAATTATTAACACAATTATCTTTCGCACTACAAGCCAATATTATAGACAGTGAAACCACATCAAAATTTGTCGCATTTAATAAGAAGAAACTACCTGGTATATATCATCAACAGTACAGCGTAGCGTTGAAATACAAGGTAAATTCCGCATGGAATATGTCATTTAAAGTAAGTAAAGATAAAGACTTGTACTTCAATCTCATTAACAGAATTGAAAATAATAACGGTCATGTAGGTAATGGTAATCCAGCCAACCGCACCGTATCAGATTTTTCAGTCAACTGGAAAAAAGGCAAACATAGAATATCTTTTGCCGCCAATAATTTATTTAACGATAAATACCAAGATCTTGCGAATAGAACATCGCAGGGTCGCAGCTTAAAAATAAAATACACAATTAAGGGATTTTAAATGTTAACTAGCTTTAAAAAACACATATTACCATTAAGTTTAGTACTGAGCACTGTTGCTCTTGCAGGCTGTGGCGGAAGTTCAAAAAGTAATGTCGCACCAATAGTTACCGGCGCAAGTAGCCCAACGATAGAAGAAAACAGAACATCAGTTGGCACCTATAATGCTACTGATGCCGATGGCGACGCTATCGTACTTTCACTTACGGGTAATTCAAGTGGTTTATTTAGCATCACACAAAGTGGTGAATTAAGCTTTATAGAGGCTCCTGATTTTGACAGCGGTGAAGTCGGTCCTTTCGCTGTCACAATTGTTGCAACGGATGACAGTAAAAAGAACTTAACCGGTGAATTGGCTATTCAAGTGAGTGTCGGTGATGTGAAAGACACACCATCATTCGCGGTTGTTCAAACAGTTGCACCTGATTTTTCAGGCTCTGAAGTTGTGACCTTAGACCCAATTACAGAGCAAGTCACCAAAGGCTATTATATTAAAGATGCCTCTGACTATACTGTTCGTAGCTACAATAAAGACGTTTTTCACATTGGCCGTTATAACATTGATTCTATTTCAAAATATAATGCTGATGCCCTTGATACAGAAGTTTGGTCATATACAACCCAAGATACCGGCGATTCAAATACTCGTAATCCCTATGACTTAGTGTCGGTCAATGAAAGCAAAGCTTATCTTTTACGTTACGGTTCAGACAAAGTTTGGATTGTTAATCCTCAGGCAACACAATTTGAAGATTTCAAATTAGGTCAATTAGATCTATCTAGCTACATCGCTGATAACAATAGTAATGGCACACCAAACCCTGCCTCTGCGACAATTGCTGACGGTAAACTGTTTATTGCTATGCAACGTTTATCAGACTCTTTTTCACCAAACACAGCTTATGTAGCCGTTTTTGATACAGCGACAGACCAAGAGATTGAAACAAATGCTGATGAAAATGATAATCTTAAAGGTATTCCGCTTCAAGGCTTAAACCCACTGGGTCATAGTATAGTGAGTCAAGGCGATACGGTATATGTTACAACACGTAACTCATATAGCAGTACTGACTTAACCTCTAGTCGCATCGAAGCGATAGCGACAAGTGATTATAACTTGAGCAGTGTTTTGTCTGCTGCAGATATTGAAAATAATACCGGTGCTTTTATTGGTTCAAGTGTCGTTGTATCCGAAACAAAAGGCTATTTTGTTGCCAGTGAAACATTTTTTACGCCAAGTTATTATGAGCTTTCAACGGTATATACCTTTAACCCGACAACGGGTGTTATTGCTAATGAAAAGGTAGCGGCTACGGGCACCGAACAAATTAGCTATATTGCTTTAGATGCTGCCAACTTTCTTTGGCTTAGCGTAAGCAATCCAGAGAAGCCAGGCGTTGATGTTATAAATACTGAAACTAACCTTAAAGCATTTCCAAGACTTGCAACAGAATTAAACCCATCTGCAATTGCCTTTATTGAATAAGATTCTCTTAAAGGTAAGACATTAAGAAATAATTTGATTTAGGGCACATATTTATGTGCCCTTTTTTATTTTTTCTCAGTGCTATATTAAGTTTAGTTAACGCACAATATTAAAGGGTTTAATTGCATTCATCTGTCTGAGTTCGAGAACGGCCTTATTGGACGTCATATCAAGTGTCACTTGCTGTTAGCCGGCCAATAACTTGTTGAATCTTATATCATAGCAATTACGTCTGCAGAACTAATGTAGTAGCTAAACTCAGCAGGTATTTTTTGTTATATCACTTTGCTATTTAAGATGAATAACCTGCGGTGATATGACTCGTAGCTCGATGTAATATGAGAAGTCTAATTCATCAAGACTTTATCGTGTAATGACAACATATTAGACTTAAATTAAGCTCAATAAAAAGCATTACTTCCCGTGGTAATTACCATTGCTGGGGCTGCGCAAAATTATCATCGGCTTAACCTTTAATTTACTGAGCTGATAGATAAATCATCAATCAGCTCAGTAAATTGAACCGCTATCTTTGCTGATCAATTTTTTCACACATATCTGCAACACCACTTAACATTCTGGTACTGAATCTATGTAATAAATCTGCATCAACGTGAATAAACTTATTGTTTTTCACCGCGGGTATTTCTGGCCATTTTTGCCAGTCAATAATGGGTTGTGGTTTATCGGAGTTTTCATCCGGTAAAATCATTAAGTGCGGCTGGGCAACAATAACGTTTTCCGTGCTTATCTTTGGATAAGGCGTCGGGTTATCCTTAAAAACGTTCACTCCCTGGCACACTTCAATTAACTGATTTATCCAAGTTGTGCCATTAATGGTCATCATTGGCTCTGACCACAGTTGATAAAAAACAGGGATGGCTTGCTTAGTTTTATTATCGAGCCGTAATTTTTTTAAACGTTGTTCATAAGCTAACGCGACATTTTCTGCTTGCTGTTGATGTCCGGTTAAACCGCCAAAATAACGTAATTCAGTGGCAACATCCGCAATATCTACTGGATTACTAAAAACAATTTTTAGTCCTAAGCGTTTCATTTTATCAATGTCACTTTGCGAGTTGCCTGACTTCCAAACAATAACTAAATCAGGATTCAATGCCAATAATTTTTCTATTTGCATGCCGTGATAGCTGCCAACACGCGGAATATCTAGCGCCGCTTTAGGGTAATCGGAATAGGCAACCGCACCGACTATTTTATCGCCAGCACCAATATCAAATAACATTTCAACAATATGTGGCGCTAAGGCAACGATGCGCTTTGCCGATTGCTCAGCAAAACTTTTACTGGGTATGACTATCAGCAATAAGCTTATTACGGCGAAGGATATAAATCTTTTTGTCATTTTATTAAGCCTTTTACTTTTTAAGAGGCGCTTTTCAAGCACTAGGGTGTGGTCGTTTTGCTGTTGTTAATAATATCTTCAATCGCTGATATTTTTAGGTATTGCTGGCAAACATTAGCCAAACGTTCAAGCTGTTGCTCTCGGTGTTCATCAAGATTAATCGTCCGCTGGATGTCATTGTTACTGTCTAACCAGTCAACTAATAATTGTGTCGCAGCCCCTTCATCAAAAATACCATGTAGGTAAGTACCCGCTATTTGATTATCATTTGAAACACAACCATCGCTGGTCTGATTGTCACTTTTATTGAACAACAGAGGCACAGGCGTTTTATTATCAATAGCCGTCATGGTAGAAACACCACAATGAATTTCATAACCTTTGACCTGACAACTTTTACTGCCCAAGGTCATAGTGGCAGAGACTTGTGCTAATTTTTTTTCTGCGGTTAATTCAGTAGTAAGTTCGAGTAAACCTAAACCCGTTATCGCCTCAATCGTTGACTCAATACCTTCAGGATCGCTGATAGTTTGCCCAAGCATTTGATAGCCACCGCAAATACCAAACACTTTACCACCGTAGCGCAAATGACGTTCTATATCACTTTGCCAATCTTGTTCTTTAAGAAATTGCAGATCAAAAATAACATTTTTACTGCCGGGTAAAATCACTAAGTCACAATTGTTTATCCGCTCGCCCATTTTGACATAACGTAAATTTATTTCAGGGTTTAAACGTAACGTATCAAAGTCGGTATGGTTACTTATGTGCGGTAATAACGGTACAACAATATTTATTTTGGCTTGTTCAACCTTGTTTTCAATCGCAACGGCATCTTCGGCGTCAAGTGCTAAGTCGTGTAAATAAGGTAATACCCCTAATACTGGCTTACCCGTTTTCTCTTCTAACCAATCAAGTCCAGACGTTAATAAGTTAATGTCTCCACGAAAGCGATTAATTATAAAACCTTTCACGCGGTTTTGCTCTGAAGATGATAATAGCTCGAGTGTCCCCACTAAGTGAGCAAAAACACCCCCCCGATCGATATCAGCAACGAGGATCACAGGACAATCTACCGCTTCGGCATAGCCCATATTAGCAATATCATTAGCGCGTAAATTTATCTCTGCGGGGCTACCTGCCCCTTCAACCATTAGCAGCTGAAACTCTTTCGCTAAACGGTGATGTGATTCGAGGACAGCGTCCATCGCTACTTTTTTATAGTCGTGGTAGCTGGTCGCCTCCATATTTGATATGGCTCGACCATGAACAATCACTTGTGCCCCCGTATCGCTATTGGGTTTAAGTAATATCGGATTAAAATCAACACGTGGTGCAATCTTTGCGGCCACTGCTTGTAGTGCTTGCGCCCGACCAATTTCACCACCATCACTAGTAACAGCACTATTTAAAGCCATATTTTGTGGCTTAAACGGTGCTACTTTATAACCTAAATTTACAAATACTCTGCATAAACCAGCCACCAAGGTACTCTTTCCAGCGTCAGAGGTGGTGCCCTGCACCATTAATGTTTTCATTAATTTTGTTGTTCCGATATTTTACTTATCAACGCGTCACTTTTTAATGTCAGTGGTAATCCAGCGATAACAAAATCGACTTGCTTGGCTAATGTAGCCAGTTCTTGATGCAGCCAACCTGCTTGGTCGACAAATTGTCGCGACAGCTCGCCCATAGGCACAATGCCATGCCCGACCTCATTACTAACAAAAATAAGCTTTTTTGATTGATAGGCGTTGGTATCGCTAATAAATAGCGTTATAAATTCGATAAACAGTGACTTTTGCTGGCGATAAAACTCGCTATCTTGATGGCATAAACAATTACTTAACCAAAGTGTTAAGCAATCAACCAGCACACAATCATTGCTTTGTAATGCTTGTTGAAGTGCCTCAGCTAAATACAACGGCGATTCAAGCAGTTGCCAATGTTGAGGACGTTCGCCTTGATGCTGTAAAATACGTGCGCTCATTTCCTCATCATGGGCTTGCGCCGTAGCGAGATAACATATCGTTAGCCCTGCTGATTCAGCCTGTTTGGCAATATTTTCGGCGAAGCTCGACTTTCCTGAGCGTGCTCCGCCTAAAATTAGATGAAGTGTATTAGCATCACTAATTTTCATAGGCCTGCCTCCGTCAAAAATGTTGTCGCTGGAGATGCTAAGACCAGTAAAATAGTATAAACCGCCACTTCTAAAATTTGTTGCGCAGCTCCTAAACAATCACCAGTAAAACCACCTAATTGACGATTAAACCAAAATATTAATAAAAGACGCATTAGCCATAAGCCCCCTATTAGTACTAAACAATGCACGGCTGGTAATAAGCTAAACATCACCACCGCTGCGGTAATTAATAAGATTAACAAGCCTTTTAGAGATAAATGTTGCGCTAAAGGTTTAACTTTTGATTGTGCATCTTCGCTGACATAAGCCATGCTAAAGATTAAACTGGTACTGACGGCTCGGCTTAAGGTATGCGCTATAATCAATGCCACAAAAAGTGCTAATAAAGGATTGCTGCTATGGCTACTTAATAACACTAAACTCTGATATTTGATCATTAAAATAAAAAATAAGCTGGCTGCGCCATAAGTCCCTAAACGGCTATCTTTCATAATGTTTAGCTTTTGTTCAACGGTCCAACCACCACCAAAGCCATCCCAAACATCAGCCCAACCATCTTCGTGAAAAGCGCCGGTAAGCAATAAGCTCGCCGCCATAGAAATAAGTACCGCTAAAGAAATGGGTAAAAAGCTCGCCAACAACACTAAAATAGAGGCGGTGATCACACCAATAAACAAACCAATTAAGGCAAAATATCGGCTCGCTTGATGAAGCATTTCAGGTTTTACCACCTCAGGTAAACGCACCGGTATACGAGTAAAAAAACTTAAAGCGAGTAACAACAAATAGTATTGTTGTTGGCATTGTTGCCAGCGTGATTGCTTAGTCATTTAATCTTCAGCTTTGTTAGTGTTAGCACCCGTAACATCGGTCACTTGCGCCTGAGTAAAGCTTGCCATATCATTATAAAAAGCCACAGCCGCCTGAATTAATGGCAGTGCTAATGCAGCGCCTGTGCCTTCCCCTAAGCGTAAACCTAAATTTAATAGCGGCTTAACCTGCAAATGGCTAAGCATTTTTTGATGACCTTGCTCACCCGAGCAATGGGCAAAAATCATATACTCTTTAACATTTTTATTAATACTGATAGCGAGCATAGCGGCGGCAGTACAAATAAAACCGTCAACAACAACAAGCATTTCTTGTTCGGCCGCCGCTAACATAGCTGCGGTAATTTGTACGATTTCAAAACCACCTAAAGACGCTAAAATTTCTTTAGGGCTGCTGAGATTCCCTTGATGAAGCACTAATGCTTGCTCAATGACCTGTTGTTTGATTTTTACTATTTCATCACTAACGCCAGTACCTCGTCCAACACATTCACTGGCTGAAATACCCATAACAGCCGCCATAATAGCTGCGGCAGAAGTGGTGTTACCAATTCCCATTTCACCAAAAGCGATTAAGTTACAGCCTTTTTCATGAACTGATTTGACCAAAGCAGTCGCTTTTTCAAAACCGAGTTCAACTTGCGCTAGACTCATCGCTGGTGCGATATTTAATGGTGCGGTGATATTGCCTAAACGTTGATTGATAACGCCTGAACAATTATCAATTGGCGATAAAATACCCGCATCTACCACACTTAACTGCCAACCAAGCTGCTTACAAAAGACATTAATCGCCGCGCCACCGCTGGCAAAATTAGCCACCATTTGTGAGGTCACTTCACTAGGTGCAATAGAAACACCTTGCGCTGCGACACCGTGATCACCGGCAAATATAAATAAACTAGGATGTTTAATACTCAATGATTGTTGGTCAGTATTTACTATTGATAACTGCACAGCGGCAATAATTTTAGCGGTATCTTCTAGTTGGCCTAATGCGCCGAGTGGTTTAGTTTTTCCATCGATAGTCGACTGGATCTGTTGATTAAACACATCAGTTACTTTTTTAATAGCAAAGTTCATCAATAGCTCCTTTAAGCTTTATTTTTGCGAAAGTACAACAAGGATAAAAAGAATAAGCTCCCCAAAGCAGAAGTGATAACACCTACGGGTAGCTCTTGGTTTTCTAGTACAACTCTCGATAATACATCCACCCAAATCATAAAAATACCACCGACTAAAGCCGTTAACATAATGCCAAAAACAGTACCTTGAGAAACAAAAAATCGTACAATATGGGGTATCATCAAGCCAACAAAGCCTATACCGCCGCACAAAGAGACTAACGTTGCGGTGATCAGTGAACTCAGTACCAACATCACTAAGCGAAAGCGGTTAACATTAATACCTAAGGTTGTAGCACTTTCATCGCCTAACAACATTGCATTCAGTTGGCGTCGATACGCTAACATCATAATGACACAGCTAATAATAACGACCGCGGGAAACCATAAAATAGACCATTGCGCACGCGAAAAACTGCCCATAGTCCAAAATAATATCGCCGTAACCGCTTGTGGATCGGTATGATAAAGTAACAAGCTAGTAAATGAGCTGAACAAAAACGATAACGCTACGCCAGCCAATAGCATAGATTCAACTTGTTGACTTTGCCGACGACCAGAGATCATTAGCAACATTAGCATCGCCACTAAACTGCCCGCAAAAGCCGCGACAGGTGTTACAACAGAAATAGTGCTGCCCAGTAAAACAATAGATATAACGACTCCTAAAGAAGCCCCTGAAGAAATACCAAAAAGATAAGGGTCGGCTAATGGATTTCGCGTTACCGTTTGTAAAATCAGCCCAGAAACCGCTAAGCCACAACCCGCTAAAAAAGCTAAAATAGCTCGCGGCATACGTAATTCCCAAATAATACGCTCATAAAAAATCACCTCGCTCGCGTATTTATCTGTGGATAAACTAGCCAGTAGACTCGAAGTAACATCGCTAAAACTAATATCTGCAGCACCTAAAGATAACGACGCAATAAAGCTGATAACACCAAAAGCTAAGGTCAGAAAAATAATCCACGAATGATTGACCTTAAACATGAGGTAACGCTCTACTTTCTGCCGTTTTTTCTTGAGTATCGTAGCCATAGAAATAAGAAATATGAGGAACCTTATGTTGTGGATGAAGAGAGACTTGCGCGCAGACACCAAATACATTTGATAACATTTCAGAGGTGATCACCGCTTGTGGTGACCCTTGCTTAACCAGTTTACCTTTATCTAACACCAGCAGTTGATCGCACATCGCACTGGCAAGGTTTAAATCATGAAAAGACGCAATAACCGTGATGCCTAGCGATTTAGCTAATTCAATAACCTGAATTTGATAGCGAACATCAAGATGACTGGTTGGCTCGTCCATAATAAGTAAGCTGGGCGTTTGCACGATAGCACGAGCTATAAGTGCGCGTTGTTTTTCTCCACCGGATAAATGTTCAAAATTTTGTAAGTTTTTATCCACTAAGCCAACCTGCTTAATAGCACGGTCTATCTTGAGTCGGTCGCTGGCTTGTTCACGGGTAAATAGACCTTTGTGTGGCAGTAAACCCAGCGCAACAACGTCATGAACAGTTAAGTTAAAATGGGTGGGTGTTTCTTGTAAAACTACAGCGATATCTTGCGCATATTGATAGGCGTCATACTTTTGCCAAATATCTTTTTGATTAAATTGCACCAAACCAGAATCAGGTTTTACGTAACGATATAAGCAGCGAAGTAAGCTAGACTTTCCTGCACCATTAGGCCCTAAAATACCAGTAAAACTGCCTTTTTTAATGGTGAAAGAAATATCATCTAAAATAAGTTGGCTGTCGGCATGCCAAGAAAGATGCTGCACTGAAAGCAATGCGGTATTAGCGGTATTTATTGATGAGGATTGATCCTGGCTACTATTCAAAAATTGCTACTCACATACTATTGACACTTAAGGAGCATCAAACAGAGCACAATCAATCTCTTAGTATATGAAAAACTCAAGAGTCGACAATACAATGTTCGAGTAAACCCGCTCGACTTTGTTGGTTTTGCCTGTCATTTTGATAGGCAAATGACTCTAAATTAATGGGTATCCTGACTTAAGCTTTATGGTTATTAAATACCACTAAAAGGCTTTTACAGTTGCGGGTACAGTTGCGGTTTTTCACCACATTCCCACATTAAAAATGAGTTATATAATTTTGTTTGGAGATTATCGTCTGCTCACTAAAAATAGCAAGGTTTAATTGCCAATAACACCGAATTCATTGACTTATCGAGGTAACTTATCACCACACTATTTTTGGCCAATCAACGCCACTATCATCAGTATAAATATTAACTTTAACTAGCCCCGCATAAGGAATATCAATATGGCTCATGTGAACTGTGCCCGGCATAGGCAAATTAAGTACACGCGCAATTAAGTGTTTGATAACACCGCCATGCGCAACCACCAAGGTATTTCCTTCGGGTGCGTCTGCGAGCCATTCTTGCCACCAAGTATCGACACGCTTGACAAAATCAGCCATAGCTTCACCATTAGGCACAGTATGCTGCCAAGGGTTTTGCCAAAAATCACCCAGTGAAGGCTGCACAGCACTGGCTTTTATCTGCCACAAGGCTTGATAGGTTTGTCCATCCCAATCACCAAAATTCATTTCTTTAAGGTTATCGATTAATTGGAGATTAATGCTGTATTTTAATGAGTATGCTTTGGCAAAAACCTGACAACGTTGCAAAGGTGAACTGATACAAAAGGATATCTCTGGTAATTTTTGGCTAACGTCCCACAGCTGTTGCAAGCCATTTTCAGAAAGTGCGACATCTGTTTTACCAGCTAGAATACCCGGTGTAGCAATTTCACCATGGCGTAATAAATATAAAGTCCGCTGTAGCAAAGCATTACCTCTTAATATATATAGTGTAAAAAAGCATAGCGTAACCTTAAATTCAACATTGCGTAAGTACTATGACAAATAGCTGTGCACTTATAAACAACAGCACAGGAGTCAATGTTGTTCACTTTAGCGAAAGTGAGCACTTAACTATCTTGCCATTTAGCCTCTCGTTAACCGAAGAAGCGCACGTTTTAACCTCTTCCTTTCCTTTCATGATGAGGCCTAGATTTAAAGCTGAAATACCTGCTAATTCGTTTGGATCTTGTGATACTGGTGGAAACCAAGGTGGTCCAGGTGGTCCTCCCCCTTAATACTTTAATGTAATAGCAAGAAGTGCCTAAATTCATCTATAAAAAAGCCGCTCAGTTTACCTGAACGGCTTGGCTAATTTAAATATGTTTAACTTTACTATTTAATTAGAAACTATAACGAGCAGTCAGTGTAATTCTACGTGGAGCTTGGTAGTTTACCGGTGTCGTATAGTTAGGGTTAGGCAGTCTCGATGAAGCCGAGCCTACGTCACCTGTTTCATTGTATTCAGTGACTTCTTGAAAGTTAAAGGCATTTCTAACATTGACTTTCACGGTTAAGCCATCAACATATTCCGGCTTATATGTTAAACCTAGGTCAACATTTTTAACCCATGGAGTACGGCCTTGATCGCCACGATTACCTAAGACACCACCACAGTAAAACGATGAAGCACCGTAATTAGCTAAACCGCCAGCATCAACACCTAACTCATCTCTAAGTTCGTCAAGCGGAATAAAACCAACACAGTTTCTTGGACGACCAGATTGTAAACTGAAATTAGCAGATACTGAAATCTCATCATTAACTTGGTATGCACCAAAAGCTTTAAAGGTGTGACGACGATCATTGGGTAAAGCACCATAGGCACCATGCTGAAATAATGCATTATCAATGTCTTGTGTTAAACCTGCATCCTCTTGCTCTAGAGTCGAGTTAACATAACCTTCTGAGTTACCTTCACTTTTAGCTAAAGTATAAGAGCCCTGCAAGAACCAACCGTCAGCAAAAGGCTTCTCGAAAGTGAATTCTAAAGCTTTATAAGTACGTTTGTATTTTTCTAGGCCAAAGTATTCTTCAGGAACACTTTCTACGTCGTAATTACCGTCATTGTTAAGATCCAGCGCAATAGAAAAATCATTACCTGGGTTCATCATCATACAGCCAGCCATTGATTTATAATCGAAATCATTATAACCATTGTCTGTTGCATAATCGATAAATGGCTGATGAGAACAGTAATCATCCATGCCATCTTTAACTTCACGGTAAATAGCCTTGGCACCTAAAATCCAGTCATCAACCTGCTGTTGATAGCCAAGAATAAATTCATCTTGATGCATAGGTTTTAAGTTTGTTGCCGCTACGGTTCTTGAATCAGGCGCTTTATCATCACCGTTAGAGTTTCTTGTACCAATAGCGTCGCCCACTTTATCAGGAGCAGCAGTGATTGGATTTTCATCAGCACTGTCTACATAAAAGTACTCTTCATAGCTCCATTCAGTGCCTGCAGCACGAATATTTGTATTAGCCGCGATTGGCATAAAGTAACGTCCGGCAGTACCGAAAAGTTTTTTGTTACCATCGCCATCCATATCCCAAGAGAAGCCCAAACGCGGCGCCAATTCACTGTCAGATTTAACAAATGAATCGCCATCACCGTTGCGGTTTTCAAAGCCTTCAGAACGTAAACCTAAGTACACCATCCACTCATCAGTAACTTGCCAAGTGTCTTCTATATAAAATGCTGTGTTTTCAACTTCATAAGAAGCAGAACCCGTATTACTTTCTCTATGGCGAATATATTCTTCACCTGCTGTTACAAATGCACCATTGACGCTTTGTCCGCCTGCTCCGTCAACATCTTGAGCTACATGCCAGCGCCAGTATTCGCCACCTGTAAAGGTAGTGCCTCGTTTAGTCGAGGTAAATTTCTCTTGGTCATAACCGACACGAAGTGTATGTTCACCTAGAATCCATTCTGCGCCTAAACGTAAAGAGTCGCGTTCATCAGTATCAGAAGCGATCCCAGCTTCAGGCACAGTACTTTGGCCTTGAGCAATACCCCAACAACCAATGCTTTGTGAACTTGAAGGTGTTTCACGGCGATCGAATACTAACTCACATTCAGCGCCAGGGCCGATATCAGGGTTACGCGTTTCTAGTTCATTGGTCATGTTGCCCCAAAGAACACTTACTGAGAAATCATCAGTTAAAAATCCGGTATAGTTAACGATAGTAACATCGCCACCTTTGGTGATCTCATAAGGGTCAGCAGCTTCACCATGAGTCCCAGTGTAATACATACCTTCAGGGTTACTGTATGAGGTAAATTCTTGTGTTTCTTCATTATCGATGTAAGTCATCTCTAATAAATGGTCGTCTGAGATATTCCAATCAAGCTTTAACAAGTACATTGGTGAGTCGTCTTTCATTGTCTCACTTGTTTGTTTGCCAAAGGTATTGCTTTCATCATCTTGGCCTTCAAATAAGCCAAAAAAGAATAGTTTATCTTCAACAATAGCGCCTGATGCATAGGCATTATAGGATAAAGAGTCAAATTCATTAGCTGAGCGGAATGAAGAATAACGGTTAGAGTATTCTAAATCAGGATCGCGAGAAGTAACATCTTTGCCATCTTCTCTAAAACTTGCTGGCGTAGATTCAATTGAGCCACCAAATTTCCATTCATTTGAACCACGTTTAGTTACTAAACTAACAACGCCACCTAATGAACGACCGTATTCTGCGCCATAACCACCGGTGCGAACTTGTTGCTGTGAAACAGCATCATAAGGAAGGTCAGCAAAAGAGGTAAAGTTACGAATATTAGTAACATCGAAACCATTAATAAAATAACCATTTTCAGCAATTGACGAACCACCAAAAGAGGCCGTATTACCATTTCCTAAACCAGAATCACCTGCTGTTGCTCCAGGAGCTAACAAAGCAACTGATGTCAAATCTCTTGCTACCGGTAATAAGTCTATTTGCTCAGCAGTAAAGACTGAAGTCGATTCTACCGATGTGGTATCGATACTAACTAAAGAATTACCCACAATAGAGATAATTTCAGAAACTTCTGTAAAATCAACATTACTGCCCTTACCAATAGCGACTAAGATGTTTCGAGTATCTACACCATTGTCGACAGTATATTTGCCTGTCGGCAACTTAGAAAAGTTAAAACGGCCATCTTCACCAACAACAACAACGCGTTTAAAACCTGTCGCTGGGTTCTGAATTGTTACACTTTTACCCTGAATGGCTTTACCGTAAATAGAGCCACTAACATTATCGGCAAAAGTCATCGGAGACGCAGCTAAACATGCCCCAACTGCGATAGCAGCTAACGAGCGATTAAAGCTTCGCTTTATATTTGAATTTTTCATTATTATGTTTATCTCCAGTATTTAATAATTATTATTTGAACAAACCAAAAATGTTACAAAAAAGTAACACTTTATTGCATTCTTACCCAAACAAAGTGACTTTACAAGCATAGTACGAAAAAAGCTGTAGAAAGTACTCAGCAGAATACTCTGATACTGTTGGCATTAGGATAACTTTGATTACCGCTATACAATTTTATTAGCATCTAGATTAAAAAGTTAAAATTCACCTTTATTAACAACAAGCTAATAAATATTTAGACGTAGTTGTTTAATAAAAATAATAAATTTTTATTAAACAACTGAAAAAATACCACATAAAAATCAACTTCAACGATTGTAAAAGCAATGAAATTATGGATATTAGAGTTAAAACCCCACTAAACTTCACACTTAAAAATAACATCCTCGTACTTTTAACAAAAAAATAACAATTAGGTAAAATCCGATAAAAAGACAAAATATAAAACTAGTGTAAAGTGTGAAATCAAATCACATGCTTTCAATAAGTCAATTATCTCTTAAACAGAGTTGAGTGTAATTTAGAAAGTAGACATTGATAAACAGAAATAGGGCATTGATTGACGAACGTCATTCAATGCCCTATTCTTTAAATATCAAAGATTTAAATTATTAATATATTCAATTAATAATTTTGGAAAAAAACAACATAAAATATTAAGTGATTTCCTAATAAAGCTTACAAACTGGTTTCAAATCTCTCCCCATTTCGCTTCACGTTTATCAAAAAAAGCACAAACACCTTCCTCACATTCCTCTGAAAGCATCGCTGCAACCATGCTTGCGCCAGCATGAGCAAAAGCAGTTTCAATTGGCATTTCTAGTTGCTGATAAAAGGCTTCTTTACCCGCTTTTATACCGATGGCAGATTTACTGGCAATTTTTTGTGCCAGCTTTTCTGTTTCTTCCAATAGAAAATCAGTAGGTACTGCACGATTAATTAAACCAAAACGTACCGCGTCTGCTGCTGAAAAAAGATCGCCTGTTAACGCTAATTCCATAGCATGTTTGCGGTGAATATTTCTTCCAATGCCTACCAAAGGTGTACTACAAAAAGTACCGATATTAACGCCAGGGGTACAAAACTTAGCATTTTCACTGGCAATCGCTAAGTCACACATTGACACTAACTGACATCCAGCTGCTGTTGCAGTGGCTTGCACACAAGCAATAATTGCTTTGGGTGATTTTACTAATGACATCATCATGTCTGCACAACTATTTAAAACGTCGTTAACACGCTGTTCGCGCGTTAACGGGTCATCTAACGTTCTACCACTCATTTCTTTTAAGTCATGACCTGCCGAAAATACTTTACCAGAGCCGGTGATCACAATAACTTTTACTTCACGGTCATTGTTCGCTAAGGTTATTGACGATTTCAGTGCCGAGATCATGGCTGAAGAAAGTGGATTTCTTGCTTCAGGTCTATTTAATGTTAGCCATAGCACTCGACCTGACATCCGAGATAAAACATAGGGCTGTGCTGAGTTACTCATCACTTTACCACCATAGTTGCGGGCATTTTTACAGCGATCACCGTCCCTTTTGCACAAGTAACCCCCTTAGCTGAGACAGTAACTTCTACGATTATTTTTCGTTCTTTTACTTCAACAAATGTGCCTATTAGTTCAAGTTCAACCGCCTGAGGCGTTGGCGCTAGATAATTAATATTCAGCGCAGCAGTAACAAAACGTAGCGCAGGAGAGCTGCCCATTTCTCGATCTTCACACTGATACGCCATGGCAGAGGCACTTCCTGTGCCGTGACAATCAATTAATGACGCAATTAGACCACCATAAACAAAACCAGGGATCGCTGTGTGGTAAGGCTCAGGGGTAAAATGAGCAATTGTTTTCTCACCAGACCAATAACTTTTTAACTGATGCCCCTCGGGGTTATTGGTGCCACAACCATAACAATGACTTAAATCGTCTGGGTAACACGCTTGAAATGCTTTGCTGTTCATATTTATTCCTTAAATTAAGAGAGCGTTCTCAAATCATCAATAACTTTGCCATCATCTTTTAATTGCTTTAGTGGTAATAATTCCACATTACCTGATAATTTGGTAATAGACTTTAGGCTTAACGAAATAGCTAATACCAGCGCGGCTTCTTGCTCAATCGAATAGTTTTCATGGTTAATTTCACATTGTAAAAGCATACTGTCATTAAAGTTTTCACTGGTGATCAACAAACGAACCTTAGCAATTTCAGTATGGGCTTGGCGTACTCGTTCAATTTGAATAGGATGTACAAACATCCCTTTTATTTTAGCGGTTTGATCAGCACGACCTAACCAGCCTTTAATACGTTTATTGGTGCGACCACAGGCACTTACTCCTACTTTTATGGCTGATAAATCACCGGTTGCAAAACGAATTAGTGGGTAATCTTTATTAAAATTAGTGATGACCACTTCACCTACTTCACCATCAGGCAAGGGCTCTGTTGTGCCCGGCCTGACAATCTCAACAATAATATCTTCAGCAATAATTAACCCATCAGACTGCGCACTTTCATAAGCAATTAAACCCACATCTGCTGAGGCATAGGCTTGCAAAGTTTCAACCCCTCGTGCTTGTAATTCACCTCGCAAGCCCTCGGGTAAAGCCTCACCCGTTACTAAAGCTTTAGAGATACTAGAGATGTCTCTATTTTGTTGTTGAGCTTTATCTAATAATATTTTCAAGAATGAGGGTGTGCCGCAATAGCCTGAGGGCTTTAAATTTTCAATTATCTCAAGTTGCTGTTCCGTTTGTCCTGGCCCCGCGGGTATAACAGCACAACCACAAGCTTTCGCGCCCGAGTCCATAATAAAACCGCCCGGCGTAAGATGATAAGACAAGCAATTTTGTATACGGTCTCCTGCGCGAAAACCAGCCGCATAAAAGGCACGACCCATTCGCCACCAATCATTACCATCACCTTCTGGGTCGTTTATCGGCCCTGGTGATTGAAAAATTCGCCCAATATTAGCTGACTTAGCATCTAGACCCGCAAAAATAGGTTGTGCTTGTTGCAAAGCAATTAAGTCTGATTTATGCATTATCGGCAATGAAGCAAGTAAAGCTCTAGAGCTTATTTTTTCAAGGGTAATATCAGCCAGCTTATCTTGGTAATACGGGCATTGGCTTTGAGCAAACAGAAGTTGCGCGGGTAATTGCCCAAATA
The DNA here is from genome assembly GCF_014077405.1 of Colwellia sp. BRX10-9. Lineage (NCBI taxonomy): Bacteria > Pseudomonadati > Pseudomonadota > Gammaproteobacteria > Alteromonadales > Colwelliaceae > Colwellia > Colwellia sp. BRX10-9. The sequence goes on along the minus strand of NZ_JACGVV010000015.1, from coordinate 13,098 downwards.
ATGTGTTTTCTCGCTGCAGTTCACTTTGGTGTTCTTTGTCATCATAGAAGCTATTCATATCGTTGTTCATTCCTTAATATTATTTGCGGGTCTTATTATTGAAAAAATCACAACCAACGTTTACGACGCTTATAAGACTTAAGATTCTTAAAGCTTTTGCGGTTTTCATTACCACCGCCTAAGTAGAATTCTTTTACATCTTCATTATTTAGCAATTGATCTTGCGTGCCATCAAGCACTATTTTTCCTGACTCCATAATGTAGCCATAGTCTGCTGCTTTGATCGCGTAATTGGCATTTTGCTCAACCAGCAGCATAGTAATACCTTGGTCACGATTGATTTTTCCAATAATATCGAACACTTCTTTCACTAAAAGTGGTGACAAGCCCATGGAAGGTTCATCAAGACAGATCATTTTAGGGCGCGCCATTAATGCTCGACCTATCGCTAACATTTGTTGCTCTCCTCCTGACAAATAACCTGCTAATCCGGTACGTTCTTTTAAGCGAGGAAAATAGTTATAGACCATTTCGATATCTTGATTAATTTTTTTGTCATTGCGGGTATATGCGCCTAATTTTAGGTTTTCAAGTGACGTCATATCTTCAATAATACGTCGGCCTTCCATTACCTGAAATAGACCACTGCGCACTACGTCTTCAGCATTTTTACTGTCAATACGCTCCCCCATAAAGGTAATGTCGCCGCGAGTAACTTCACCTTTTTCACTTTTCAACAAACCTGAAATCGCTTTTAAAGTGGTCGATTTACCAGCACCATTTGGCCCCAATAAAGTGACGACATCCCCCTCAGGAACATCTAACGAAACTCCGCGTAAAACTTGAATGACGTCATCGTAAACAACTTCAATATTATTCACTGACAATAGCGGTTTAGCTGTTGCTATTTTAACTGCAGGTTGTGACATAAATACTCCGTAAAACTTCATAAAGACAGACGCTTAATTATTTCCTGCCTTTATGAGGCTAAAATAAATAAAAACTAATGAAAATTAGTAACCTAACCAATCATCACGACGATCTAAAGTAACCGACGTCACTTTTTCAATTTTTATATCACCGTCGTTATAATTACCTTTATAGATGTTTACTTGGTTAACGCCTCGGTGGTCTTCATTAGTCCAGTTAGCGGCTAAACAAACGCCCTCTAAACCTTTTGGAACCCAGTCAGTATTTGCGTACATACCCTTTTTAATATTTTCGCCGGTAATGCCGCCATTGTCTTTCGCCCACTCCATCGCTTCTTTCATAAAGTAAGCAGAGCAAACACCGCGCATATAGTGATGTGAACGTGATTCATTTCCTGATTCATCAGACATTTTTGAAATTTCGCGTACTAATTTCATACCTGGGACGTCGTCTGTCCAAAAAGGTGTCATGGTGGGGAAGATATAATCTTTAATACCTGGTCCTGCCGCTTGGAAAACTTGTTTATCGCCTCCCCAGATATTCGACATAAATTGAATATCTGTGCCTATGGTATTACATGATTTAATCAAGGATTGAACTGACCCCCCTAAGTTACCTATGTAACCATAATTAGATTCTGAGCTTTTTAAACTCAGACACTGTGCTTTAAAGTCACCGGGCTTCATTGAAACAACAACCGGTGGTTGCACATCAAAACCGAGCTCTATCGCATATTCTGCACAAGCGGCTTTGGGTGCATTAGGGTAAGGGTGATTAGCACCAATATGGGTAAATTTAGGTTTGCCTGAGCTACCTTTTGTTTTCCAATCTTGTGCTGCCCATTGCACTAATCCCCGACAAGCGTCTGAGTATGAGGCGCCATAGAAAAAATTATAAGGTGCTGGTTTTTTAGTCTCTGGGTTTTTGCCTGTTGGGTCAGTTAAATGCCCAGAGTAGGAAGCTGAAAAAACAGGGACTTTGTCTTTAGCAACAAAAGAAATTAACGCTTCGGTGTCAGCAGTACCCCAACCTTGCATCGCGACCATTTGTTTACGTGACTTCCACTTTTTATAATTAGAAATGGCTTGTGGCACTTTATAAGCATAATCAACAGTTTCAAATTCAAGCTTGGTCCCTTTTATGCCGCCATGCTCATTAATATAGGCTAATGAATCACGTACGCCGTCAGCATATACTTTACCTACAAAAGCGGTTGGTCCAGACATATCAGCCAAATGCCCCACAAATACTGAATCTTCTGACATTGCTTGTCCACTTGATCCTAATACCGCACACGTAATAATTGAACGCACTAATAGTTTTTTCTGCATGGTAATAATCCTTTTGTAATGTGATTGGCTAATACAATTACTGTAGTTGCCATTATTATTTTTTAGTTTATTGAGCCAGCAAGTAAATCTCACTGGCTTTTTATTCTCCCTGATACTTAAGCTTTAATAAGCAAAAGGGTAAAATTTCCAGTAATTTTTAATTTGAGCCCAGCGATGCGCTAAACCTTCAGGCTCGAAGATTAAGAACAAGATAATCACTAAACCAATGGCCATTTCTTTAATGAAAGCTAAACCATCAATCACCATAGGAATATTTCCCCAAGTGGTTTCTTTCATCATGCCAACCCCACCAGCAAGAAATTCAGGTAATAACACCATAAAAATCACCCCCATCATGGTGCCTTTCACTGAACCTAAGCCGCCGATAATAATCATCGCTAAAAATTGAATGGAAAGAAAAATAGTGAAGCCTTCAGCCGACACATAACCTAAATAGTGCGCATATAACGCACCACCAATACCCGCATAAAAAGACGATATACCAAATGACAACAAACGATATTTATTTAATTTAACGCCCATTATTTCAGCTGATAAATAATGGTCGCGTACCGCAACAAAAGCTCGACCATCTCGACTTCTTATTAAATTACAGCCCCAAATAAACATAAAGACAAAAGCAAATAAAGCGATGTAGTAAAAGCTTTGGTCTGTATCAAAAGCGTAACCAAATAAATTAACAGGCTCTGCCATTGAACCTGAAGACCCTCCAGAAAACCAATCAGCTCGAGCAAAGAAATCTTGAAGAATAAACTGAGCAGACAGCGTTGCTATCGCAAGATATAAACCTTTAATTCTTGCTGCAGGCATACCAAACATCATGCCCACAGCCATCGTTAAAAACCCAGCTAAAGGTATACAGAGAAACACGGGGATCTCCATTGACATATTTAGCCAGGCTGATGCAAATGCACCAAAACCAAAGAACGCACCATGGCCTAAAGATATTTGCCCGGTATAACCAACCAAAATATTTAGTCCGAGTGCTGCAATGCCTAAGTACGACATTTGAATCAGTAAACTTAGAATATAACCATCAAAAAATAGCGGTACTGTAATTAAAAACGCGACAGCGATAATTGCCATAATTCTAATGTTTTTTGTTTCGAAAATAGTATTATCTTGTTTATAACTAGTGCGAAAATCTCCGCACGGGCGCATCGTTAAACTCGACATAATTTACTCCTTAAACTGGTTTGCTAAATGAGTGTTCTATTTAACTGCTAGCAACAACTCATTAATGAATAATCCTATCAATGGCTATATGCGTTCAATATCTTTTGTGCCGAATAAACCGTAAGGTTTAAACCACAAGATAATTAACAACACATAAAAAGGAGCGATGTCGTACATGTTGCCAATATGGAAGTATTGACTGTCAAAGAACTCAGCAACATTTTCTAAAACACCAATAAACAATCCACCAACGATGGCACCAACAATAGAGTCAAGCCCACCAAGAATTACCGCTGGAAAAACCTTAATACCCATAATAGATAACGAATCTGAAACACCGTTGACTAAGCCAATAACAATACCGGCAGTTGCTGACACCGTAGCAGCAATTCCCCAGCTCATCGCAAAGACGCTTTTTACCGATATACCCAAACTTTGAGCTACTTGTTGATCAAAGGCAGTCGCTCGCATCGCTAAACCATGTTTTGAATATTTGAAGAAAAAGAAGAAAGCCAACATCACAAATAAAGCAATACCGGTACTCAGCAAATAAGCCACTTCAACATTTAAACCAAATATTTCGATACTTTGCTTTTCAAAGACCTGTGGGTAACTTTGTGGGTTTAAGCCAAAAATCCACTTCATTAACGCTTGAAAGAACATGGACAAACCTATCGTGATCATAATGACTGAGATAATGGGCTCGCCGATCATCGGTCTAAGCACAATCATTTGCAGCAACACACCAAAACCTGCCATAAAAAATAACGTTAAGAAGAACCCAACGATAAAGGGCAGTTCCATGTAAATTAAGAATGCCCAACACACCCAAGCACCAATCAGTAAAAATTCACCTTGAGCAAAGTTAACTATTTGTGTTGATTTATAAACCAGCACAAAACACATCGCGACAACGCCATATAACAAACCGACAATCAGGCCATTAGTAATTAACTGAAATAGAAGTTCAAAATTCATGATGCTTTCCTCTGTTCATGTGCAGATGGGGCGCAGACATTGTTTTTATTAGATAATGTTGCGACCTTTAATTGAGTTTGGATACGCGTTTTACCGCCATCTTGGAAGGTGATCACCGTATCAACATCAACATATTCTTGGTCATCATAGATAGAGCTAATGATGTCGCCATACTTGTCAGCAATGACTGAACGCCTAACTTTTCGAGTACGTGTTAACTCGCCATCGTCTGCATCAAGTTCTTTGTAAAGTAATAAGAATTTATTGATTTTTTGTGCATCGGGTAGTGTCTCATTAACCTTTGAAACTTCTTCAGTTAGCTTTTGATAAACTTCCGGTAACGCAGACAAACTGGTGTAGTTGGTAAAGGATAAACCTTGTTGCTCAGCCCACTTAGAAACGATACTAAAACGTATACAAATCATCGCCGACAGGTAAGGTTTGTCTTTACCCAAAATAACCGCTTCGCCAATAAAAGATGAGAATTTCAATTTGTTTTCAATATATTGCGGAGAGTATTGGTCGCCATTACTGGTTTTGGCTAAATCTTTAATACGGTCAATAATAACCAGGTGGCCTGATGGTTTAAAATAGCCAGCATCACCCGTGTGCATCCAACCATCTTTTACGTCATCGTCGTATGCTTTTTGATTATCAATGTACCCCGTAAACATACCAATTGTTTTGCCAAGGACTTCGCCAATACCTTGAGTATCTTCATTAATTATTTTTACATCGGCGCAATCAAAAGCAACACCGACGCTGTCATAATCAATGTCATTTTCTTGATGTACCGTATAAGCACCACACAATTCAGTTTGTCCATAAAGTTGACGAAGCGGCACCCCAATCGTTTGGAAAAATCTAAAGGTATCAGGTCCCATAGCAGCGCCACCTGTTGCGGCAGATTTTAAGAAGGTAAAACCTAAACGATCACGGAGTGCTTTCATTAATAGTACGTCAGCCAACCAAGACTTTTCTCCTTTTGCTTGCGCGCTTTCGGCTAACTTCATCGCGTAATTAAAGATTTTTTGTTTTAGCGGTGTAGAGTCCATCATTCTTGAAGTCACGTCCGCTAAAATACCTTCCCAAACTCTAGGCGCCAGTAAAACAAAGCTTGGGCCTATTTCGCGAAGGTCTGCCATTAATGTTTCTTGCTGCTCAACAAAATTAACAATTTGGCGAGCAATTAATGCCTGACCTACCGCATAAACCTGCTCCATGATCCAAGGTAAAGGCAGTACTGAAACATAGTTATCACCAGGCTGACGAGGGTCAGCACGTAAATACGATGAACAATGTTTGACAAAATTACCACCCGCCAACAAAGCAATTTTAGGCTTAGACGTAGTACCAGAAGTTGTGCAATAAATCGCGGTGTTTTCAGCTTTCGTGGCGTTAACGAGTGCTTCATATTTATCTGGTGATGCTTGGTCTATTGTCTGACCTTGTTTGTAGATGTCTTCAATACTGACTAACCGAGGATCATTATATTTACGCATACCTCGCGGATCACAATAAACAATGCATTTCACATCAGGTATGCCATCACCAAGCTCTAAAAGCTTATCGCATTGCTCTTCATCTTCAGCGATAACAACGGTCGCATTACTTTTATTGAGCAGATAAATTACTTCTTCATGAAGCGAGTCTTGGAAAATACCAATGGAATAACAACTCATTGCGTGTGCAGCGATTTCACCCCAAACCCATTCAGGGCGGTTGTCACCCAGCAAAGCAATCGCGTCACCGGCTTTAATACCACGTTCACCCAAAGCGATCGCTAACCACTTCACACGATTTTGGTAATCAACCCAACTAAATTCATTCCAGATCCCAAACTCTTTTTCTCGCATGGCGATATCATTGGGCCAATTTTTTGCATTTTCTCGAAGTATCTTTGGGAAAGTATCGAGTGCACCCATATCAAAATCATTGGTTATACTCATTATCCAACTCCTTGCAAGTCTTCGAGTTCATCATCTTCAACGCCTAAATAAGCACGTTTTACATGTTCGTTCGCCATCACTTCTTCGGGTAAACCGCACATCAATTTTTTACCAAAGTCGAGTACCATCACTTCATGTGAAATATCCATAACCACACCCATGTCGTGCTCTATCATCACAACTGTAATGCCAAACTCTTCGTTAAGATCTAAGATATAGCGCGCCATATCTTCTTTCTCTTCTAAGTTCATGCCCGCCATAGGCTCATCAAGTAAAATGAGTTGCGGGTTCAGCGCCATCGCTCGAGCAAGTTCTACCCGTTTTCTAAGGCCATAAGATAAAGTGCCCGCGACTGATTTTCTGATATGTGATATTTCTAAAAAATCAATAATCTCTTCAACATAACGTCGATGTTCTAGTTCTTCTTTTTGTGCTTTAGATGCCCAATAAAGAGGGCCCGTGATCCAGTTATTTTTCAACAAATGATGGCGACCCACCATAATATTGTCTAACACAGACATATGCCCAAATAAGGCTAAATTTTGAAAAGTACGTCCCATACCTAAATCAGCACGGTCATTAGGACGTAAGTGAGTAACTTCTTGATTATTTAAAGCAATAGAACCACTGTTTGGACGGTAGCGCCCTGAGATACAATTTAGCATTGAGGTTTTACCCGCCCCATTTGGGCCGATAATAGAAAAGATAGCGCCTCGTGAAACTTCGAAGCTGACATCAGTAAGTGCTTTAACACCACCGAAAGCTAACGATATTTGATCAATTTTGAGTATTGGTTCAGACATACTCACACTCCTGATAGATAATTTTTGTCTTTAGCCGTTTTTTCAAAAATAATGAAAGAGTAACCACTAAAATAAAAGGTGATCTGGTATTTAGCACTGAGCAAAATAAAGATCCTATTTTCAATAGACTTGCGTAAAACTAGCTAACCGCTTCATAACGAGTTAGCTATAACGTTATTACTTTTTACAAGGTGTATTTGAATGATAACTGCAGGTAGTCTGAGTCTTTATTGATTTCGTCCATAGAGAAGTTTCCAACTTCAACACCTACCGCTAATTCCTTAGTGAAATTGGTGAATAAGTTAACACTCCATTGGCTACGTTCAGCACCAGACACATCAGCTTCAGCATACCCATACATTGCTGTTGAACGTAAACTTTCATCCCAAAAATGACGGTAAGCCACAAGATAAGAAGTCGTATCTTCTATCTTGTCATTATTTAGATCTGGCGCAAACGCTAAACCGACATAACGCCCAAGTTCACCTTTGTGAACTTGAAAGCGTAAATCATCTTTACCAACCGTTTTAATACGACCGGCAATTGATACGCCAAAAGCACTTTCTGAGTTACCTAAAGAGGTTGTTAAGCTACGTGCCAAACCTGAAAAAGAGACGTTACCCCAATCACCTTTTAGGTTATATCGGGCAACAACATCAGGTTTATCATCTTGTGAAGCATCGCCCCCCCACGACTCAGGGTTTTCTATAGAAACTTGAAAGTTACCTTGGGTATAACGTATTTGGGTTTGACGAACGAAAACTATACCAATGGTGGCACCAGCAAAATCAGCGGTTTCGGCCAAAGCACTCGTATTCATGAACGTTGACCATGTTTGACCCGCTAATACGTTTTTATAACTGATAAAAGCATGACGAAGACGATTATGAGAAGAGTTTGACCAACGTTGATCACCCCCGCCCCCTAAAAAGTCCATTTCAAGAAAGCCCGTGACATCACCATGTGAATATTTAAGATTAAAGCGAGATTCATTAGCATTCATTTTAAATTGAGATTGACTATCGGTAAGCGGCGCTCCAGCTCCAACCCAAAAGTCTCGATACGCAACATCACCATCAACATAGCGAGCATCAACTTTAATATAGCCACCCAGAGTAACTTTATCAGTATCTGTTAGTTTAAATTCATAAGCTGCATTTGCTGAACCTGCAGCCAATGAACCCAATAAGGTGGCGAGTAATAGTTTTTTATTCTTCTGAATTTTCATTGACCAATTCCCCAAGTAATTTTTATAAGTGTTATGTGTCTGAAACAAATATCACTAAAAAAACAGCGAGTCACAATTGGCAATAAGTATTAACTCTAAAGTTGTAATACTTTAGTATTAAGTCTTTGGTATTAGTATCTTAGCTTTAATTGATTTACTGTGGAATTAGTTAAATAAAAGTCGGAATCAATTGATTTACCGTGAATAATTTGTAAATCTGCAAGCTCATCAAAATAAGATGACTTCTGAAGAATTAATGAGATTGATGTATGTTTCCAAATTGGCAATTAGTGATCACAAGTGTTGGTTATATTGGCTTACTTTTTATTATTGCCTTTTTAGGGGATCGTTATCGGCATAAAATAGCAACGAAATATCACACGATTGTTTATGCGCTATCGCTTGGGGTTTATTGTACATCTTGGGGTTTTTTGGGGACTGCAGGACAAACCGCTAATTATTCGTTTTCTTATCTTTCTGTTTATCTCGCCCCGATTTTATTATTCTTATTTGCTTGGCCCTTTATTCAACGGATGATTAAAGTCAGCTTACAATTAAATATCACGTCAATTGCTGATTTACTCGCTTCTCGATTTGGAAAATCACAACGTTTAGCCGTACTTGTCACGTTTGTTACCTTAATTGGCACCATACCTTATATCGCCTTACAGCTAAAAGCGATTGTGCATTCCTATACCATATTGCAAGAAGATCAATATTTATCTTTATGGCAACTTGGCTTAATTGTTAGCTTAATTTTAGCGGGCTTCACTATTATTTTTGGTATTAGAGCAATTGATGTTACTGAGCGTCACCCTGGGGTGATGATGGCAATAGCTTTCGAGTCTATTATTAAGCTGGTTGCTTTTTTATCAATTGGCCTTTTTGTTTCGTTTTACCTCTATGACTCACCGATTACCATTTGGACACTAGCCACAGAAAACGTTGAGCCAGCCCATCACTTTACGCTTTCAAAGTTTGTTTCTATGCTAGGTCTACTCGTTATTGGTCTGTCTGCTTTTTTATGTTTTCCAAGACAATTTCAAGTAATGGTCGTTGAACTTAAAGAGCAAGCTCATACTAAACTCAGCCGCTGGCTATTTCCTAGTTACGTAGCTATTTTTGCACTCTTTGCTATTCCAATTGGCTTATCCGGAAGATTGCTCTACGGAGACTCTCTTGATGCAGAAGCTTACGTATTATTTTTACCTGCTTATCAAGGTCAATTATGGTTGACATTATTTTCATTCCTTGGCGCGGTTTCAGCAGCCAGTTCTATGGTTATTATTTCGACCATAGCCTTAAGCACTATGCTCAGTAATGAAGTTGTTTTCCCTTTATTATTCAAACACTCGAACATTCAGCAAACTGACTTTAAAAAGTTCAAAGATAAATTACTAATGATACGTAAAGCATTGGTCTTATTTATTATCTTACTTTGCTACGGTATGTTTGTTGCTGCACCTCCTGGTACTTTAGCCTCCTTAGGCGAAGTATCTTTTGGTGCAATTGCACAAATAGGCCCACCACTTTTTGCCACGTTTTATTGGCGAAAAGTGAGTTTGCAGGCAGTATTATTCGCAATAACATCAGGGTTTATGATTTGGTTTTTCCTCAACCTATTACCCCAATTAGGCTTTTATGCTCATCCCTTTGCTGATGCGTCAATATCGAGTACCACCTTAGCCACGTTATTAGGGTTAACCATTAATGTAATTGTACTGATACTGGTCTCTAAAATTAGCCGAGCGACTATCCAAGAGCAATCTCAGATTGAACACTTTATTGAACGACCAAACATCAATGAGAGGCTTCATTTTAGCCATGGAAAAATAAACCAAAAAGAGTTGGCTTTGTTGTTAACAAGGTTTGTCGGTAGTGAAAAGTCTGCGCAGTGTTTTACTGAATTTAATAAAAAATATGATCCACTTAAAACAAATAAACAAATATATAACGAAGCACTAATTTTTCATATTGAAAATACCCTAGCTAAAGTTATGGGCTCAGCTTCAGCGCGCCTAGTGATCTCTTTTGCCATTACCGGTAAAGATATGGCTTTGGATGAAGTGGCAAAAATTGTTGAGGGTGCGTCAAGCCACCGTATTGAATTTAGTCGTAGCGTGTTATCGAGTGCGATAGAAAATACCAACGAAGGTATCTCCGTTATTGATAGCAAATTGAATATGGTCGCTTGGAATAAACCTTATCTAGCACTATTTAATTACCCTGAAGAGCTTATTTATATCGGTAGCCCTATCAAAGATCTAATTTACTTTAATCTTAAAAGTCGCCCTGAATACGCCCATTCGTTAAATCAGCAAGTTGAAAAGCGCTTACAGTTTTTTAGAGAAGGCAGTAAACACAGCGTTGAAAGAATACAACCCAATGGCAACATCATTCGTATTGAAGGAAACCCAATACCTGATGGTGGCTTTGTGATGATATTTACTGACATCACTGTTTATAAAAAAGCAGAGCAGTTACTTAAAGAGGAAAATCTTGATTTAGAAAGTTTAGTCTTAGAGCGAACCAAGAAATTAGAAGATGCTTATAAAAAATTGGAACAAGGAAATAAAGAACTTGCCATTGCAAGACAAAAAGCTGAACAAGCACATTTAAAAAAAAGCCAGTATCTTAAGGCTTGCAGCCATGATTTGATGCAACCTTTATCTGCGGCACGACTTTTTTCATCAACCTTAGCAATGAGTTCTCATTTAAGTAAAGAAGAAAAAGAAAGCGTGAACTATATCGATAACTCACTAAAAACAGCCAATAATCTCTTAAAGGATCTTAACGAAATAACCCGAATAGAAAGTGGCAATATTGTTCCTAATATAAACCACCTTTCACTTAATGATGTCTTTACGAGTATTGCTAGTGAGTTTTCACCCTTGGCTAAAAAACAAAGTATTGAGTTTCATTGGGTGCAAACGTCCTTGTGGATTAATAGTGATTCAAAATTATTACGAAGAGTTTTACAAAATTTATTATCTAATGCTTTTCGTTACGCGAGCCCTGGAAAAGTACTATTGGGCTGTAGACGAAAGGGAAAAAACATCATTATTCAAGTTATTGATAATGGGCCAGGTATTCCCTATAAGCAGCAGAAAACTGTTTTTGAACAATTTACTCAACTCGAAAGTAACCAGCATGTTGGTGTAAAAGGTTTAGGTTTAGGCCTTAATATTGCTCAAAGTTTAACTCAACTTTTATCGTCTCGCGTGCAGTTAAATTCTCAGCCCGAGCATGGCTGTAATTTCAGTTTATCATTTCCCATTGCTTCAGCAATAAAACAGCGTAATGCCAAAAAATCGCCTATTAAGCAAGTGTCATTAGAAGATGTCAATGTGTTATGTATTGATAATGATCCAGATGTGCTTAAGGGAATGAATAAATTATTGAGTGCTTGGAGATGCAATGTTTTTTGTGCAAAGAACACCAGAGAAGCTACTGTTATTTTTAAAAGATATCAAAGCAGTATTGACATTGTTTTGGTCGATTACCAATTAGATAATAATGAAGACGGTATTAGTTTGTTTAAGCAATTACAAAAAATAAAAAACTATCCGCTGCCCGCCATTTTAATTACAGCTACCACCGATAGTGATGTTTTAGAAAAAAGCCAAGCAGCAGGAATGAGTTACTTAAGAAAATTAATAAAACCTATTGCCTTAAGAGCCTTAATGAGTTCGCTTCTAACCAAGGCATTACAACAAAATTATTCTAATGATGCTGAAAATGACTGATGATTATTCTGATTGAGCATAATGACTGCTTGAGTCCGGCTTTTCACACCCAATTTCAAAAAAATTGAACTGGCATGCGATTTTACTGTAGCTTCTGAAAGTGAAAGCTGTGCAGCAATTTGTTTATTGAGTAAACCATCAGAAAACATTTTCAAGATACGGTTTTGTTGGTTGGTTAAACTGGCGATTTTCTTACCTATTTCTGAAATAGGTAAATTATTTTTATTTTCTTCAAGGTTTGGCGTCCAAAGACCTCCTGCCAAGATTATTTCCAGTGCTGCAAGCATTTGTGGTACATCAGTTGATTTAGGGATAAAACCAACCGCGCCGTGATCAATAGCTTTAGTAATAATATCTTTTTCTTCATAACCAGAGACTACTACCACAGCCATTTGAGGATAACGTTCACGCATAGTAATTAACGTATTAAAGCCTTGGGCTCCAGGTATATTAAGATCGAGTAATAATAAGCCAACGTCTTGATGTTCTGCTAAGGATCGCTCTAAATCATGAACATCTTCTGCTTCAAGTACATCAATATCGCTAAAATGAGCTGAAATCATCAACGTTAATGCTTGACGAAAAAGGGGATGGTCGTCAGCTATTATTATTTTTTCTGACTGGAACATAAAAATACCTCAAACAAAGTTGCTTACATTCTAACCCAATAAAAATTGTAACTCCAAAGGATACTGCGCAATAATATTTCTATTTATGCTTTTATTTTAAAATAGCCCTATTGCCGCTAAATATTGATACCTTGGTATAATAAAACCTGATTGAACACCTCCCAGCCATTCGCTAATTATTGACTAAGAATATAATTTAGCTTAGCATCCGCCAGTCTCTGTTTGTAAATTGAAGAATGCAGTAAAAATGAAAAACATTTGGCTTGGCTTTTTAATAGTACTATCGATTGCCTTGCAATCGTTTGTT
>NZ_JACGVV010000029.1:0-54398 GCF_014077405.1 Colwellia sp. BRX10-9 | reverse complement strand
GCATTGAGCATTGAGGCTAAGGTAACAGTCGAGCAGACACGGTAGACATTTAATTATCCAAAAAATCCTTAGTAAGTTTATCGCGACAGTGTCAGAATATCACTCATAACACAGTGATTAAATAAAGTATCACTTTTCCATCGTCATCCTGAATGAATTTCAGTATCAATATGACGGCTTTAAGATCTCGGATCTATTTAAACAAGGACTAAAAATGAGTTTATTAATCACCGGCGGTACTGGATATATCGGTAGTCATACCGTGGTAGAGTTACTTAAATTAGATAAAGATATTGTTATCGTTGATAACTTATCAAATTCATCTACCTTAGTCCTTGATCGCGTTAAAGCGATTACCGGGAAAACAGTAACCTTTATTAAAGCTGATATTTGCGATGAAGCAGCGCTCGATGCTGTTTTTGAGCAATATAATATCGAAGCAGTTGTGCACTTTGCTGGCTTAAAAGCGGTTGGTGAATCAAACGAAATTCCACTGAGTTATTATCAAAATAATGTCTCAGGCTCTGTTACTTTATTTCAGGTGATGGCTAAACATGGCGTTAAAAATTTAGTTTTTAGCTCATCTGCAACTGTCTACGGTGAGAATAACCCATCACCATTAGATGAAACTATGCCAACTTCTGCGACTAACCCATATGGGCAAACTAAATTAATGGTTGAGCATGTGCTGTTTGATTTAGCGAAAAGTGATAGCGAATGGTCAATCGCATGTCTGCGTTATTTTAACCCGATTGGCGCACATGAATCAGGGACTATTGGTGAAAATCCTAATGGTATTCCTAATAATTTATTACCTTATGTTGCCCAAGTAGCTGTAGGACGTTTACCTCAACTACAAGTCTTTGGAGATGATTACGACACGCCAGACGGCACCGGTGTTCGTGATTACATTCATGTGGTAGATTTAGCGATTGGTCATGTTAAAGCGTTAGAGAGTTTAACAAAAATACAAGGCTGTAAAGCCATTAATATCGGTACGGGAAATGGTACATCGGTATTAGAAATAGTGAATACTTTTGAACAAATTAGTGGTCAAAACATCGCTTATAAAGTTGTACCGCGCCGCGCGGGTGATATTGGCACTGTTTACGCTAATGCATCATTAGCAAACAGCCTATTAGGCTGGCAAGCAACACGTAATTTAAATACTATGATTGTTGATACTTGGCGCTGGCAGTCACAAAACCCTAATGGGTTTGAGTAAGTTAATTTATTCAGTAAACCGCAATTTTAAGCATTGCACATTAAACTAAAAATCACTAAAGTAGCGGCCTTAATTGCCGCTATTTTTTTATGTTGGAATTGGTCTTAATTACACTTATGCACGCTGTACATAAACTTCATCATTATCGTATGAGTCTGAGCACGACGACTTACAAGTCTCGTGGGCAACGTGTTGTACGTTGTGACTTATGTCGTCTAGCAAAACCTCATTGTATTTGTTCATATTCGCCAAAATCTACCAGTAATGCCGGTTTTTTATTATTGATGTATGACACAGAAGTACTAAAACCAAGTAATACAGGCAAGTTAATTGCTGATGTCGTGCCAGATACCTTTGCATTTCTTTGGTCAAGAACTAAAGAAAATAAAGAAATGTTAGCCATTTTAAACGACGAGCAATGGCAACCTTATGTTGTTTTTCCTCAACAGTATGCACAGGCTGAACGTGAGGTTTTTTGTAATGAAATGACCATACCTTCAGGTAAAAGACCACTCTTTGTTATGTTGGATGGTTGCTGGCGTGAAGCGAAAAAAATGTTTCGTAAAAGTCCTTACTTGAACCAATTTCCCATTGCTGCTTTTGACCCACATTTACTTGACGAAGCGGCTAATACCTCTCGCTATCAAATACGCATTGCCGAAGAAAACTATCAATTTGCTACCGCAGAAGTCGCGGCAAAAATGTTAACAATGGCAAAAGAACCGGTCAATGGACAATTATTGGATCAATGGTTTGATATGTTTAGTTATCAATATCAAAAAAGTGTTTGCCAGAAAAATAAAGGTAACCCCAAAGCCTTAGAAGATTATCTTGATTTTACTAAGCAAAAGGGGATTAAATTAAAAGCAACACTATAGGGTAATACAACTAATGTCATTAACTGTTTCGGTATTCACTGTTTCGGTATATAATGCGACCGCGAATTTAATGAGGGTAAGTTATGAGAATATGTGGTGTTGAATTAAAAGGTAACGATGCAATTATTTGTATTATGTCACGTGAAAACGGTTTGTATGATATTCCGCAAACACGCGTGCAAAAAATATCTTTAGTAGATGCAGGTGATTCCGAAGCAGTACAACACTTCCAATTTACCTTTGCTAAATTGATGGAAGACTATCACGTTGATAAAGTTGTTATCCGTGGTCGTGCTTTAAAAGGTAAATTTTCTGGTGGACCGATCGGCTTTAAATTAGAAGCGTGTATTCAACTTATAAAAGAACTACAAGTAGAAATTATTGCGGGTAGTTTTGTTAAGAAAACCCTGGTAAGAAGTCAAATAGATATTGATTTTCGTGATACCGGCTTGAAGCAATATCAAGAACCTGCCTTTGATACCGTCTTTGCTTTTTTTGAAAGTGATCCTTACATGAAGTAAGTATTTCTTTTAGTTGAAGCTGATAAAAACCCCAGTAAGTTTGCACTTACTGGGGTTTTTACGTTTACGACGAACAGTAGGATGTGGTGCTAACCGCCTGATTAATATGCTTCAAATGTGCTAACAGATAAAATGATGAGAAACGTTATCAGTCACTTTTGTTAATAACCGTTAATAACGCCGCAATAAGCTCATGGGTGCTAGATTTAATATCGGCAGAATTTTTTTTCTTAATATTGGACTCTAAGCTCATTGCGACTCGTGTTATGTTGTTATAACCAAACATTTGTGCGGCTCCAGCTAGTTTATGTGCTTGCTTAGCAAGTGCATCATTATCATTCGTTTGGTTCAACAATATGAAGTTTTTATGTTCTGCAATTAAACCCACTTCAAATTTAGCAACCAAATCAGATATATCAATGTTGCTATTAGTTAGCGAGCTATTGTCTTCGTAGTTGGTTTTGATAGGCTGTTCAAAATACTTAGCGATGGTATTGATAAAGTTTTGTCGCTCAAAAGGCTTAGCTTGAAATCCATTAAACCCTAGCGCTAAATATTGTTCTAGATCTTTGGCTAAGGTATTTGCCGTTAATGCAATAATCGGTACTTCACAAGATCTAGCTCTTAGAATTTTTATCGCTTCTATACCATCCATTTTTGGCATCTGAATATCAAGTAAGATTAAATCAGGTTTATTTTTAAAGTAAGACGCTATTACTTCGTAGCCGTTTGTCGCAGTATAAACCTCAAAACCTAGTCCTGTCAGTAGCCTGCTCATTAAATGCCTATTATCATCATGGTCTTCAGCCAATAAAATAGCGCCACTGAAGGTCTTCTTTGTTACTTCGAATTCTTTTACAATCTCAGTTGAACTGGTGGGAGTGAACGGTAATATCAAGGTAAAAATACTGCCTTGACCTATCTCACTTTCAACATCGATTATTCCCCCCATGAAGTCTGCTAATTTTTCAGATAAATTTAACCCTAAACCTGAGCCACCAAAGCGCCGACTAATGCTGGTATCTGCTTGTGTAAAGGCGTCAAACACTCTTCTTAATTGTTCATCACTGATACCTATGCCTGTATCACGTATTTTGAAGGTTAATTCGTTGATATGATTATAATGTTGCGCGTATATTTCAATAGCAACATCCCCTTTTTCAGTAAACTTAATGGCATTTGAACAAAGGTTAATAAGAATTTGCTTTAAACGAAAGCCATCAATATTGATCATAAAAGGGGAGGGCAAAGTATGGTATATGGTAAAATTTAAGCCCTTAGATTTAGCTTGTTCTGAGAAAATATTTTTAATGTCGACAAGTATTTGTATCAGATCTAAGGCCGTTATTTCTAATTCAAATTTATTTGCCTCTATTTTGCTTAAATCTAGGGTGTCATTCAATAAGCTCAGTAAGTGCAAGCTATTATTATATATAACTTTTATGCTGTCAGCACTGTTATCAATATCACCATGTAATATCGCTTCAGTTTGGCCAATAATAGAGGTTAAAGGTGTTCTTATCTCATGGCTCATATTCGCTAAGAATTGAGATTTAACTTCATTCGCTTTAATTACCTTTTTCGATTCTTGTTTGATTGAAGCCGTTTGTGTGGAAACTTGATGCTCTAATTGCTTAATAAGGTCACGTTCAAAAATTGCTTTTTTTTGATGAGCCCTAATAAAAAAGACTAATATGAGCAAAGATGAGATGAAATATAAGGTATATGCCCACCAAGAGTTCCAGAACGGTGGTTGCACGGTTATTTTAAGTGAAACACCTTCTTCATTCCAAATACCATCAGGGTTGCTTGCTTTTACTCTTAGTAAGTATTCACCACCAGATAGATTTGTGTACGTTGCTCGGCGATTTTTATAATCGGTCATTATCCAATGGTCATCAAAACCTTCAAGCTTGTATGCATATTGATTTTTTTTGGGGGCAGAAAAATGTAAAGCACTAAACTCAAACGCCACTAAATTTTCTTTGTGGGTTAAAATGATTGCTGATGTTGCATGGATCCCTTGCTCCAAAAAAAATGTACCATCTTCAGGTTTTGCCTTATTTTTATCGTGTTCTTTATTGGCATCGATAGCGACTGATTGATTCAACAATAGCATTTCGGTGAAAACGACCACAGGTTTATTGTTATCCTGAATTAGCTTATTAGGAAAAAATCGATTAAAACCATTAATACCGCCAAAAAACAATTCGCCACTGTCACTCTTATAAGAAGCGCCAGCATTAAATTCATTACTTTGTAAGCCATCGGCAACATCATAATTTTTAAACGTTTTAGACTTGGGGTTAAATTGAGATAAGCCTTGATTGGTACTTATCCATAAATAACCTTGATCATCAATCTCTATTGCATAAATGGTGCTATCAGGTAATCCATCCTCTTCGGTAAAACGTACAAACTCCCCCGACTTCATATCCATAAGGTTTAAGCCATTCATGGTGCCTACCCAAAGGTTACCCTCGTCATCTAAAGCTATTGAGCTAATATAATTATGACTTAAACTGTTTGGTTGAGTCATATCATGACGATAATGAGTAAATACTTCAGTCTTAGGATTGAAATAATTAAGGCCCTCAACAGTAGCCACCCAAAGATTTTTTTGGTTATCTTCAGTTATTGCTAAAACATGGTTATGGCTCAAACTGTTTAAATTAACTTCACTATGCTGATAGGTCCTGAATTTTGCAGTTTTAGGGAGAAAATAATCTAGGCCATTAGCAGTACCTACCCAAAGGTTATTTTGGCTGTCTTCAGTTATCGCTTGGATACCTCTGCTACCTAAACTGTCTGAATCATCCAAGTTATGCCGATAAGTACTGAATACTTCCGTTTTGAGGGTGAATTTATTTAATGCACTCCTAGTGCTAAACCAAATGTTGCCTTGGTGATCTTTAGTTATTGCGTTAACCCAGTTATTACTTATATTTTCTGGGTTAGTTTTATTTATACTATAATGCTCAAACTGCTGAGTTTTTTTATTAAAGCGATTAATACCTTCTGAATCAACCCCCACCCAAAGATCGCCTTGCTGGTCTTCAACGATCGCAGCAACCCAGTTACTACTTAAGCTCCCGGGGGTAAAGGCATCTCGTCGGTAATGACCAAACTGCTCTATTTTTGGATTGAAGCGGCTAAGACCCGCTTTGTTAGTCCCTGACCAAATATTACCTTCTCTGTCCTCTAAAATAGCCATAACATTACCTGAGCCTAGGCTGTTTATATTAGCCTCTTCATGACGGTAATAGGTGAAAGCCTCAGTTTCAAGGTTCAGTCTATTCAATCCCATATTTGTCCCAATCCAAAGGTTGCCGTTTTTATCAGCTGCTAACGTTAAAACTACTCCATCACTTAAACTATTAGCATTATTAGCCTCATGGCGGTAATGAGTAAATTGCTCAGTCTGCAGACTAAATCGATTTAAGCCGTCTTCAGTAATCATCCAAAGATTATCTTGCTTATCGGTAATTATTGACCAAACTGTTCCTTGAGTTACGCTATTGGGGTCGTTAGCATTGTGAAAGTAATGAGTAAATTGCTCGGTTTTTGTATTAAAGCGACTAAGACCAGCATGAGTGCCAACCCAAATTTCGCCGTTATTATCCTCTAATATTGCCCAGACATTATTATGGCTTAAACTCTTTGGATTATTTATATTATGTTTATAATGAGTAAACTGCCCTGTTTTTGGATCAAAACGATTAAGTCCGCCCCGAGTACCAATCCAAATATTGCCTGAGCGGTCTTGAGTTATTGCATTGACAACATCATGGCTTAAGCTATTTGGATTATTAGCATTGTGACGAAAGTGACTAAACTGTTCAGTTCTCGGATTAAAGTGATTAAGTCCAACTTCTGTACCTATCCAGAGGTTAGCACTTTTATCTTCAAATATAGTTCGAATCACATTGCCTGTTAGTGAGTTCTGATTTTTACCACTATGTTTAAATACTTTAAACGTATAGCCGTCATAACGCGCTAACCCGTTGGAAGTCCCTACCCATATAAAGCCTTGTCTGTCTTGTAGTATTTGAGTTACATCACTTTGTGGTAGGCCATCTTCAATAGATAGACGCTCAAACCGAGTCGATTGCACTGCAGCGAATGAAACGGAGGAAGGGAAAAGTATCAGCAAAAATAAAAACAGCGAAGGCTTTATTTTACGGTTGTTGAAAATAATACTCATTTTTATAAAACCTTTCAATATGAGTAATACAGCAGATTTTAACTTCATAATTGGGGGTTAACTTTAGTGAGCTATATGGCGATGAAAGAATATTATTATTACATTATTAGGTTATAAACAATACAAATAAACTTTTATTAAAAATTTTTAAAGCTGGACGTTATTCCGCTGAAAAGGACTTTATTGGATATAAAATCAGCATGTAAATATAAGCACTTAGCTTTTTTAGCAACCATAAAGCGCTATGTCAGTTAATATCTTTTTCAGCTCTAAATCGTCATGCTGAGACTCATATAAATCTAGTATCAGCATGACGGAGTCTTAAATAACGGATATTAATAATATTAGGGTTAACGTTATTTAGTTGTCGTTAAACCACGACGGTCAAGCAAAGGTTGAACTTTAGGGTCTTGACCTCTAAAGCGACGGTACATTATAGTGGGATCTTCACTACCACCGGGCTCTAAGATATGCTTACGGTATAAATCTGCAGTTTTCTCATCGAATATGCCATTTTCTTTAAACGCTAACCAAGTATCTGCATCATAGATATTTGACCAAATGTAGCCGTAATAACCTGATGAATAACCGCCAGAGAATATATGAGAAAAGTAACCTGTTCTATAACGAGGTGATATCTCTTTGATTAAGCCAATTTCTGATAAGACCTTTTTCTCAAATACGGCAGCATCTTGCAGCTCTGCTGTTTCTAAAGAATGCCAACTCATGTCAAGTAAAGCTGCACCAAGGTATTCAGTGGTACCAAAACCTTGATTAAATTTACCTGAAGCTTGAATTTTATCAACTAATGCCATTGGAATAACTTCACCGGTTTTATAGTGCTTAGCAAAGTTTGCTAATACTTCTGGTTCAGTCATCCAATTTTCCATGACTTGTGAAGGATATTCAACATAGTCACGTGGTAAAGCAGTACCTGTTTGTGAGCGGTAATAACCGTTAGACAACAAGCCCTGAATTGCATGACCGAATTCATGAAATAAAGTTGACGCTTGATCAAAAGTTAATAATGTTGGCGTATCACCGACCGGGCGTGGATAATTTAATACGTTGTAGATAATAGGGGTAACTTCTTCACCATACATACGATGTTGTTTACGGAAGCTGCTCATCCAAGCACCACCACGTTTACTTTCGCGCACGTAATGGTCAGTCATATAAATACCAACATAGCTGCCGTCTTTATCAAAGACTTCAAAGGTACGTACATCTTCATGGTATTTAGGTAAGTCGTTGCGTTCTTTGAAGGTTACGCCCCATAATTTCTCTGCGGTGAAAAATATTCCCTGTAAAGTACCTTCTAGCGAGAAATATGGCTTAGTTTCTGCTGCATCTATATCGTAGCGAGCTTTACGAATTTTCTCAGCGTAGTACCACCAATCCCAGGCTTCTATTTCAATTTTAGTGCCTTGTGAGTTAGCCAGCTTTTGCATATCAGCTGACTCTTCTTTTGCTCTCGCTAAAGCAGCTGGCCATACTTGATTTAATAAACCAAATACGTTTTCAGGTGTTTTAGCCGTCGCATTTTCAAGGACAAAATGTGCGTGAGTTTTATAACCTAATAATTGTGCCTTTTGGTAACGTAAGCTGGCTGTTTCTGCAGCAATACTCTTGTTATCAAACTCATCATCATTGTTACCGCGCATGGTGTAACCTTTATATAAGGTTTCCCGTAATTTACGATTAGTTGCATAGGTTAGAAAGGGGTTTTTGCTAGGACGATGAGTGGTGAATACCCATTTACCCTCATGGCCTCTATCGCTTGCCGTAACAGCGGCGGCGGCAATAATATCATCAGGTAAACCGTTTAGATCAGCCTTGTTATCAATAACCATTTCAAAGCTGTTCGTTTCGTGTAATAAATTTTCGCCAAATTTTAAGCTTAATTCACTCAATTGCGTATTAAATTGGCGTAATTTTACTTTGTCAGCATCTGATAAATTAGCACCACCACGGACAAAACCTTTGTAGGTTTTCTCAAGTAAGGTTAATTCGTTTACTTGTAAATTCAGTTGATCTTTTTTGTCATAAACCGTTTTTACCCGAGCAAATAATTTTGCATTAAGATTAATGTCGTCATTTAGCGCTGATAATTGTGGTGATACTGCTTTGGCAATATTACGCATTTCTTCGTCAGACATTGAACCGGTTAAACCGTAAAATACATTACTGACGCGGTTAAGAAAGTCACCTGACTTTTCCATCGCTTCAATGGTATTTGCAAATGTTGCTGTGTTAGTGGCATTGGCAATAGTGGAAATTTCTATTTTATTTTCACTAATAGCTTGCTCAAATGCGGGTAAGTAATCACTTTTTTTAATTTGATCAAAAGGGGGGATGCCGTGTGGCGTAGTAAATGCACTGAACAATGGATTTATATGTTCAGCTTTTTTAATTTTTTGCTGACTTTCTTTGGTTTGATTCTTGTTATCGTCGTACGACTGACAACCGGCTAATGCGATAGCAATAGCAAGCGGGGCGAGTAAGCGCTTTTTCATAAATGACCTTTATTAAATGTTAGACAATTAAATGACTTTGTTAATATCGTATAGACAAAGCTAATGAATTTATTCTATGTTGCACTCGGCCAAGCTACAAGATGCAGCACGTTTAAAAACGGTGAGTAACCGGTTAAAAAAGCTGAATTGTTAAGTTGTCAGCTTTTACCTTGATTATTTTTGTAAAATACAGAATAAGATAAATAAGTAGGCTTTAGTGGAAATAAAAATCCCGTGCGAGCACGGGATTATATAAGTGCAATATGTAGCTGAGCTTAATCAGGAATATAATCAAGTACTAAGCTATTTGCAGTTGAATTGTAGTGAATAATTCGCTGGTAGTTTGGCGATATATAACTGTCAACAGAACCAGCTGTATATCCGACGGTAAATAAAGCTTGTTGGTTTTCATCATATTTACTAAGAATAAAAACGCCACTACTATCGAAACGATAGAAATAACTATTATTAGCCGAGTCAATGGCTACGTTAACCGTTCGTATACTCGCTCGTAAAACGCCTTGGTCAGTAAAACTTGTACCATCAAAAGTTGTCCACTCTGAAGTGGTGCTCGCTGTATAAAGGTCTGCACCACGACTACTGGTGACTATATTTGATAAAACGCCACTATAAGCGCTGTTAATATTTTCATCACTGGCAATTTGTTGAACACTTTCAGCAGTAAAGGCATTGTACGCTAAGGTATATTGTAGCAATGCTGAGGTGTTAGCGTTATAAGCAATAACATGATTGCTTGCAGGTACGTCATAGATAATGGGTGAGTTGAAAGTATTTTCTCTATCCCAGAACTGCACCGCTAAGGCTAAGTTTGCATATTCTAACGCTTGGCTGATAACAATGGCTTTACCGGCGACCATCGCGATAGTTTTAGGCCTAAATTGTAGATCTATGTCAGCAGCTGGCAGTAAGTTAATACTGAAATCGTTAAGGTTTATTTGATAATGATTAATACGCGTTTGTGGCTGCCCATTTTCATCGTTGTAGTTTTCACTATTTGAAGCTAACAAGAGTGAGCCATCTGGGTGAATAACCAAGTCGGTTAAATCAGCACCGCCAAGTGGTGAATTAATCGTTGTTATTGCAGCGCCAGTAATAATATTAAACACTTTTATCACATCACCTTGGCCGATATAAATATTAGGACGCAGTGGGTCTAATACGACAGCTGAGGTATTAGGTGTAATATCAGTGATAACAATTTCACTGATGCTTGTTGTGTCAAAATCGCCTTTTTCAAAGCTGACTTTTATTGTACCCTTGACGCTTTCAGAACTATTGACCGGTGCTAAGGTGATTTCGCCATAGTACAAACCATTAGTCGTTATTTTACTTGGATCGGCGTCGATCGCTAGGGTATTATTAACGGTATCAGCCGTTAACGTTAACCAATTAACATTACTTTGTGCTTGCCAAGCTACCGCACTGGATTTATTGGTGACAATATCTACCGTATGACTGAGCGTTGACTTGTCCGCTTGTGAAGTAAAGGTTAGTGCTGAAGCGTTACTGAATAACCTTATTTCATCAACCGCTAACTCAACCACTACTTGTACATTGATGCCCGTCTCTGGGTCGGTAAGAGTAATGATACCGGTAAATAACCCCCAACCGATGATCTCATTTGAATCAATGGAAATAACAAGCGTTTTACTCTCTTGCGTTGTTGTTTGAGTCAAAGATAACCATGAAACATCTGTTGTTGCTTGCCATGAATCACTCACGCCTGAAATAGTCAATTCCTGGCTAGCAACGCTGGCATTGCCTAAGGTAGTATTAAAGGACAACTGAGATGCCGACACATCAAACTGCGCTAAAGTTACCATTTCTATTTGAGTACTATTTACCGCGTTCACTAACAAGCGTTTATTATCAGATGAAATATCAATGCTGGTGGGCTGTTGTCCCTGAGTTTCAATGGTAGCAGTCAGTGCTGATGCTTGGTTGTAAACATTCACAACGAAGCCGCTAGCGGGAACAAAACGAAGATAATGGGCAAAATTGTTATTCGACTTTTCAACAAATAACGTCGTTGCACCGTCTGCTTGGTTGAGTAATCCCATATCGGTAAAAGCGTTGCCATCAAAGCTAATGTGTTCACTTGTTGGGCTAATAAGATAAAGCGCCGTTTCGTTATCATTAACGACAAAGCTTGAAATACTATCGGCTTCAGCTAACCGTTCTGGTTTATATTCATGGGTTAAGCTCGTAATGATTTTATCTTGACTGAAGTCATTAATTTTTGCGTTATAGCGATTTAAGGTTGCTGTTTGAAAGTCTAATGCATATAAAGCTTCTGTTTCACTGGCTTGGTCAATGGTTTCCGTGAAAAAGATATTTTCACGATCCCAAAATAAGCGTTGTAACTCTTCATTTGCGTATTCAAGTGTTTGCGTGACAAGAAAGTATCGGCCAGAAAATTGTACGTAACGGCTAGGTTCAAACTCTATGGTTGGTGATGAAATTTCAGTAAAACTATAATCGCTTAAATTGATATTATAACGATGAACAACTTCAGTGGTGGTCTCGTCTTCATTGATAACAACTTCAAGCGCTTTTGCTAGTAATTTACTACCGTCAGGATGAACAATAAATTGCTCAAGTAGGGTGTTATCAGGAGCGATAGCGATGGTTGCAATTAATTCACCACTATATTGTTGATAAACAAGTAAGTTGTTTTCTGAGCCAACATAAAAGTAGGGCATGTTAGGTGCTGCTATCACGGTATCGATATTTGCGGCTATGTCCGTGATGACTTTAGTTTCTGTTTGCTCAGTACTTTGAAATAATGATACCGGTAGAACATGCCCAATAACAACTTCATTTTCAATGGCATTGAGGGTTATTTCAGTTTGACTTATCGCCGCTACCGGCATGGCATTAACATCAACAGCAACTTTAAGAAAATCATTGTCGAGTTTTGTTAAGGTTAACCAGGTTGAGGCGGAACTTGCTTGCCAATTTATTTCAGCGCTGCTGTTGGTACTGACTTTGATGGTTTGCTCAAGCACTGAAATATTCGCGGTTGACGTAAAAGCCAAGCTGGCTTGGTTGGCATACAAATATTGATTATCTAAACCAACTTCTACAGGGATAAGCTTAGTATCACCCGTTGTTGTTTCGGTGAGTATAATATTTCCGCTTGCTAACTGCGCGGCAGTAAAACTGCTAATATTCGGGGTAACGGTGACCGTTGCATCACCTGAGCCCGAAGATATGTCAAAAGTTATCCAGTCAATATCACTGCTTAACTGCCAGTTATTACTCTCACTGGTGATAGCGATTGTTTGGCTAGGAATGCTGACATCACCAAAGGTGCCACGAAAACTGACCAGCTCAGTATCTATATTTGCTTGCCAAATAAGTAATGAAACGTTGATGTCATGATGCACTAAGGTTGCGCCATTATCAGAGAGTTCGCCCGTTGAAAAACGCAGCTTTGTGACGTATTCACCTAAATTAATTTGGTCTGCTTGGGTTAAATCAATATGAACAGTAGCAGAATTACTGGTTAGGTTTTCAGTTCTAAAGGCTAGCCAGCCCACGGGTTGGGAGTCAGGGGCATAACCCACTAATAAACCGTCGCCAGCAAAAGTAACATTAACGGTTATTGAATCGTCAAACTCAGTAATTATCTCATTGCTAAAGCTAATCGTTGAAACATCAGCGTTGATGGCGTAATTTTTTGATTTATCATTAGAACCACCACAGGCAGAAAGCAATAATGTTATACAAAAAATGGTGAACATTTGACTGAGGTTCTTAAAACATACCTTCATACAGATCCCTGTTTTATTTTGCTGTTTATCTGCAAACTTTACGCTTACTTTTATAACAACTTATTCTGCGTGATTATTCACTCAAAGTAAAAACTTATTATTTATCTAAAATTTAAATAATTGAACACTATAATTATCCGTTAATTTAAAGGTAAAATAAGCGGTAAAACGTCTTTAAAGGTGATGAATCATTGAACAAAGCTATCTTACATTGTTCGGTAGGTATCCTCTCTCGTCGCGAGCATTCTTATGAAGAGTTAATGCAAAAGCTCAAATTTCGTCAACACAGTGAAGATGAAATTACGCCAGTCCTTGAATTTCTAATTAAAAAAAACTATTTGAGTGACCAACGTTTTGCCGAATCTTTGTTTGGTAGCCGCCTTAATAAAGGTTATGGTTGGCTTTATATTAGCAATGAATTGGAACAAAAAGGTGTTTGCGATACTATTATAGTTGAACTGAGTAAAAATCAGCAAATTGATTGGTATCTTCAAGCCGAGCTTGCGTATAATAAACGCTTTGGCGAAAGTACAATTAAAGACCAAAAAGATAAATTAAAACGCATTCGATTTATGCAGTCTCGAGGTTTCTCTTCGGATGAAATCATGATATTGATTAAATATACTCATAGCGATTAAACGAATAAATTCAAGAATTAACTTTTCAGAGAGTGAACATTCCCATGATTAAAACTAGTGCACAATTACGACAGACTTTTTTAGACTTTTATGCTTCGAAGCAACATCAAATTGTTCCAAGTAGTTCATTAGTTCCAGGTAATGACGCGACGTTATTATTTACCAATGCTGGTATGGTTCCTTTTAAGGACGTTTTTTTAGGGGCAGAGAGCAGAAGTTATACCCGTGCAACCTCGTCGCAACGTTGTGTTCGTGCGGGTGGTAAACATAACGATCTAGAGAACGTTGGCTACACGGCGCGCCATCATACTTTCTTTGAAATGTTAGGTAACTTTAGTTTTGGTGATTACTTTAAAGAAGACGCTATACGTTTTGCCTGGGAATTTTTAACTGTCAAATTAGCCTTACCTAAAGAAAAGCTATTAGTGACTGTTTATGACAGTGACGAAGAAGCCTTCGCTTTTTGGCGTGACGAAATAGGTATTCCGGTAGATAAAATTATTCGTATCGGTGATAAGTCACCCAGTAAAAAGTACGAGTCAGACAACTTTTGGTCAATGGGTGATACGGGGCCATGTGGACCTTGTTCTGAAATATTCTATGATCATGGTGAAAATATTTTTGGTGGACCTCCAGGCTCACCAGATGAAGATGGTGATCGTTTTATTGAAATTTGGAACTTAGTCTTCATGCAGTACAACCGTCATGCTGACGGTACTATGGAAAACTTGCCAAAGCCTTCTGTTGATACAGGTATGGGCTTAGAACGTATTTCAGCGATAATGCAAGGCGTGCATAGCAATTATGAAATTGATATTTTTCAAGGATTAATTAAAGATACTGCTGAGTTATTACAGTGCAATGATTTAGAACATAAGTCTTTGCGTGTAATTGCCGATCATATTCGCTCATGTAGCTTCTTAATAGCAGATGGTGTTATGCCTTCAAACGAAGGTCGTGGCTATGTATTACGTCGTATTATTCGACGTGCCGTACGCCACGGTCATAAATTAGAAGCAAAATCACACTTCTTTCATCGACTAGTTGTTTCATTAGGTAAGCAAATGGGTGAAGCCTACCCTGAGCTTATTAGCCAACAAGCGGTTATTGAAAAAATATTACGTATCGAAGAAGAGCAATTTGGCCGCACCCTAGATCGTGGCATGATCTTACTTGAAGATATTTTAGCGAATCTTAAAGGCGACACTATTTCAGGTGACGATACCTTTAAACTTTATGACACCTATGGTTTTCCTGCCGATTTAACGGCAGATATTGCCCGAGAACGTCAATTAAAAGTCGACCACAATGGTTTTGACATTGCTATGGGACTTCAACGCGAACGTGCTCAGCAAGCAAGTCAGTTTGGTTCTAACTATAACGACCAGCTTAAATCTGATCACAACACGCAGTTTAAAGGTTATACCCGTAATGAATTCTCCGCAACTATTGTTGAATTATTCAATAACGAAGCGTCGGTTGCTGAATTAAAAGCAGGCGAGCAGGGCATTGTTATTTTGGACAAAACACCTTTTTATGCGGAGTCGGGTGGCCAAGCAGGAGACCAAGGCCTTCTTCATATTGATGACGGTATATTTGAAGTACATGACACCACTAAAATGGGTAACGCCTTTGCTCATAAAGGAATTGCTCGCGTAAATATTGGCTTAAATCGCCTAGTAAAAGCAGAAATAAATACTGAGCGACGCGCAGCTATCGTTAAAAACCACACGGCTACTCACCTTCTTCATGCCGCTTTACGTAGCGTCTTGGGTGAACATGTTACGCAAAAAGGTTCGTTATGTGATGCTGAAAAGTTACGCTTTGACTTCTCTCACTTTGAAGGGGTTACCGCGCAAGAGTTGCAAACTGTTGAACGTCTAGTTAACCAAGAAATACGTAATAACTTGTCTCGTGAAACCAACTTAATGCAGATAGACGAAGCTAAAGAAAAAGGCGCTATGGCTTTATTTGGTGAGAAATACGACGATGAAGTACGAGTGGTTACTTTAGGTGGTTTTTCTACCGAGCTTTGTGGTGGTGTTCATGTTGAGCGTACTGGCGATATTGGCTTTGTTAAAATAGTGTCAGAATCAGGTATAGCTGCAGGTGTTCGTCGTATAGAAGCTGTTTCCGGTGAGTGTGCACTTGCTTTTACTGAGCAGCAAGGTTCAAATCTAAGCTTAGTTGCCTCAATGGTTAAATCTGATGTGGCGAGTATGCCAGGAAAAGTTGAGCAATTAATTAGTCGTGGTAAGCAACTCGAAAAAGAAATTCAAATCCTAAAACAGCAAGTGGCGGCTCAAGCCGGTTCTGATTTAATCAGTGAGGCTGTAGATGTTAATGGTGTGAAAGTACTTATTGCAGATTTAGCAGGTACCGAGTCTAAAGCGCTTCGTGGCATGATGGATGAACTCAAGAATAAAATAGGCTCAGGGATCATTTTATTAGGCACAGCATCAGACGGAAAAGTAGGTTTGATCGCTGGTGTAACTAAAGATCTCACTGGACAGGTAAAAGCCGGTGATTTAGTTAATGCCGCAGCACAGCATGTCGGTGGCAAAGGAGGTGGGCGTCCAGATATGGCACAAGCTGGTGGCAACAAGCCAGAGAATTTACCTATGGCATTAGACACAGCGAAAGCATGGCTAATTGACCAGTTATCGTAATATTATAGTAAGCTAATATATTTCATTAAGGAGCGTTTTAGCTCCTTTTTTGTGGGTAAATCTTTTAAATAGTAAGTTAGGTTACTTAGCGGTTAATGCAGAGTTAACATACGTCAACTACAATATTAATAATAACAAATAGTTATAATTATTTCCAAAAAATAACTTTATTGCTTGAATAAGCTTGCTAGAATGCCAATATTGGTTATAAGTGCAAAGTTAATAACTGATTATCACTCGTGGTAATAAAATCTTTGTAAATAGTGGTAAAACTGGGTCTTAGTGAACTTAAGTAACTATTTTTTACAAAGTTTTTAATTTTTATTATGTACTTTTACCAAAATTAAACTAAATTTATTACTAGCTTATAATTTTTTAGTGGACTGGCTTTTAAACATAAAGGATATTTAGGATGTTAATTTTAACTCGTAGGGTTGGTGAAACGTTAATGATTGGTGACGAAGTTACCGTCACAGTTTTAGGTGTAAAGGGTAATCAGGTTCGTATTGGCGTAAATGCGCCAAAAGAAATATCTGTTCACCGTGAAGAAATTTACATGCGCATACAAGCAGAAAAAACAGGAAGTGACAGTAGCGAAGCCGAAACAGGTAATAAATTTTAGCTTTGTTGAACACCTTCATTAAAAAAAGTCGGCAATTGCCGACTTTTTTAATGACTAATATTAATTTTTTTCAGCATTAATTTAGTGACAATAATCTTTTTGAGCTTGAAAAATAGCCTTGTTGGTTGAAATCTCGGCAAACAGATTTAAAAGTACAGAAAAATAGAAAATATTGTTGACTTATTTTCTCGATCCATTAGTATTCGCACCCACTGGAGATGTGACCGATTGGTTGAAGACGCTCACCTGTTAAAGGAGTATCTGGCTACTAGCCTGATAGAGAGTTTTTTCTAAGATGTATTTCAAAGTACGTATTAGAACTCAACAGTAAAGAAGTAAAAATGGAGAGCTGTCCGAGTGGCCGAAGGAGCTCCCCTGCTAAGGGAGTAACGGCTTTAAATCCGTTCGAGAGTTCGAATCTCTCGCTCTCCGCCATTACTTTTATTAAAGGTAACTGCGGTAAAAGTAATAAATGCAAAGCAATTTGCTATCTTTAGACTAAGATATAAAAAATAGTTCATGTGAGGGCGCGTAGCTCAGCTGGATAGAGTACCTGGCTACGAACCAGGCGGTCGCAGGTTCGACTCCTGCCGCGCCCACCACTTTTCTTTATTGAAATGTGGACTAAGCAAATATCATCGCTTATAAAATTAATAGATATTATCTTCAAACGAGATATTAAATAAGGTTTAATGTGGGCGCGT
Source organism: Colwellia sp. BRX10-9 (assembly GCF_014077405.1). Taxonomy (NCBI): domain Bacteria; kingdom Pseudomonadati; phylum Pseudomonadota; class Gammaproteobacteria; order Alteromonadales; family Colwelliaceae; genus Colwellia; species Colwellia sp. BRX10-9. The sequence continues at coordinate 36,624 of NZ_JACGVV010000029.1, read as the reverse complement.
AGCTCAGCTGGATAGAGTACCTGGCTACGAACCAGGCGGTCGCAGGTTCGACTCCTGCCGCGCCCACCACATTTGCTGTAAAGCTGGAATAAACCAATCTTCGGATTGGTTTTTTTTCTTCTGTAATATAGCAGTTAAAAACTCAAGTATCATCCTTAGGAGGTATTTTGAGTTGTTAAGCAAATACCAAGGCTTATAAAAATAATGGGTGTTATCTTTGAACAAGATAGTAAATAAAGTTTAATGTGGGCGCGTAGCTCAGCTGGATAGAGTACCTGGCTACGAACCAGGCGGTCGCAGGTTCGACTCCTGCCGCGCCCACCACATTTGCTGAAAAGCAGAAATAAACCAATCTTCGGATTGGTTTTTTTTCGTCTAAAGTAAAGTGATAGTGTATCGAACCTGCTGGAGAGACCGAGCATATAATAGCAGCTACGAAACTAACCGCTTCCGATCGCAGGTTCGATTCCTGCCGCGCCCACCACATTTGCTGAAAAGCAGAAATAAACCAACTTCGAGTTGGTTTTTTTTCGTCTAGATTTTACCTAGAATAAATATTATATAGAAGAGTCGCTACGAAACTAACCGCTTCCGATCGCAGGTTCGATTCCTGCCGCGCCCACCACATTTGCTGAAAAGCAGAAATAAACCAACTTTCGAGTTGGTTTTTTTTCGTCTAGATTTTGCCTAGAATAAATATTATATAGAAGAGTCGCTACGAAACTAACCGCTTCCGATCGCAGGTTCCACTCCTGCCGCGCCCACCACATTTGCTGAAAAGCAGAAATAAACCAACTTTCGAGTTGGTTTTATTTGCCTGGAATTTGGTTTGTTCCGTCTGTAAAAAGTTAAAGTCGCTTTGGAGGAAAGCTTGCTAGATAAACAGGGTTTTTTAATATAGCTATTTTAAACGGATCTATTTCTGCCTTGCTTTTTGGCTAAGTATAAATTTTCATCGGCTTGGCCAATAAGCTTTGTTATGAACGTTATACGTTCAGACCTATTTTTCAGGGGCTCTACAAGTGAATTTACTACGCCTACGCTAATGGTAATATTTGATGATACCGCAGAGTGTTCATGGTTTATGCCTAATGTATTAATGGATTTTATGCAAAGGTCGGCAAAATTTTTAGCTTGTTGTTGGTCAATTTCTGGTAATGCAATAATAAATTCTTCCCCGCCGTATCTAGCCAAAACGTCACCGCTACGGTGCAAGCAAGATAAAAGATTTTGTGCAACCAGCTTTAAGCATAAATCACCAGCTAAGTGACCATAATTATCGTTATACTGCTTAAAATAATCTATATCTATCATTAGAATACTAAAGTGATACTTATTTCGGCTGGCTCTTTTTATTTCTTCATCCACGAAATTTTGAAAGGCTCTACGGTTATTTATTCCAGTTAATTGATCTTTGTTTGACAGTAGCTCTAATGATAGATTCATCTCCTGCAGTTTTTGATTGGCAATTGACAAATCTGCCGTTCTTTTTTCGACAATCCTCTCTAGTTCTAAATGACTTTCATATAGTTTCCAAAAATTTTTGCGCTGTTTAATTTTTATGATACTGGTTGCTATGGCTTTTTTTATCCATGTTAAAAGCTTAAAAATAGTCCCTTTCCTGATCACTTTTATTAAAAGTAGTTTGATCTTTTGATTTGACTGGGCTAAACCGCACTTAACCTGAACTTCTAGTAAATATTCTCCAGAAGGAAGGGCTGAGTACATTATTGGTTCGTGTTTGGTTTTTCGCCAATTATCGTGAAATCCAACCAGTCGATAGTGATAACTAATGCTTTTTTCTTTCCACAACCAATAAGAACAAAGCATAATGTCGAGGTTCCAACTACCTTCTTCTATGGTTAATATATTGCCATCAAGCAGGAATTGGCTACTGCTCGAAACAGATTTTATCTCAGGTATTGGTGCTTGTACGGTATCAATTAATCTGGGTATTTCAATGACGTTTAAGCTTTCATTGAGACCACACCAGTAACTATCTTCACCTTTCCTCAATAGGCTACGGCTGGTTGTAAACTCCCAAAACTGACGTTCGGGAACATTATTAATAACGTACTTTGGTTGCCGACAATTGATGTTAAACAACTGCAGACCTTGCGAAGTACCAATGAGTATTTCATCTTTATTGTGCCATCGGCAGGTCCAGGCTGCGATAGAATCGCTAGACTCGAAAATTTCGGTGACTTGTGAGTCAATCATCAATAATAGTTTATTGTCAGCTGCTATCGCGTATGCACCCTCTTTATTAACGTTGATATCGTAGATGTTAAGGTATTTATTCTTTAATTCGACAGAAATGAGCGTGTTGTCATCGGTGTTATAGATCCACAGTCCTCGACCAAGTGTTGTAACAAAATAGTTATTTGTATCTTTCGGGACTATTGTGTAGATATAACTTAAGGTTTTTCCTAATGAATCATTGATAGGTTCAAACTTTTTACTGCTTGGATAAAATATGAATAAACCGTAAACACTGCCATATAGATAATTTTCTCCAATATTCTGAATACAACGTCCAGCACCAATGTTTTTGTCAGTAAAAAGTTGTACAGAAGAATTATCTGTCATTTCACAGATGGCTAGCCCTTCATTACAGGCAGCAAAGATTTTTAGCTGTTTGTCTTGATAAATATCCCAACAAGTTAAGTTTTTTAAGCTGCTTATTTCACTCTGTATCGCATCATTTTGCGATGAAAGTGAATAACTATGGCCTGTGCCTCCAATAAGAATGTCTTGTCCATTTTGAGCCAGTCGAAGCGTTAGTATTGATGTAGCTTTTTTAGGTACAAACGTTCGAATATAGTCATTCAAAGCTGGATACTTAATTAATCCACTGAAGTCGGTAGTAGCCCAAAGATTGTTGAATGAATCGTAACAAAGATCGGTGATTTTTGCGGTGGTAAATAGCGTCTTTCCTTTTTTCCAAATGTAATCGTGCTTTATTAGTTCGTATACACAGGTTTTCTCTGCAATGATCATATGATTTGAATGAGGAAACAATATACGGACAATCATTGACTCTATATCAGGGAGTTGGATATGCTCTTTAAGTTTTAAATCAAAATCTAAAATGATGATGCTCTTGTTATTAGCAATGAGAAAGCCTTGCGTCGATGCACTAATATGGTTCGCCGAGTTAAAGCTCTTGGTGTATTGATTAATAAGAGGTCGAATCATTTCATTTTGGTACACCCAAATGCCTGACTGTGACATTTGAATAAGAATAGTTTGATCTTTGCTTTTAACAATACTGAGTACGCCTTCGCCGGAAACGTCAAGGCTTACTTTGTTCAATTCATCTGACTTGCTATTCCATCGATATAGCCCTTTGGCGCATCCTAATAAATAGTCGTTGTTATCAATAGATATCGCGCATTGGCACCAACCAAGGCCAAGGTCAACTGTATTAAGATCAACGATGGATTGATGGGTTTCAGCGTTTATAATTGAAATGCCTAAATCTGAGCAGGCTAAAATAGTATCTCTATTTGAAGTAACTGAACGTTGACCGTGAGTTAAAAGTCCTGAATGTTGATTAAGAATTTCAACGTGTTCACCATCATATATAGCTAATCCATTAGGTGTGCTTAGCCAAAATTTTCGGTGAGAATAACACAGACTATGTATTTGTTGTGATGGCAGTCCTTCAAGGCGGGAGATATTCTCGATTATTAAAGAAGGCTTAAGGGGGTGACTATTCATAGAATGACCATAGTATATTTCAGATAAGCCTTATAACGTATTCTTTCAAAACCAGTAACAACGAAGTGAATCAACGAGTAATAAGATCAGTACCTGTAACAATAGTTTAAATTTTACTTTTTAGCATAGATAAGTTCATAAATTCAGTAGTTAAAGTAAATCAGTCAATTAATAATTACCTGATGGTTTGTGTATTTAAGATAAGTTTCAATTGAAATATGAATACCGCAGATATCGTTAATCAATACGCAAATGATTACGTAATAACATGTGTGTAAAAGATGTTTTTAAATAAAAGCCACGAGGCAGTGTTCGAAAGGGCTCGCCGTGTTTATTAAAGGCTTGTGTTTTAGCTTGGCTATTGGCCGCTTTGGGGCGAAGTTGTAACACTTGGCCATGTTTTCCTGAGATGTTTTCTACTTCACCTAATACAATCATATCGGTAAGCTCTTGCCAGTCTAGGGCGAGTAATTGTTCTTCTTCATAAGACGGGGACCAAATAAAAGGGGTGCCAACTATACGCTCGCCTATTGGTATATGTCGTTCAGAAATTACCGGTACCCATAAAACACGCGCCATTTTGTTGCGTATATGGCTGGTTTTCCAACTAGCCCCTACTAAGCCAGTCAAAGGTGCAACACATACAAATGTTGTCTCTAAAGGTTTGCCTTGCATGCTAATGGGTAACGATTTTAATTCAATACCTAAATGTGGAAAGTCAGGTTCAGGTTTTGACCCCGCACTAGCGCCAAGAACCTGCTCAAGTAAAAGACCTATCCAACCTTTTTCTCTCGTTAAATTCTCAGGGACTACTACGCCTGCTTGTTCAGCTATTTCAGCTAAATTAAGTCCAGCAAGCGCTTGCGCTCTTTTGAGTAAATCATCTTCGTTAGTAGGGATATTAATTTTAATGAGTAAACTCTTTAGTCGTGACTTTTCTTTACTCAGTATAAAGATTCATAACTTTTGACGCTATGGTCTAGATAAAATAAAAAATTAATTAATTGCCCGCAAGCCCATATTATGGAAGAATCAAGATATATTTTATGAAAGTTATTGGGAATTCCTTTGATAGATGCCGAAGGCTATAGAGCTAATGTCGGCATAGTCATAATCAATGATAGAGGACAAGTATTTTGGGCTAGGCGTTATGGTCAACACTCGTGGCAATATCCACAAGGGGGGGTTGATGAGGGAGAAACAGCAGAAGAAACCATGTACCGAGAATTACACGAAGAAGTGGGATTAAAACCGGAACATGTCAGTATTGTTGCTTCGACTAAACACTGGTTGAGATATAAATTACCAAAACGTTTAATTAGGCATGAAAGTAAACCTGTTTGTATTGGGCAAAAACAGAAATGGTTTTTACTTAAGCTAACTTCAGAAGAGTCTGCGGTTGATTTACTTCACTCTGATCATCCAGAGTTTGATGATTGGCGTTGGGTAAGTTACTGGTACCCAGTGCGTCAGGTAGTGTCTTTTAAACGTGAAGTTTACCGTAAAGTGATGAAGGAATTTGCTCAGGCGTCTATGCCTTCTTATCGCCATCAAAACCGTAAACGTCGTAGTTGATTATTATTATGTAGCAGTTTTATACGACAAAACAAAAATGTATAATATACCCGTATCACTTAAAGATGACCCTATATCTTAAAGTGAACGGGCATTTTTATTTAAGGAGCCGTATGTTAACTATCCTACGGAGAATTGTTCTAGAATTTAGCCAAAACGCTGAACTCGACAGTGCATTACATCGTATGGTGGAACAAATAAAAGAAACGATGAATACTGACTGTTGTTCAATTTATCTTGCTGACCACCTCAAACAACATTTTTTATTGGTTGCCTCTGACGGTTTGGCAGAAGGTTCATTAGGTCAAACAACCATCGGTTTTACTGAAGGCTTAGTCGGTTTAGTTGGCCAGCGAGAAGAACCACTTAACATTGCTAATGCGCAAAACCATCCTCAATTTATTCATGCCCCTGAAGTTGAGGAAGACGAATTAAATGCCTTTCTGGGGACCCCCATCATTCATCGACGAAAAGTGCTGGGCATACTGGCGATTCAACAAAAAGAGGCTAGGAATTTTACCGAAAATGAAGAAGCATTCTTAGTTACCTTATCAGCCCAATTAGCTACTTCATTGGCCAATGCTGAAGCTAATGTGTTAATCACAGAGCAAGATGCTAATAGTCATTGGACTAAAGCATTACAGGGTGTTGCTGGCTCCTCAGGGGTAATGATTGGTGAAATGTTTGTTGTGTATCCAGCGGTAAGTTTAGCTTCTGTTTCTTTACAACGAACTAAAACCCCAACGCTAGAGTTACAATTTTTTGAAGAAGCCGTGGCGAAAACACGCATAGATTTTGATTTCATGGCCAGTAAGTTACAAGGGATTATTGCGGAGAGTACTTTAGATATTTTCGATATGTATAAGCAATTATTAAATAATGCAAATATTACTAAAGAAGTTACCCAGAAAATAATATCAGGTTGGACTGCTGAAAGTGCTTTAAAACAAATCATTGATAGCTATATTATTCAGTTTGAAGCCTTAGATGACTGTTATTTGCGTGAAAGGGCCAGTGATATACGCGATTTAGGTAATCGATTATTACTTAACTTAAAAAAACTAAATATAAAAGAGCAACAACTTCCACGAGAATTTATACTAGTTGCTGAAGAAGTAACGGCAGCTATGCTTGCACAATACCAGCACCAAGGCTTAAAAGGTGTAGTCTCGCTTCAGGGCTCCAATAATTCTCATGCTGCTATTTTAGCAAGAGCACTAGGTGTGCCAGCGGTAATGGGTATTGAGAAAATTTCGCTTAGTCGATTACACCAGAAGAACTGTATTGTAGATGGCTTTAGTGGTGAGCTTTTTGTTCAGCCTAATGAAGCCTTACAACGTGAATATCAACACTTAATCACTCAAGAGATATTACTCGCCGATAAGGTTAAAAAAGTAGCGCAATTGCCTGCTATTACCAAAGATGGTCAAACCATTGAGTTGCAACTTAATGCTGGGCTTTCATCAGGGTTTGAATATTCAAAAAATTCAGGTGCTGTAGGGATCGGTTTGTATCGTACTGAAATTCCTTTTATGAACCGCAGCTGCTTTCCCTCTGAGTCAGAGCAAACTGAACTTTATCGTCAAGTATTAAGTGCTTTTCCTGATCAACCTGTAACTATGCGTACCTTAGATGTTGGTGGTGACAAGTCGTTACCCTATTTTCCGATAAATGAAGATAATCCATTTCTTGGTTGGCGTGGTATTCGCATTACACTTGACCATCCTGAAATTTTTCTCTTACAAGTACGAGCAATGTTGCGAGCGAATGTTGGCTTAAATAATTTAGAAATTATGTTGCCGATGATTTCAAGTACTTTAGAGGTAGACGAAGCAACTCGCTTAATCAATCAAGCTTATTATGAACTGTCTGGTGAACTTGATTTTATCGGTGAAGAAAAGCTCACTCGTCCAAAAGTTGGTATAATGATCGAGGTGCCAGGTATTATTTATCAATTGCCTGAATTAGCCAGTAAAGTTGATTTCTTTTCGGTGGGCAGTAATGATTTAACTCAATATTTATTAGCAGTTGACCGAAATAATGCCCGCGTATCAGCGTTATATAATTCATATCATCCAGCTGTTTTAAGAGCGCTTAACCATATTGCAGAACAATCAGCTCGCTCATTGGTACCCTTGAGCCTATGTGGCGAGCTAGCCAGTGAACCAGCAGGCGCTTTATTATTATTAGCGATGGGATATGACAAATTGAGTATGAACGCGCATAATATCGCAAAAATTAAATGGGTGATCCGCCATGTTGATTTTCATCAAGTAAAAATGATGTTGGCACATGTGTTAACCCTTTCAACATCCAAACAAGTACACAGTTATTTAAATGAACAACTTGAACAATTCGGTTTAAGTAGTTTCGTACGTGCCGGTAGGTAATGTATCCGGTTAATTTAACTTAAAAAGCAGTAAACAATGTTATTAAGTATATTTTTAATTTGCGTGTTACTCGGCTCAGTGGTCGGTTTCTCTGCTGGTCTTTTAGGCATAGGTGGCGGGTTGATAATTGTACCCGCTTTGGTGTATTTATTACCGCAGCTAGGGATTGAACCGAACTTAGTTATGCCAATGGCGCTTGCGACCTCGTTAGCCACTATTGTTGTTACTTCACTTTCCGCGGCATTAGCTCATCACCGTAATAGCAATATACCTTGGCCACTTGCTAAGCAACTCATGATGGCGATTGCATTAGGATCGTTACTTGGCGGATTTATTGCTGATATGCTTTCTGTTGTTGCACTAAAAAATACTTTTGCTATTGCTGTTTTTTTACTTTCGTCTTATATGTTTATTGCTATAAACCGAGCGAAGAAAAATAAATTAATTAATCACAACGATGATGAAAAACTACCCAAAAATATCATTGTTAAAGGTATTGGCTTTTTTACTGGTATTTTAGCAAGTCTAATGGGCATTGCTGGTGGTGCTATTCTAGTCCCGATATTAAGTTACTTTAAAGTTCCTTTACGCCAATGTATTGGTGTTGCCACGGTCAGTGGTATGGTTGTGGCCATATTCGGTGTTAGCGGCTATGTGATTGCTGGTTGGGGAGAAGAGAACTTACCCAAATATAGCTTAGGCTATGTTTATTTACCTGCCTTGCTTGGTATCATTATTACGTCTTCTCTTTTTGCTCCAATAGGTGTTAAAGCGGCGAGTAAGTTACCGGTCGGTACTATCAAGAAAGCATTTGCGATATTTTTGATGCTAGTAGCAGTTAAAATGATATTAAGTTAGTACAATAGCGTTTGTTTAAAATTAAAATTTTTTAGAGAAGGAAAGACAGTGAAAGAATATTTAGATCTCATGCGACATGTTCGTGATAACGGCGTACAAAAATCAGACCGCACAGGTACAGGCACCAAAAGTATTTTTGGTTATCAAATGCGTTTTGACTTAGCAAAAGGCTTTCCACTGGTCACCACTAAAAAATGTCATCTAAAATCAATTATTCATGAATTATTATGGTTTATTAAAGGTGAGTCTAATATTGCTTACTTAAGTGAGAATGGCGTTAAAATTTGGGATGCTTGGGCAACAGAGTCGGGCGAACTAGGGCCTGTATATGGAGTACAGTGGCGTAATTGGCCATCAGCCAATGGCGAAACAATTGATCAACTTACACAATTGATTGATGATTTAAAAAATAACCCAGATTCACGACGTCATATTATTACCGCTTGGAATCCTGCATTATTACCTGATACATCTATAAGCCCTGCAGAGAATGCTGCACAGGGCAAGCAAGCATTACCCCCGTGCCATACGCTTTTTCAATTCTATGTACTCAATGGCAAGCTGTCGTGTCAATTATATCAACGCAGTGCCGACATCTTTCTAGGTGTACCCTTTAATATTGCAAGTTATGCACTATTTACCATGATGATCGCCCAAGTCTGTGATTTAGAGCTAGGTGATTTTGTTCATACTTTCGGAGATGCTCATTTATACTCAAACCATATGGAACAAGTTGATGAACAACTAAGTCGCACTCCGCTACCTTTGCCAACTATGAAAATTAATCCTGAGATAAAAAGTATTTTTGATTTTACTTTTGAAGACTTTGAATTAGTGAATTATCAATGCCACGCTCATATAAAAGCCGCTATATCTGTCTAAATACAAACTTAATCGACTGAGCAATTGCACGTTATTGTTTCAGTCGTAGTAGGTGCTGTTAACCATGCATAGCGATAAATTTAGCTAATAACGTTTGCTCATTTTCATTATGCTTTGGATCTTTTTTGATACAATCAATAGGACAAACGCTAATACAAGTTGGCTTGTCATAATGGCCAACACATTCAGTACATTTATCCACGTCAATTTCATAAATCATGCTACCCAATGCAATGGCCTCATTAGGACATTCTAGATCACACATATCACAGTTAATACATGCATCTTCTATAATCAGTGCCATGGCCCTATTACGCTACTTGATTTTGTGTAAACGGTTGGCGTGTTGTGCCACCTTCATTAAGGTAGCGCATAATAATACCAAAAGTTAAATCGTGCTCAGTTACTAACGAAATTGATACTTTATGACCGGACCCTTTTGCGTCAATAATAACTTCACCTTTGGCGTTCTCCATATGAGATAAAACAAAAGATGTATTACCTAGCGGTGTCATTAACTCTAAACGGTCACCGACTAGAAATTTATTTTTTACTTCTATTTCTACTAAACCTGTTATTTCGTTGCGGCCTAATATTTCACCAACAAATTGCTGAGTATCACTTTTTGAATAACCGTAATCAGAATTTTGTGTGTCACTATGGCGGTGACGTTTTAAGAAACCTTGGGTATAACCTCGGTGAGCAAGATGTTCTAAATCGGTATTTAAATTTTGATTAAAAGGTTTATTACTTAAAGCATCAGAAATAGCTTGGCCATAAATTTGTGCTGTTCGAGCACAGTAATAAAATGATTTAGTTCGACCTTCAATTTTTAATGAATGCACGCCTATTTTTATTAAACGTTCTACATGTTCAACGGCACGTAAATCCTTTGAATTCATTATATAAGTACCGTGCTCATCTTCAAATGCTGGCATATATTCACCGGGTCGACCTTGCTCTTGCAATAAAATAATATCCTCAATTGGTTGTTGCTCTGGAATAATGATTTTAGCTGAATCAGGGATAAATAGTTCTGGTTTTACTTTAGTGTCTGGCTGTACCGCTATTATATCACCGGTTTCGTTTTCTTTTGCTTGGTGGCTATCATATTTCCAACGACAAGCATTTGTACATGTTCCTTGATTTGGGTCGCGTTTATTAATGTAACCAGACAACAAGCAACGACCAGAATATGCCATGCATAAAGCACCATGAACAAAAACTTCTAATTCCATTTCAGGGCATCGAAAACGAATCTCTTCAATTTCATCAAGCGATAATTCACGTGATAAAATAACGCGCTCAACACCTTGTTGATACCAAAACTTTACGGTTGCCCAATTAACCGCATTAGCTTGCACAGATAGATGAATTGGCATATCAGGGAATTTTTCCCGTACCATCATGATAAGGCCGGGATCAGACATGATCAGGGCATCGGGCTGCATTGCTATAACGGGCGTAATATCTTTAATAAACGTTGTTAATTTACTGTTATGTGCAGCAATATTATTGACTAAGTAAAACTTTTTACCTAGGGAATGAGCTTCATTAATACCAATTTTAAGATTCTCTAAATTGAATTCATTATTTCTCACCCGTAAAGAGTAACGGGGTTGCCCTGCGTACACAGCATCAGCTCCGTAAGCAAAAGCATAACGCATATTTTTTAAGGTTCCAGCAGGCGATAATAATTCAGGTTTTAGCATAATGAACAACATAGATGATTTATATTAGCTGTATTATAAAAACATCGTTTGTCATAGGTAAACAGCTTATCAGGCGGTTCTTTGATGAAAATCATATTAAGTGATTAAAAACTAGAATTTTAAATATTTGAGCATTTGTCTAATAAAGATACAGTATTGAAAAATTTACTAATATTTGACCTAAAATAATAATATAAGCAAAAAACTGTGCTACTTTTTAATGTAATACAATTGATAATTGACAAATGATAATAATAATTAAGGTGAGACTATGGGAACTGAAAATGCCCTTTATACAATTTTAGTAGAAAAAATTAAACAAGATGCGCTTGTACTTCCAACCTTGCCAGAAGTAGCACTGAAAGTGCGCCAAGCGGCGGATGATCCAAACATTAACTTAAAACAAATGAGTGATATTATCGGTCATGACCCTGCTTTATCTTTGGGTATGTTGAAAGTAGCGAATAGCGTTATTTTAGGACGTTCTGTTAAAGTTGAAACAGTCAACCAGGCTGTAACTCGCATTGGTTTGCGCCAAATCAAAAGTATCGCAACAGCGATGGCGTTAGAGCAAGTATTTGTTTCAAAAAATGAAATAGTTTCAATGTATTTGAAAAAGTCATGGAAAAAAACCGTCGATGTAGCCGCAGTTGCCATCAGTTTAATGACTTTTTATATCCAAGACCATAAACACACATCATTAACGTTAGACACCTTAACATTGGCGGCACTGGTTCATAATATAGGTGTTTTACCCATTTTAACTGAAGCTGAAAATCATCCTGATGTTTTCGCTAACCCGACTTTTTTACAGCAAGCTATTGCTAAGTTAGCTGCGGATATTGGTGGAGAAGTGACTAAAGCGTGGGGATTCTCAGATGAATTTGTCACCTTAGTAACCAGTTGGAGTGATTTAACGGTATTACCTTCTGAAACCCATTATTTGGACTTCATTCGTGCAGGTGCTATTCACAACGGTATTTTCAAGAATGTATCAACCTGTGAAGTGTTATTAAAAAGCTATGTGAATAAAGGTATTTTACCTGACGTGGACTTTATGAAAAGTGAAAAATTTCAACAGATGGTTACTGATGTAAAAACTATGTTTAGTTAATAACAATAAAGTTGTAGACAATAAAAAACCCTGAAATATCAGGGTTTTTTATATCTATAACTTTTAAACCTACAATTAATACTTCACAAAGGAAGTTTAATAAGCTTACTTAGCGGCACTTAACCCTTGATTGATGTTGATTAAGTCTTGCTCACTGATTGTACCTGCCGCACGTTTTAACGATAAAATTGATTGTACATAATTATAGCGCGTTGATGATAAGTTACGTTTTGCGTTATATAAATTACGCGTGCTATCTAACACATCAACAATAGTACGAGTTCCTACTTCAAAACCAGCTTCCGTTGCTTTTAATGCACTATCAGCACTAACAACAGATTGCTCAAGGGCTTTGATTGCCGAAACAGCAGCAATAACGGTGTTGTAAGCATTACGTGTATTACGAACAACATTACGATAAGTTAACTCTAAATCTTGGCTGGCAGCAACATAGTTGCTCTGTGCTTCGCGAACAGCACTTGACGTAGCGCCACCAGAATAAATAGGTACGTTTAACGTTATGCCGATAGACTGACTATCTAAAGCAGGGTTTTCAAAAGTGGCATTGTTTACTTCGTTATCTTGATCTCTAGCACCATAACTGCCCGATAAACTTAATGTTGGATAATGACCAGATCTTGCGATATTAATATTTTCTTTAGCAACATCAACCGCTATTTTTTGGCTAATTAAATCTAAATTTTTTGCTTCTGCTGTTTGTTGCCATTCATTTGCACTGTCAGGTATAGGGCGTGAGGTACTGAAACGTTCAGTGTTTAAAACACTTAAGTCTCTTGGATACACATTGGTAATTACCCTTAACGCTTCTTCTGCAGTGTAAACACTGTTTTCAGCGCGAATTTCAGAAGTAACGGCATTATCGTATTGCGACTGTGCTTCATGCACGTCTGTTACTGCTTTTAGACCAACAGAGTAACGTTGTTTTGTCTGTTCTAATTGACGCTCAATAGCCGCTTTCTCAGCTTTAGCAAAATCTAAATCGTCTTTAGCACTTAAAACATCAAAATAAGCGGTCGTTACTCTAACAATCAATTCTTGTTTTGCTGCTTGATAAGAAACATCACTGCGGTGCGCGGCTTTTTTGGCATTATCTAATCTTAACCATGTACTATGATTGTATAATGACATACTTAAACTTAAGCCATAGCGCAAAGTATCAGATTTATTGGTCAATGTTCTATTTGATGATTGCCCATCATCCGATGTTGGAATAAATTGATCTTTACTCATTGTGTAGCTAGCTGAAGCACTGATCTCTGGTAATAAAACAGCTCTGGCTTGATCTATGCCTTCTTTTGATGCGTTAAATAAAGCCTTTGATCTCAATACGGTAGGATCATTTTTTTGTGCTTGTTGATAAACGCCCAATAAATCTTCAGCGTTAACTAACGTAGTATTAGTTACACAAACCAAACCAATGATCAGTGCCGTAATTGTTTTTTTCATGAGTGAGCTATTCCTTTGAGTGTGCCATGTACGCTATATTATTATGATACTATCGTATCTTGATTTTTGAATTAGCTAAATAAAATAAGTGTTTGCGAATGCATTCTAGTGTAACAAAATGTTTTATGCTAGTGCTCGCTTTATTATAGTATCTTCATTTATTTTAAATTTTTATATGGGAAATAAAGCCACTCAATGCCTAACAAAAATACAAAACCATCAAAGTTTTCAAATAAAGACGTCACCATTTATCAACAAAAAACCTGCTACCAAGGTGTGTTTAAAATGGATGAGTATCAACTTAGTCATCGATTATTTGATGGTGGCGAAAGTAAAGTATTAACGCGCGAAGTTTTTGAACGTGGTCATGCGGTAGTCGTTATTCCTTACGATGCGACCTATGATCGTGTTGTGTTAATCGAACAATTTCGAGTTGGCGCTATTGGTCAAGGAGACACGCCATGGCTATTAGAGTTTGTCGCCGGTATGTTTGGTCAAGATGAATCGCCTATTGATGTTGCTATTCGAGAAGCTAAAGAAGAAGCCGACTTAACGTTAAATGCTAATCAACTCGATAAAGTGCTGGAGTATTTTTCAAGTCCTGGTGGTATGAGCGAAGTTATACATTTATATGTTGCTAATATAGATAGCAAAAATGTCTCAGGGGTGCACGGTTTAGAAACTGAAAGTGAAGATATTTTGTTGCATGTCATGTCAAGAGAACAAGCCATGTCGTTGTTAGAAAATGGAAAAATCACCAATGCAGCAACAATAATTGGGTTACAATGGCTACAGAATAACTTTCATCAACTACAGCAGAAATGGTCTTCGTAAATGATACAGCAAAGTAAAAAATATCAGCCAAGATTATCAACCTTAATGAATCTTTGTGAAGTTAACTATATGTTTTTAGTTCGCTTATTGGCCAGTCATAACGATGAAGAAGCGGTTGGTGATGAGCGGTGTTTTTTTATTTCTGATTTTTTATCTTACAAGATAACAATACTCGAAATTACTCGCTACACCAGCTTGGTGAGTATTCGCCAAGAACTGCCTAAGACAAAAGCAGTCGTTACTGGAGAAGATAACAATAATAAAACGGTGTTTGACCACATTTTACGTCCCAAAATGATTATCCGTTTATATCATGATGCTCGAATGGCTGAGGTGATCAGTAATCAAGACATTAAACAAGTTCAACCTCGTTACGATTACCCCAATAGTAAAATGCATTTACCTGATGAAAAAGAGCAAATTAATCAGTTTCTTAAAGAATGGCTGCAACTTTGTTTAAAGTTAGGCCAAGTCAACTTATCACTTTTTGAGTAATCCTTTTGTCTTCTATTTTTAAAATTGCGCAAATAAGCGACTGCCATTTGTTTTCTCAAACAGATGGTTTGCATCATGGTGCTAATGTTTACCATAATTTAGTCAGTGTTTTAGACGACATTAAAAATCAGCATTTAGTCGATGCTATTGTATTCACCGGTGATATAACTCAAGACCATAGTGAAAAGTCTTATCAACTTTTTGTGCAAGCTGTTGTTGAAAGTGACATAGCGATACCTTTTTATTATTTGGCGGGGAATCATGATGAACTCGAGTTATTGGATAAATATTTATCTGTTCCTCCTTTCAATCGTGAAAAAGTCTTTAATGATAAATATTGGCAAATTGTTTTACTTAACAGTAAAAGTGAAACACCGAAAGGTCTGGTAACACCAAGCGATTTATCTGCATTTGAGTCAATCGTTGATGATAAAAAACATCAATTAGTGATGATGCATCATCACCCATTAGATGTTGGTTATTTTATTGATCAACACGGTTTAGAAAATCAAGCAGAGTTTTGGCAAACGATTAATAAGTTTTCGAGTATCAAAGCTATTACCTGTGGTCATGTGCATCAAGCATTAACCTTGTATTCAGACCAATCACCAGCCATTCCCTTATTTACTTGTCCCGCTACATCGATTCAATTTGACACCAATAAAAGCGCTGGTGCTTCAAATGGACAAGGGCCAGGCTATCGTGTTTTTTCGCTATTTACTGATGGAAAAATAAAGTCAGACAGCTACTTTTTAACAAAGGAATAAAATGTCTAAACAGGTTAATATTTTATATCTACATGGTTTTAATTCATCACCACAATCGATGAAAGCACAACTGACAAAGCATTACTTTAATGAACATTTTCCCGAAGTCTCATTTTTTAGCCCTCAGTTAGCTTCGTCACCAACGGCTGTTATCGAACAATTAACGACACTAATAGACTCAAAAAGCGATAAAGAAAACATTTGGTATTTTATTGGTTCATCACTAGGTGGCTATTTTTCAACGTATTTATCAGAGAAATATCAAGGCAAAGCCGTATTAATTAATCCGGCAGTAAAGCCCTTTGAATTATTAGTTGATTATTTAGGTGAACAAACTAATCCTTACACACAGGAAGTTTATTACATTGAAAAGCATTTTATTGAGTCATTAAAAAGCCTTGAACAACAATTTATTTCGAAAAATAATTACTTGGTCATGGTACAAACAGGCGATGAAGTGTTAGATTATCAAAAAGCTGTCGATAAATATTGTGACTGCCAAATAATTGTCCAGCAAGGCGGGGATCACAGCTTTATTGATTACTCGAAAGTGTTACCTAAAATTGCGATGTTTTTTAATTTATACCCAACGAGTCAATAAAGTAGACCGATAGGTATTAAAACATTTTTTAATCATAATCATTATTAGAATAGTTAAATGAGCGAACAATATAATTCAGACTCCATTGAAGTCCTCAGTGGTTTAGACCCAGTACGACATCGTCCAGGTATGTACACAGATACTTCTCGCCCTAATCATTTAGGCCAAGAAGTTATTGATAACTCGGTTGATGAGGCTTTGGCTGGGCATGCGCAAAATATCACCGTTGTGCTCGATAAAGACCAATCACTGGAAATTATTGATGATGGTCGAGGCATGCCAACCGATATTCATCCCGAAGAAGGTGTCTCAGGTGTTGAGCTTATTTTCTGTAAACTTCATGCCGGTGGTAAATTTTCTAATAAAAATTATCAATTTTCTGGTGGTTTGCATGGTGTTGGCATTTCTGTGGTTAACGCACTTTCTACCCGAGTTGATGTTTCAGTTCGCCGTGACAGTAAAGTGTATGAAATGGCTTTTGAGCATGGTGAAAAAGTTGAAGAGTTACATGAAACCGGTACGGTTGGCCGAAGAAATACCGGTTCACGCGTAAAGTTTTGGCCTGATCCTAAATATTTTGACTCAGCAAATTTTTCAGTGCGTCGCTTAGTACATTTATTAAAAGCGAAAGCTGTTTTATGTCCAGGCTTGACCATCAAGTTTCATGACAAGAATGAAGATAAAAAATATCAATGGTATTACGAAGATGGTTTAGTCGACTACCTGAAAGATTCTCTTAAAAGCTGTATTTGTTTACCTGAAGACCCTTTTGTTGGGACTTTTTCTTCTTCGCATGAAGCCGCTGATTGGGCCGTAACTTGGCTCTCTGAAGGTGGAGAGGGCATTGGAGAGAGTTATGTCAATTTAATTCCAACCATCCAAGGTGGTACACACGTCAATGGTTTACGCCAAGGCTTATTGGAGTCAATGCGCGAATTTTGTGAATTTAGAAACCTCATTCCTCGCGGTGTAAAATTAACGCCAGATGATATATGGGACAAATGTTCATATATTTTATCGGTGAAAATGCAAGAACCACAATTTGCAGGACAAACTAAAGAACGTTTATCTTCTCGACAATGCGCCGCTTTCGTTACCGGTGTGGTAAAAGATTCTTTTAGTTTATGGTTAAATGAACACACTGAAATCGCAGAAAACCTTGCTGAATTTTGTATTTCAAATGCTCAGCGACGCTTGCGTGCCAGTAAAAAAATTATTCGTAAAAAAATTACTCAAGGACCTGCTTTACCCGGGAAATTAACTGATTGTGGCAGTCAAGATATTGCCCGAACAGAATTGTTTTTAGTGGAAGGAGACTCGGCGGGAGGTAGTGCTAAACAAGCGAGAGACCGTGAGTTTCAAGCAATTATGCCGCTTAGAGGTAAAATTTTAAATACCTGGGAAGTCGATTCCGGACAAATACTGGCTTCACAAGAGGTCCATGATATTTCAGTGGCATTAGGCATAGATCCAGATAGTGATGATTTATCAGAATTACGCTACGGTAAAATTTGTATTCTTGCCGATGCCGATTCCGATGGTCTTCATATCGCAACGTTATTATGTGCTTTATTCATGCAACACTTTTTACCTTTAGTGCAACGTGGCCATGTTTATGTGGCTATGCCACCACTTTATCGTATCGATGTCGGTAAAGAAGTTTTCTATGCCTTAGATGAAGCCGAAAAAGACGGTGTTTTAGATCGAATAGAAGCTGAGAAAAAACGTGGTAAAGTTAATGTACAACGTTTTAAAGGTCTGGGTGAAATGAACCCTCTGCAACTACGCGAAACGACTATGGATCCAAATACACGTCGTTTAGTGCAATTAACGGTAGATGAGCACTCTGAAACGATGGAGTTAATGGATATGCTACTGTCAAAAAAACGTAGCCCAGATAGAAAAACATGGCTGCAAAGTAAAGGTGACATGGTCGAAATTTAACCATATTTAGTTTCTTAACACCAAAGCATGAGTTAACTCATGCTTTTTTTTGCGCTTTTATCTAACAACTGTTTTTATTTAAAAAGGTTATTTGCATACTCTCTCAATATGAAATAACATATGTTTTTCCATATATATGAAAAAACATATGTTAAATGTGTATTGTTATTTTATGTATGTTCCAAATAAGCTTTCGAATTAATGCGGTGCCAGTTATGAATAATGATAGGGTGGTTCAATTTTTTAAAAATTTAGCTGATGATACTCGGCTAAAAATAATTTTACTTATACAAATGGAAAAGGAACTGTGTGTCTGTGAATTAACGGCCGCTTTGTCTTTATCTCAACCTAAAATATCACGTCATATTGCCCAACTTAAATTACATCATATTCTCAGTGAACGAAAAGTAGGACGCTGGGTTTTTTATAGTCTCGTTGATGCAATGCCATTTTGGCAAAAAGAAGTCATCGAGTTATCAAGTCTTAACAATCAAGCATATTTAACCGCATGTGTAACAAACCTTATTGATATGGGCAATCGTCCGAGCAGACAGCAAACATGTTGCGAATAACCTTAATAAATAGGAATAAATCATGACAATTAAAGTAGGAATTAATGGCTTTGGCCGCATCGGACGTTTAGTTTTACGTGCGGCATGGCAATGGCCAGAAATAGAGTTTATTCAAATTAATGATCCCGCAGGTGATGCTAAAACATTAGCACACTTACTGAATTTTGACTCTATTCATGGTCGTTGGAAATTTGATGCACAAGTCGACAATAACCAAATGATCGTCTGTGATGAAGATGGTGAACATCACATTAATATTAGTCATAATTTAACCATAGCTGAAACTGACTGGTCACAATGTGATGTTGTTGTAGAAGCTTCTGGAGTGATGAAAACGACCAAACTATTAAGCGCTTATTTAGCACAAGGTGTTAAACGGGTTATGGTTACAGCACCCGTAAAAGAAGAGGGCGCCTTAAATATTGTCATGGGCGTTAATCATCACCTTTATAACAAAGCACAGCATAAAATTGTCACTGCTGCTTCTTGTACCACTAATTGTTTAGCGCCAGTGGTTAAAGTTCTCCAAGACAGTGTTGGCATAAAACACGGCAGTATGACGACTATCCATGATATTACCAATACGCAAACTATCCTTGATGCGCCTCATAAAGATTTACGTCGAGCGCGAGCTTGTGGCCAAAGTTTAATTCCAACGACTACCGGGTCTGCAACCGCTATTACCCATATTTTTCCTGAGCTAAAGGGAAAATTAAATGGTCATGCCGTGCGAGTTCCGTTAGCGAATGCCTCAATTACTGACTGTGTATTTGAGCTAAATAGAGCCGTAACAGTTGAAGAAATTAATCAATTGATGTCTACGGCGGCACAAGGAGACCTAAAAGATATACTTGGCTATGAAGAGCGTCCTTTGGTCTCTGTTGATTATAAAACGGATCCACGTTCATGTATTGTTGATGCGCTATCAACCATGGTTGTTAATGACACCCAATTGAAAATGTATTTGTGGTATGACAACGAATGGGGTTATGCCAATCGAGCTGCAGAGTTAATGTTGTTAGTTGGACGATCTGATATTAAGGACTAGTCTTTGAGAATATCGACATAGACTGCGTTTTTAAACGAATAATATCTTGGCGTTACGCTAATGTTTAATACTCTTGATTATTTATTAGCATACGCCAACATCAATCGAAAATACCATCATTGGTACCTTTATGTTAAACAGAATAACTGCACTGCCTAGTGCGGTAAAACAGTACCTATTAATTACCGCTAACTATTGGTTTTTCACCTTAACCGATGGTGCTTTGCGTATGCTGGTATTATTACATTTTCATCATCTAGGTTATTCCCCGCTTGCCATTGCGATGTTATTTCTATTTTATGAAGTTTTTGGCGTGATAACCAACCTAGTTGGCGGGTGGTTAGGAGCAAAAATTGGTTTGAATAAAACCATGAATATTGGTCTGTTCAGTCAAGTTTTTGCTTTATTAATGCTAACAGTTCCTGAACAATACTTAACCGTTATCTGGGTTATGTTGGCACAAGCGCTGTCGGGTATAGCCAAAGATCTTAATAAGATGAGCGCTAAAAGCAGTATTAAAACGTTGGTACCAACGAGCAATAACAACCAAGATCACGCTGTTCTTTTCCGTTGGGTTGCTTATCTTACAGGATCAAAAAACGCCTTAAAGGGTATCGGTTTTTTCCTAGGTGCCTGGTTACTAAGTACCGTGGGATTTTCAGTAGCCATGCTAATAATGGCGAGTGTGCTAGCGATTGTTTTTGTGCTTAGTCTGTTATTATTGCAAGGTGATTTAGGTAAGGCAAAGCACAAAGTTAAATTTAAAGAGATATTCTCAAATCACTCATCATTAAATTATTTGGCGGGCGCGCGCTTATTTTTATTTGCTGCTAGGGATATTTGGTTTGTTGTCGGATTACCGATATATTTGGTCAGTAATTTAGGTTGGCAACATACTAATGTTGGGATATTTATGGCGTTATGGATTATCGCTTATGGTATTGTTCAAGGCTCAACACCTAAATTTTTTATTAAAAATAACCAACATAATATCAAGGGTCATTTGTTATTTACTTGGGGGATGATTTTATCCGGTGTTACCTTGTTGTTAGCACTGTTGATGTTTTATGCGACCAAGCTCAACATCAGTACTGAAATCATTATTATTGCAGGCTTATTTATTTTTGGGGCTGTTTTTGCTATTAATTCTGCGCTACATAGCTATGTGATTGTAGCCATGGCGAAAGAAGATGGCGTTTCTATGGATGTTGGCTTTTATTATATGGCTAATGCCCTGGGAAGGTTATTAGGGACTGTTATGTCAGGTGTTATTTATCAATTTACTAACTTAATTACCTGTTTAATCATTTCCGCTTTGTTTGCTGGACTTTCAGCCTTATTGATTAAACGTATTAGTCTGTCAAACGAATAAGGCGCAAAACAGTGACAATGTTAACGTTAACAGCATGCTGGTAACGTTAACATTCTATATAGCGATGAAGTTAGTAACGCACCGCTAAATCATTTAATTGGATGTTACCCAATAATTGCCCGTCAGTAGTCATTGCCTGTGCGCTTTGCTGAGACACTTGGGTTATTTTTACTGTGTAAGGGCTAACGTTAAAACCTGCATAGGTTTTTCCTGAGTCAGTAATGATATTATTTAAGTGTAACAGAGAAAACTCATCACCAACTTTTACGCCATGCCTTTTACCTAAATTAATCGTTAACGAATTACCAGCTATTTGCACTACCTTGCCACGAGTAGGTTGACACATCATATTTTCGTCGATATCAATGATCATATCCCCTAACACTTTTTCAATGGCCATTCCGTATTGGCTTTGCCAGAATACTTCGCTATGAACATCAACTTGCTGACGTTTGCCAAATTCCCATGGGGCAGAACTACGGTACTGCTTAGTGAAGACAGATTCACCATTAGTACCGTTGTAAATATATAGGCTGACACTAAACTGACGGTTAAAAACATCTTCTTGCCAGAACTGCCAACCGTTGGTTGAGGCTTGTGCAAAGCTAATGTCATTAATTTCAGAATACATGACATACTGAGTATCGCTGATATTAGCTAACGACATGGTGAGATTTTTTATTGCTTCAACTTGTAAGCTGTTATTTAATCTTGAGAACTGAGACTTCTCTTTTAATAACAATCGGGTGTCTAGATAAATACCTTGGTTGTTAATTTTATAAGCAAGTTTAGCCATCAATTTATTATCAAGAGCATAAATTTTACCGATACTCGCTTGCTCTCTATGCATTAAGTTACTACGGGTAATTAATAAAGACTTTCGATAATCAGAAGAGAAGCACTGTTTACTTTGTGGGAAGATGTCAGCACGAATGGTTACGGTGACCAAATTGCCCTCATAATTTTCATCAACCAGCTCAAAAGAGTTTACGGTACCGCTGGCGCGAATATTTATTTCATTTTGTGTCAATAATCCGTTAACCGTTTTTTGCACACTCGATACGGAAGCTCCGGCAACGAGTAAGGCTTTTTTTAATGCATTCTCTATGGCTAATGTTTTTGCTCGTTCGGCATTGCCCTGCATTATTACTGACTTTCCCTGAGCTTCATACCACTGGGCATCAGCAGAATGAGTGATAAAAAATAAAAGTAGAGCTGATATAAATAAGCGCATATGAAGTCCGTCAGTAAAAAAGGTTTAATATCTACTGTCGAATATGCAGTTTCTATGCCCACTTATTTTAATACGCAAGTAACTTTATAGATTGGCGCGATTTGTGCTTTATTTATATTAGAAACTATTTGATGTCGTTTATCGATATTACTGCAAAACTGATTATTCGCTTTCAGAGCGATCAAGGGGAGCTCAATGAAAAAGTGGCTTATTCCATTATTTATTCCAACGTTGATGTCGTGTTCATCAATGAATATGATGAGTGATGAAGATAATTTTTATAAATCAAAGCAAGAAGTACGAGGTGAAATTGACAGTTTCAATCTACCTCGACATGCGATAGCAGATGTTGTTAAAGGGCTTACTTATCAGATGCTTGAAAGCAGCTCTTTTGTAAACCCTAAAACACCTATCGCGGTAGCTTCTTTTGTCGAATTAGAAAACCTTGAGTCAACTAATTGGCTGGGTAATCAAATATCAGAGAACTTTGTTCATGAATTACAGCGCCATGGTTTAGTTGTTATTGATTTTAAAACGACGGGACATATTCGTGTCACTGCTCAAGGTGATTATGTTTTTAGTCGCGACTGGAAAGAGCTGCCAGAGCGGCAGATTATTGACTATGTTGTAACCGGTACCATGATGGAACAAGAAAATGGTGTGATGATTAATGCTCGGATGATTGGTATGCAATCACGTGTTGTTGTTGCCACGGCACAATCTTTTATTCCAAGCTGGGTAATTGGTGAACAGATTAATCAAGATGAAAGTGTTCGGATAAAAGATGGATTAATCATTCGAAACAGCGTTATGTTAGCAGAAGACGAACGTTCAATTAAAATTGTTAATTAGTTTTTTATATTGATGTAGGACTAACTTTTGGTATTTATGATGAAAAAAATTATTCTTAATATATTAACCGCTGGTAGTTTAGCTTTGTTACTTGCCAGCTGTTCTAGTGTTTATGACAAACACGTACAATGGCAAAGTGTTAAGCCTGAAACCTTCCCTGTGTTACATGCTATTGGCCAAGCGCCGATAAGTTTGCAAAACTCACAACATGAAACGCAGCGTATGTTGATGGCGATTAATGCCTCAAAGCTTGCCGCTTATGCAGAACTTGCAGAACAAGTTTATGGGCAAAAGATAAATGGTGAAATGACCATGTCACAACTGATAATGGGTAAAAATGAAGTGTCAGCGTCAGTTCAAGGTGTCATCCGCGCAGCTAAAGTGATTAAAAGCTATCCTGTTGGCGACAGTTACACCACAGAGTTAAGTTTAGACTTTGAAGATGTTTATAATATTTATTTAGCTTCTTCACCCAAACGTGAAATTAAAGCGGTTACCTATTATTAAGTGTTAACAGCACACCCTTAAAAATCATACTGCAGACTTGCATAAAAATATGCGCCGTTAAAACCGAAAGGAGCTGATCGGCGTGAATATTTGAATACACCTGTGCTATCAACAATGATATTACCTTGTTGATCTTCAATCGTGCCTCCTCGAGAGTTTCCTATACGATTTTTGTCAGGCATAACATCAAATAAATTATGACTACCCACAGTGACCGCAAGATTTTTTGACATTTGATGGCTAACGCTAATATCAGTTAATAGCTCTGCGCCATAAGTTTGTTTACCACCATCGGTTATCGTATATTTACCATAGTGATTGAACAATATATTGATGGTCCAGTGCTGGTTTTTATAAAGGGTGTTTACACTTATTTTATTGCGTGGTTGCCACTCTTCAATGATAGAAATATCTTGCTGTGAAAAAATTTCTTCAACGCTAATGGTATGCAGTGTGCTGTGATCAGGTGTAAATAACTTGGTTACCTCAGTATTGGTAAAGTTTGCCGCCAAGGTGAAGTTAATATCTCCAGCAAAAGCTTGAGTCTGCCAAGTAGCAACAATATCTGTGCCTTGAGTTGCGGTATCAGCGCCATTTAAGAAAAACTGTCCTTTGGTAACAGACTCCTCAGTAAAAGCTTGGTCGAGTAGAGGTGATATTCCCATACCCAATTTACTACTAATGACAATACGATTATCAATATCAATCTGATAAAAATCAAAGCTAATATCTACATTTTCAGTAGGGCTGTAGATAAAGCCAACACTGAGGTTGTCAGATTCTTCTTCTTTTAAAGAAGGCACCCCGAGTCGAGTGGTCAAAGTACTATCATTTCTGAATGTTTCCACTTCCTCACTCAACAATGAGCCACTTTCGTCAACAATAAACTGTGTACTGATATTATTGAAATACATTTGCTGCATAGAAGGTGCACGAAAACCTGTGCTATAGGCTCCGCGCAAAATAAGTTGCTGGTGTGCTTGCCAATGCACCGCAAGTTTTGTATTGGTGCTGTTACCAAATATATCATAATCATCATAACGAATGGCCGCACTGAGCTCGATAAAGTCATTGATTTGGGTCACAGACTCCGCAAAAAGTGAAACAACATCACGGTTCTCGTTAACCGCAAGTTCAGGTGCAACCCCCGGAAAACCTTGAATACCACCAGCGGCATCTTGGTCAAACAATGCTTGATTATTGTCGGTATCATAATCCTGAAAGCTGTAGGGGTTACCTGGTATTATTTGGTATATTTCTTGGCGAAACTCTGCGCCTAACGCGAGTGAGTAATTTTCATAGTCTTGGCTAAAAAGTAAATTTACTGTCTCAAGTGACAAGGATAGCCCGTAAGCAAAAGCAGACTTTGGTAATTGAGCACGTAATTCATCTACTGTTAAGTCACTGGTTTGTAATAGATAGTTAGCGTAAGAAGCATTAAGTGAATCTTTAGTCGTATAGTCTATTTGGTTCTTGCCATAGGTATATGAAATATCAATGGCGCTGTCATTATCGAAAGCCACTTTATAGCCAAAATTGTATGACATATCTTTTATATCTGAATCTATTTTGGGTAAATAACCCTGAGGAATAGTTGCTTGACCATCACTTAATAATGGGTTTTCATTGTTATTCGCGCTGTGACGAAAAAATGCGGCAGATTGGTTTTCTCGATGTGAATAGGTTAAAAAGCCATAAAGTTGCCCGTTATTCAGTTCAAATGTACTGTTTGCGGCAAAAGAAAGTTGTTGATACGAAGGGTCGCCAATACGAAATGTTGCTCGGTTAGCGGATAACTCTCGAGGATCATCGGTTTGCCAATGACCATTGTCCAATTGAGTGCACTGGCCAAATTGGCAGGCACCATGTAAACCTGAGCGGTTGGTACTTTGATGGTCGACTAAACTTAATGTGGCATTGATAAAGCCATCATCACCCAGCGGTAAACCTTGCGTATAAGATAGCTGAAAATCTTGACCATCACCTTGCTGATAAGCACCAGCTGATGTTATTAAGGTCGCTTGCTCATTACTATCGTTTAGCACAATATTAATAACACCCGCTATGGCATCCGAGCCATATTGTGCGGCTGCACCATCACGTAAAATTTCAATACGTTTAATGGCTCTTACTGGAATGGCGTTCATATCTGTACCAGCTGTACCTCGGCCAACAGAGCTATTAATATGAATTAAACTCGCTTGATGACGACGCTTACCATTTAATAAAATCAGTGTCTGATCCGGTCCTAAACCACGCAATGTTGCTGGCTGTAATACGTCACTGCCATCACTTATTGCTGAACGAGAAAAATTAAAAGAAGGTACTAGTGCTTGCAATATTTGACCAAGGTTAGTCTGGCCACTATTACGCAGAGTGTCCGCAGATATAATATCAACAGGAACAGGTAACTCTTTTACGGTTCTGCCATTAATATGACTACCAACAATAACTATTTTTTCAATGGCTTTGACTTTTTCTGTGGTCTTAATTTCTTGTTTAGATTTGCTCTGCGCTGTAACGTTATTTTTCTGCTTTATCGACCATTGGCCTTTATTATTTATTTCTGCATGAAGCCCCGTGTTTTTAAGGAGCTTCCTCAAAGCCAAAGAAACTGAGTAATAACCCTCTATGGCATTACTGTTAAAACTTCGGGTTAAATCATAAGAAAATATAATGGTCTGATCGGCCTGCTGGGCAAGTTTAATTAATGCTTGATCAACGGATTGAGCGGCGACAGTAAAGTGCGTTATATTGGGTGCAATAGCTTGTACTTTAGCTTGAGTGGTTAAACTAAAAGATAATGGAAAAATAATAAAGAATGAACAAAAAAAATGTGTCAATAGTTTTGTTAAAACGGCACGGTGTTGCTGTTTTTTTCTTTCTTTAAATAAATAGTTTAGCAAGGTGTCAACTAGTGCTTTGATTGTGATCGTTGAATACAGAAAGCTCACCTTCTATTTATAATTTTTATTCATTGTACTTATCTATAGCCTATTTGAGGCGTTGACCATTAAATTATGGCGTCAGTTGCTTTGGTGATAACTACAGTGTTGTGACTTGTCTTGGTATATTTTAGGTCGAAATTATAGCTAATTGAATCTAATAAAGTACCAACATCGTCTGACTTAAAATAACCGGACACTTTCATTTGGGCAAGCGCTTTATCTTTAATGGTAAATTTAACATCGGTATAGCGACTAATTTCATCAAGTGCAGTGGCCAGTGATTCACCATCAAAAATAAGTATGCCTTTTTTCCAGGAAAGTTCCTGAGATAAAGTGAGTGATGAAATTTTATTTGTCGGTGATTGAATTTTGTTGATTATAGTCGATTTTTCACCTGCAACTATAATGCTATTTTTTTGCGGAAATTGAACCGTACTGGCTATTTTTTTCGTTAATGCCGGTAATGCTTCATTCGAATCAGCGATTAATACTCGCCCTTCGGTAACAATTAACTCTAACTGATTATTATCGCTTTTTTGTACATTAAAAATGGTGCCTAAAGCGGTAAATGATTGTTGCCCAGACGTGACACTAAAGGGGCGTAATTTATCTTTTGCGACTTCAAAAGAGGCTTCGCCTTTGATCAAATTTAATTGACGATGTTCTTCACTGAAGCTAATAGTGAGTAAACTATCAGTGTTTAACTCGACATTTGAACCATCGGGTAAGGTCACTTTTTTATGCTCGCCTATTTTTGTTGAAAATTGATCATAAATAACTTCAGATGACGTTGATTGAAAAAACGAAAATATTGGTTTATTTAAAAAAAACTCACTGGTAATGATACCAAAGAAAATAACACTGGCAGCCATTGATAATTGCATGAATAATTTTTTAGAGTGAGGAGAATGTTTTTTTTCTAAAGGAAATAAACCATTAAACTCGGCAAGTAACTTAGAAATTTTGGTCGAAGGTGAGTACTTATGAAGGGCTAAGTGATGATTGTTTTCTTGATTAACCCAAGCAACAAAAGCTTGTCGCTCTTGTTGCGATAATCCTTGTTCAATGCGAGATAGCCAATACTTGGCCTGCACTTCTATTTCATTATTATATTGTATTTTAGCCATAATAAATATTTTGTCTTCATTCAATTCACGCAAACATCGATATATTTATTCGACCATGCCGTGCATCCTAGCGTAATAGCAAACGGTTTTTTATTATCAAGTAAAACTTACTTTACCTAACAAATCAATATGATAATCAGGGCTTTCAAAACTAGAAAACCCTCCTATATTTTCTACTCTACCTTTATTTCTTTTTGTTTGCACGTTTTGCTTGTTTTTTCGCCTTAGCTTTTTTCTGTGATTTACTAATTTTGATCTTAGGTTTTTTCAAGGCAACTTTAGACTCTTTATATTGTGGTTTTAAGCCTTCAATATTTCGACGTGATAAACGCTCGTCCATGTAACGTTCAATCTTGGCAATGACAGGCATATCGTGTGCTTCAACTAAAGAGATAGCCGTACCTTTATTACCCGCTCTGCCTGTACGACCAATACGATGTAAATAAATATCTGCTTTGCGTGGCATATCAAAGTTAATAACATGAGTAATGTCATCAATATCTAAACCACGAGCAGCAACATCAGTAGCAACCAATACTTTTACCATACCTGAGCGTAAACGGTTAATGGCATGATTACGTTTGTCTTGTGGCATTTTACCTTCAAGCCAAGCACAGGGGATTTCTTCAGCGTAGAGTTTTCCTGACAAATGCTGGACCGTTTCACGTTTGTTGGCAAAAACAACCGTGCGTTCAAAGCCTTCTTGTTTTAACAAGTTGATTAATAATTTAAATTTATGTTCTTTGTCATCTGCTAAATGAAGCCATTGGTGAATTTTGGCTTTTTCTTTTCGTGATGGGTGAGACTCTAAAAATACTGGCTCGTTAAGTACTTCTTTTGAAAAACGTAAAACACCCGCACCTTCGAGGGTTGCTGAGAAAAGCATGGTTTGCTTACGCCAGCGAGCTTCACCAACAATACGGTTAATCGCATCAGAGAAACCCATATCAAGCATACGGTCAGCTTCATCAAGTACAAGAATTTCAATGTCGCGGGCTTCAAATTGTTCTGATTCAAGATATTCAAGTAGACGGCCTGGCGTAGCAACTAGAATATCGGTGTTCTTAGTTAAGACATCTTTATGGCTGTCATAACTAACACCACCAGTGATCAACCCAGTTTTAATATCAGTTAATTCAGTTAATTGTGTACATTGCTCACTGGTTTGAATAGCAAGCTCGCGCGTTGGTGACAAAATAAGTACCCGAGGAAAACCTGGGCTTTTACGCGGGTAATCTAGCAGATGTTGAGCGATAGGTAATATAAAAGCAGCTGTTTTACCTGTGCCCGTTGGCGCTGAAGCTAAAACATCTTTACCTGTCATGGCGACAGGTAAAACCAACTCTTGAATAGATGTTGGTTTTTTATAGCCAGCATTTGTAATGCCGCCTAGTAGTGCTGAATCTAGGTCAAATTGCTCAAACATAAAGTATAATTTCGGTCAGGATAATATTGCCGTGAATTATAAAGCGAAACAGGCTATTTAGCTAAAGCTAAAGCTATTTATTTTTAGTTTTTATTCACTTTCAATAATCTCAGCTATTTCTCTTTGAATTTGTTGACACCACAATGCAATACGTTCATCACTTTGTTCGTATTGATTGTCTTCATCTAATGCCAAACCGACAAATTGACTATTATCTTCGGTGAGCGCTTTAGAGGCTTCAAACTCATAACCTTGGTTGGGCCAAAAACCAATAACAAAACCATCTTGGGCGATGACTTGTTCATGCAACATGCCCAGCGCATCTTGAAACCACTCGGTATAACCAATTTGGTCACCCATGCCATAAAGGGCGATAATTTTTCCTGATAAATCTAAAGTCGCGATATCATCCCAGTGGCCCTCCCAATCTTCTTGAATTTGACCATAATCCCAAGTAGAAATACCCATGATAACCAGATCGAAATCGTCAATCTTACTTAGTGGTGTCTCTTTGATATTAAACAATTCAACGTCGAACTCTGTCTTGAACTTTGCTTTGTCAGCAAAATATTGTTGAATTTTCTCCGCCGCCATTTCAGTATAACAAGTGGTAGAACCGTAAAATAAACCAATTTTCATGAGGTAGCCTTTAGCATCTTTTTTGAGCTTAGAAGTAAGATATTGACCGATTAACATTAGGGTCACTATTTTTGCGAGAGTTTAACAGATAGTTTATATCAAGGCAGTAAAATATATATATCGTTATAAAGTGGCTGTTTACACTTATTAATAGAGTGATATGACTAGGTTTATTGCATTTTATTTCAATTCCCTGTAATTTTACCGACTAAGAAACGGTCATGTTATATAGCTCAATTAATCTTGTGTAATCACTGAGATTACCGATTGTTAGTTCTACTTTTAGGAAGTCATTAATGTTTAAGAAAATTTCCCTTGCCCTTACGGCGGTTTGTATCGGTGTTGCTGGTTTAGTGTTTGCTGTAGAGCAGCCGACTGTGGTTGCAAGTAGCGCCTCAACCACCACATCTACCATGAATAATCCTACCCAATTCGATGCGGTTCAATTAAAAGCAAAGCTTAGTTTAATGTTAGGCCTAGAAATTGATGCCGTTAAACCATCAGCTATGCCTGGTTTAGTTGAACTTATCACTAACCAAGGTTTATTCTATGCGAGTGCCGATGGTCAATTTTTCATTCAAGGTAAACTTTATGGTTTAGGCGGCAAGGTTGTCAATTATTCAGAAGCAAGTTTAGCGCAAGTTCGACTTGATGGTCTGGACAAGTTTGCTGATGCGATGATTGTCTATCCAGCAAAAAATGAAAAGCATGTTGTGACCGTATTCACCGATATCACTTGTGGCTACTGCCGTAAGATGCATGAACAAATGGATGAATATAATGAAAAAGGTATTACGGTACGTTATTTAGCTTACCCTCGTTCAGGTGTGAAAGACCGTTCGGGTCAATATTCTCAAGGCTTTAAAGATTTACGCTCTATTTGGTGTCATGAAAATCCAGCAGATGCGTTAACAAAAGCTAAAATGGGTTCAAATGTTGCACAACGTATATGTGATAAACCCATTGAAGATGAGTTTGATTTTGGCCGTCAAGTTGGGGTTAGTGGCACACCGGCTGTTATTTTAGAAAACGGTATGATGTTACCTGGCTATCAAGAACCGGATGCGCTTGTTGCTATAATTGAACAGATGAAAGCGGCAGGATAAATTATAATCGTTTGTTAATGATTTAACCTAAGTGGCAGGCCAAATAGCCTGCCATTTTGCTCTCTTAACCTCTTTGAATTAATCATCAGAAACTCTCCTTATGCAAAAGCAAATAGTACGCCGTGTCAAAGTTGAAGATAACCATCTTCCCAATCATCTTCATCCACTTATTAAGCAGATATATGCCAGCCGCGGTATTGATAAGGCAATTGAACTCGAACTTAATGTCAGCCAACTCTGTGCCATTGAAAGTTTAAAAGGGATTAATCAAGGCTGTGAGGTTTTATATGAAGGCTTAGTCGCGAATAAAAACATTGCCATTATTGGGGATTTTGATGCAGATGGTGCGACTAGCACTGCATTAATGATGGAAGCTTTACGTTTGTTTGGCTGTGATAATTATCAATTCCTAGTACCTAATCGATTTATATATGGTTATGGTTTAACACCTGAAATTGTCGAAATAGCTGCTAAGCAAGGCGCTGAGCTATTAATAACCGTTGATAATGGTATTAGTTGTGTTGCCGGCGTCGCTAAAGCCAAGTCTTTAGGATTAGGTGTTATTGTTACCGACCATCACTTACCGGGCATGACACTACCTGATGCCGACGCTATTATTAATCCAAACCAAGTTGGCTGTGACTTCGCCAGTAAAGCGCTGGCGGGTGTTGGTGTTGCTTTTTATTTTATGATGGCAATGCGTAAATATTTACGTGAGAAGAACTGGTTCGTTGACAAAAAAATAGCAGAGCCTAATATTGCTCAACTCCTTGACTTAGTTGCCTTGGGGACCGTAGCCGATGTTGTTTCTCTTGACAACAATAATCGAATTTTGGTTGAACAAGGCTTGAAAAGAATTCGTGCGGGAGTTACGCGCCCAGGCATTCAAGCATTGCTCGAAATAGCCGGTAAAGATCAGAAAAAGATAGTTGCTAGTGATTTTGGTTTTGCTTTGGGTCCAAGAATAAATGCCGCAGGGCGTTTAGACGATATGTCTTACGGTATTAATTGTTTGCTTGCCAAAGACCTTGCTTCTGCTCGAGTAATGGCTGCTGATCTTGATGATTTAAATAAGTCGCGCCGAGAAATCGAGCAGGGCATGCAGCAAGAAGCAGAACAAGTGCTGAAAAGCTTAAATTTTTCTGATGATAACTTACCGCACGCGATTTCTTTGTTTCAAAAAGATTGGCATCAGGGGGTTATCGGTATTGTTGCTGGTCGTTTAAAAGAAAAGTATCACCGACCCAGTATTGTTTTTGCTGGCACGAGTGATGACCTTTCTCTTGAGAAAACAGGAAAAACCAGTGAAATTAAAGGTTCCGCACGCTCTATTCCTGGTTTACATATTAGAGATTTACTGGAACATATTGACACGCAGCACCCAAATATCATTATTAAATTTGGTGGTCACGCCATGGCAGCTGGCTTATCAATAGCAGAAGAAAACTTTGAAGAATTTCAGCGCTTATTAAATCAATATGCCGAGCTTTGGTTAAGCAGTGACGATCTCAAAGGTACGCTCGCCTCCGATGGCGAACTACCCACCAATGAAATGACCTTATCTTTTGCTCAGCTATTACGTGATTCTGGCCCTTGGGGACAAAACTTTATCGAACCTTTATTTGACGATAAATTTAAGTTGGTTCAGCAACGCATTGTCGGCCAGAAACATCTGAAACTGGTTGTTGAAAAAGCGGGGCAAGTTTTTGATGCTATCGCTTTTAATGTTGACTTAAGCCGTTGGCCTGACCATCAAACTCAACAAGTCCACCTTGCTTACCGTCTCGATATTAATGAATTTCGTGGCAAGCAAAGTGTGCAATTTATTGTGGAATACCTTGAATAAAAGCCTGGCGATTCATTGCTTTATTTTCAGCCAGTTTAGTCAGTTAAATCGTTTATTTAGCGATGAAATTACGCTATAATGCGCGACTATTTTATTTTATTCTTTCGGGCGTGCATCTTGACGCCAAATTTGCGATGTAAAATTATAAACTATGATTGAAGCTAACCCGGTATTAAACAAGATTAAAGACATCCGCGAGCGTACAGATATGCTTCGGGGGTATCTTTGACTACGACCAAAGATCAGAACGTTTGGTTGAAGTGGTGCGTGAATTAGAGTCACCTGAAGTTTGGAATGATCCTGAACGAGCACAAGCACTCGGTAAAGAGCGCTCTTCTCTTGAAGCCATCGTTGAAACCATTGATGAAATGGATCGAGGCTGTGAAGACGTTGAAGGTTTAGTTGAACTTGCTCTAGAAGAAGACGACGAAGAAACCTTTAACGATGCGAGCGATGAAATTCAAGCGCTAGAAAAAAGTTTAGAAAAATTAGAATTTCGCCGGATGTTTTCTGGTGAACATGACGAAAATAGCTGTTATTTAGATATTCAATCGGGCTCTGGTGGCACTGAAGCACAAGACTGGGCTGAAATGTTAATGCGTATGTATTTGCGTTGGGGTGAAGCACACGGTTATAAAACAGAAGCGATTGAAGTGACTGACGGTGATGTTGCCGGTATTAAAGGGTGTACGATTAAGTATACCGGTGAATACGCTTATGGCTGGTTACGTACAGAAACAGGTGTTCATCGCTTAGTAAGAAAATCACCATTTGATTCCAGTGGTCGTCGTCATACCTCATTTGCTTCGGCATTTATTTATCCTGAGATTGACGATAATATTGAAATCGATATTAATCCTGCTGATTTACGTATTGATACCTTTCGTGCCTCGGGCGCTGGTGGTCAACATGTTAATAAAACTGATTCAGCTATTCGTATTACCCATGTTCCAACGGGCGCTGTTGTCGCTTGTCAAGCTGACCGCTCTCAACATAAGAACCGTGCAACGGCGATGAAGTTGTTAAAAGCTAAGCTCTTTGAAATGGAAATGCAAAAGAAAAATGAAGGCAAGCAAGAATTAGAAGATGGTAAATCTGACATTGGCTGGGGTAGTCAAATACGCTCATACGTTTTAGACGACAGCCGAATTAAAGATTTACGCACAGGCGTTGAAAATCGAAATACCCAAGCAGTTTTAGATGGCGATTTAGACAAATTTTTAGAAGCCAGCCTAAAATCTGGTTTATAAAGTAGAAGAGCCTTGCGTGGCAAGGTTCGACAATCAAAACTTAAAAAGTTAACGAGAAAAAAAATGACCGACCAAGCACAAGTAAATCAGCAAGATGAAAACAAATTAATCGCCGAACGTCGCGGTAAATTAGCGAAAATTCGTGAAAACTGTCCGGCTAATGGCCACCCAAACAAGTTTGACCGAAAACACTACGCTGCTGATTTACAAGCTGAGCATGGTGAGAAAGATAAAGAAACACTTGAAGCTGAAACAGCAACCTATAGTATTGCTGGTCGAGTTATGGCTAAGCGTGGGCCATTTTTGGTACTACAAGATATGTCTGGTCGCATCCAAGCTTATGCACATAAAACAGTGCAAAAAGATATTAAAGAGCGTTGGGGCACTTTAGATATCGGCGATATTATCGGTGTTACCGGCACTATGCATATGTCTGGTAAAGGCGATTTATATGTCAATATGGACGAATATCAATTACTCACTAAGTCATTGCGCCCGTTACCTGAAAAATTCCACGGTTTATCTGATGTTGAAACTAAGTATCGTCAACGCTATGTTGATTTAATCATCAATGAAGAAACGCGTAATACTTTCCTTATTCGTTCAAAAATTGTTGAAGGTATTCGTCAGTTTTTAACTGTTCGTGGTTTCATGGAAGTTGAAACGCCAATGTTACAAACTATTCCTGGTGGCGCAACGGCTAAACCTTTTGAAACTTTTCATAATGCCTTAGACATTCAAATGTATATGCGTATTGCCCCTGAGCTTTATTTAAAGCGCTTAGTCGTTGGTGGTTTTGAAAAAGTATTCGAAATTAACCGTAACTTCCGTAACGAAGGCTTATCTTCACGTCATAACCCAGAATTCACTATGATTGAATTCTATCAAGCTTATGCAGATTACATTGATTTAATGAATATCACTGAGGATATGTTACGTACTCTTGCTGAAAACGTACTAGGTAGCTCTGTTATTCGTAACACAGTTAAAAATAGTGATGGCGAAGTCGTTGAAGAGAAATTTTATGACTTTGGAAAATCGTTTACGCGCTTATCTATGGTTGATGCTATTTTATTATACGGTAACGACCTAGACGAAAACATTTTACGTAACCCAGAAGCAAACTTCGACGCACTTAAAGCTATGGCCAAAACTGTTGGTGTTAAAGAAACAGAAGCATCAAAAGTATGGGGCCCAGGTAAATACATTTGTGAAATATTTGAAGAAGTTGCTGAGCATATGCTTGATCAACCTACTTTCATTACAGAGTACCCTTGGGAAGTTTCACCATTAGCACGTCGTAATGATGACAACCCATTTATTACTGACCGTTTTGAATTTTTCGTTGGTGGCCGTGAATTAGCGAATGGCTTCTCTGAGCTTAATGACGCAGAAGACCAAGCAGCACGTTTCCGCAACCAAGTTGAAGGCAAAGATGCTGGTGACGATGAAGCGATGCATTATGATGAAGACTATATTCAAGCGCTTGAATATGGTTTACCGCCAACTGCGGGTGAAGGTATTGGTATTGACCGTTTAGTGATGCTGTTTACTGACTCACCAACGATCAAAGATGTTATTTTGTTCCCTCATATGCGTCCTTTAGCTGAGTAACCTTTATAAAGAACGCTTTTAGAAGCGTTCATTTTATTTTATAAAAGCCGGATAAGTTAATTACTTATCCGGCTTTTCTGTGTAGAAAGAACGAAGGTGTTATCAAAATGACTGAGCCTTATCCCTTTATCGTCATGCTGAATTTATTTCAGTATCTGATTTTTGTGTTGTCAACGACGAGATCCTGAAACAAGTTCAGGATGACGGAGGTGGTATCAGGATGATGAAGTTAGTATCAAAATAATAGCCTGGGTTCAGACTAACAGTGTCTAGTTATCCCTTTACCGTCATGCTGAATTTATTTCAGTATCTGCTTTTTGTGTTGTTAACGACGAGATCCTGAAACAAGTTCAGGATGACGGATGTGGTATCAGGATGACGGAGGTGGTATCAGGATGATGAAGTTAGTATCAAAATAATAGCCTGGGTTCAGACTAACAGTGTCTAGTTATCCCTTTACCGTCATGCTGAATTTATTTCAGTATCTGCTTTATGTGTTGTTAACGACGAGATCCTGAAACAAGTTCAGGATGACGGAGGTGGTATCAGGATGACGACGGACGTGTTATCAGGATCAAGGAGGTGTTATCAGAATGACTGAGGCTTATCCCTTTACCGTCATACTGAATTTATTTCAGTATATGCTTTTGTGTTGTTAACGACGAGATCCTGAAACAAGTTCAGGATGACGGGTGTGGTATCAGGATGACGACGGATGTGG
>NZ_JACGVV010000012.1:0-111640 GCF_014077405.1 Colwellia sp. BRX10-9 | reverse complement strand
TTTCGATTAGCGGTTTTTCTTTGTTTGGCGGTGAGATAGAGATTTGAACTCTAGAAGGGCTATAAACCCTTGCTGGTTTTCAAGACCAGTGCTTTCGACCACTCAGCCATCTCACCTGAATGTCTTAAAACAATTGCTTGCTTCAAGACGGGGCAGATATTAAGACCTGCAATAGCATTTGTAAAGCACTAATTTTACTATTTCTTCTTTATGTTCGATAAATCAGCAAGTGTGCGAAAAAAACAGCTATTTAGCGATAATTTACCATTATTGACGATTTACACAAAAACTTTACCTGTATTTAAATAATAATATTACCTGTTTATATCATGCTGAATACGTATGTAATTTGTTGTGTCAGTTTTTTGGTTGTGATTATATAACTTCATCGTGTGTTACTCTCATAAGAAAAATAATAAATGAAAAACAAACCTCAACTCAGTTTTTGGCAAATATGGAATGTTAGCTTCGGCTTTTTGGGCGTTCAATTTGGCTTTGCTTTACAAAACGCTAATGTCAGTCGAATACTTTCAGACTTGGGTGCTGATCTGCACTCTTTATCTTTATTTTGGTTGCTCGCTCCTATTATGGGCTTACTTATCCAGCCTCTCGTCGGCGCAGCGTCAGATAGAACATGGAATAAGTTTGGTCGCCGTAACCCCTATATATTAATCGGTGCCATATGCGCAACTGTCGGTATGTTATTAATGCCAAACGCGCCATTATTTGTTTCTGTTATCACACCAATGATTTTTGGTGCGATGATGTTAGCGGTTATGGACGCATCTTTTAATATCGCTTTTCAACCTTTTAGAGCGCTAGTGTCTGATATGGTGCCCGATAATCAAATGAACAAGGGTTATGCTATCCAAGCCTTTTTGATTAATATTGGTGCCGTTATCGGCTCTATATTGCCATTTGTTCTTACAAATGTTGTTGGTTTAGAGAACACCTCACAGCAAGGTAGCATTGCTCCATCCGTTGTTTGGGCATTTTATATCGGCGCCACGGTTTTATTAGGCTCGGTGTTATGGACGGTTTTTAAAACCAAAGAATATTCACCTAAAGAATATTATGAGTTCAAAGGAATGGATGCTGAACAGGTTGCCAAAGAACAAGCCATTGAAAAGTCGTTAATTGAAAAACTAACTGACTTCGTTGGCTTAATGAAAACTATGCCCGAGGTAATGAAGCGTTTAGCACTCGTACAGTTTTTCTCTTGGTTTTCTCTATTCATTATGTGGGTTTATACCATGCCGGCCATTGCTCAACAGGTTTGGGGCATAGACGTAAAGTGGTTTGATCCTACCTATATTAGCTCTGTTGGTGGTATTCCCAATGATATCGCTGCGGCAAAAGGCGCAGCTGGTGACTGGGTAGGTATTTTGTTTGCAGCGTATTCTTTGTTTGCGGCCTTTTTCTCAATTGTGCTGGCCAAGCTTGCCAATACCTTCGGCCGAAAAGCGGTTTACTCGTTTTCCTTACTCGCCGGTGGCTTAGGTTATTTAAGCTTTATGTTTATCAATAACCCTGAACCAACTTTAGTCAATTTATTGATCACTGAAATCACGGTGCCACAAGGCGCGGTTACTTTATTTATTCCTATGATAGGTGTAGGTATTGCTTGGGCTGCTATTTTAGCAATGCCCTACACAATACTTGCTGGTGCATTACCTGCCAACAAAACTGGTGTATACATGGGGATCTTTAACTTTACCATTGCCGCGCCACAGATTATCTCAGGAATTTTTGCTGGCTGGATATTAAATTCAGTTTTTGAAAACCAGGCAATAAATATTATTATCTTAGCGGGTGTCTCTATGGTACTTGGCGCTGTATCCGTTTATTTTGTCAAAGAAAAAAGCGAGTAACCTCTACTCGCTTTTGTTTGTAGGTTAGGGCTCTACCTAAAATTTGTTAGTGAAAAAACTAACCTACATAAACGCTATAAAACATCAATTACCACTGCCACAAGATTGACGAACCACAAGTGTGGTTGCCATCAATTCTGTTTTTGCTTCTTCGCCATTCACTAGTGCTAAAAGCTTTTCTACTAATAATTCTCCTGCTAACATCGTATCTTGTTTAGCCGTAGTTAAGGTCGGAAAAGTAAAACTAGCAACCGGAATATCATCAAAACCAAACACGGCTATATCTTCGGGTACGCGCATATTGTGTTCTTGCAAAGCGCGCATCGCGCCCACGGCAATTAAATCACTGGCCGCCATAATGGCATCAAAACTTTCACCACCCTTAATAAGGTTTAATGCAGCGTTATGGCCAGATTCTTCGGTAGAAATCGCGTCAAATTGAAGTTGGGTATTAACGACTAAGTCGTGATCAGTTTGCGCTTTACAATGACCTAAATAACGATCTAAAAATTCAGGAGAGCCCGTTGAAACTCCGCCTAAAAAAGCAAATTTTTTGCGGTTATTATTAATGACATGTTCGGTGAGTTGATAGCCTCCTTGGAAGTTATCGCAACCGACAGAGACAACATCGAGGTCTTTTACTTCAGCCCCCCAACGAACGAAATGGGTTTCTTGCTCTATTAACTGAACAAGCTTTTCTTCGTAATCGGTGTAGTCACCATAACCCAACAATATTATCCCGTCAGCTTTACGGGTATCTTCAAAGTCAGCATGCCAATCGTGGCTCATTTGCTGAAAAGAGACTAATAAATCATAGCCCTTATTACCACAAGCTCGGGTAATGCTGCCTAACATTGACATAAAAAAAGGATTGATTAATGAGTCATCGTTGGTTGGGTCTTCAAACAATAGCAAGGCAATGGTGCCACTACGTTGAGTACGTAAACTGCTGGCGTTTTTATCTACTTTGTAATTAAGTTCTTTGGCAATGGCTTGAACACGTAGCCGTGTTTCTTCATTTACTAACGGACTATTACGTAGTGCTCTTGAAACTGTTGACTGAGAAACGCCCGCACGATAAGCAATATCAAACGAAGTGTTTTTAGCTTTAACCATTAAATTAACCAATAACTTATTAATAAATATACTACTTAGATACTAACTTAGCCCCCTAGCCTTGTATACCTTATTAAGAGTAAAGCAAAAAATTACTCAGCTGATAAACGCCGACTTCCATCAAATTTTAAAGGTAGCGAGTAAGTTATCACCCTGAACTTTTCATCAAGCGCCAATAATCATCAAAAATGCATACGTATGCATGGCAAATAGTGCATAAATCCATCATGCATACGTATGTAGTTTATTGCTCTAATTTCTAACATCGGCATAATTTAATCATCACGTTATTTATTGTGGAAAGAATTCGTACAACTGATGCAAATAAAAAATAAGGATGCATAAAGTCCTATATATACGCCACAGATTTTAAATAAACAGGAAATAAATCAAAACGTCAGCAACGAACAAGACGGTTTTTGATGATAAAAATTTATTATGATAAATAAAAAAATAAAAAGTAGCACAGCTGATATTACCGCCACAGACTTAAAAAAACGCATTCAGCACCATTTGAACAGTACCTTAGGTGATCGCGTTATTTGTGAAGATGCCTACAAAAACACACCACAAAACAAGCAGGCTTATTGGCAAGCGACATCAATGGCGCTTAATGAAATTATTATTGATAAACTGCAAGCAAGTAAGGTTCAACAAGCAAAATCAGCGACTAAAAGTATTAACTACCTGTCACTTGAATATTTGATGGGGCGACTACTTTCTAACAACTTACATAATTTAGATTTATATAAAAATACCGAAAAGGCCCTTAAATCACTTGGTTTTGATTTAGCCGATTTATGTGAAGAAGGGGCTGATTTAGCCCTAGGTAATGGTGGATTAGGCCGTTTAGCCGCATGTTTTCTTGATTCATTAGCGACACTTGATTACAACGCTATGGGTTACGGCATTCATTACCAACATGGTTTATTCAAACAAAGTTTTAAAGACGGACACCAAATAGAACAGCCTGATATGTGGCGTGAGTTTGGTAGTCCTTGGGAAATTTGCCGCCCTGAATCTACCCAGCTTATTCCCGTTTATGGTTATGTTGAACAACAAGCACAAGCCGACGGTAGTTTAACATCGGTTTGGCGTGCAGGAAAAATGCTCAAAGGAGTTCCTTGGGATATTCCTATCGTTGGCTATAACTCGTCAACCGTAAATGCTTTACGCTTATGGGAATGTCGCGCAGACTCTGCCTTTGACTGGGATACACTTAATCAGGGTGACTATCTACAAGCGCACCACGATCAAGTCAATGCTGAAACAGTATCTAAAGTTCTTTATCCTAATGACGAACACGATGCGGGTAATGAATTACGCTTTATTCAACAGTACTTTTTCTGTGCTTGTTCAATTAAAGACATTATTAGTCGTTATCAACTGCAATTTGGTCCACTTACCCAAGGAAGTAGTACAAACTTTGCTGAAAAAGTAGCGATCCAACTCAACGATACCCACCCTACCATTGCCATTTTAGAGTTAATGCGCGTATTACTTGATGAGTATGACTTCTCATGGCAAAAAGCCTGGCAATTAGCCGGTAAAGTATTTTCTTATACTAACCACACCCTGTTACCTGAAGCGTTAGAAAAATGGTCTGTTTCATTGTTTGAACGTGTACTACCACGCC
Source organism: Colwellia sp. BRX10-9 (assembly GCF_014077405.1). Classification (NCBI taxonomy): domain Bacteria; kingdom Pseudomonadati; phylum Pseudomonadota; class Gammaproteobacteria; order Alteromonadales; family Colwelliaceae; genus Colwellia; species Colwellia sp. BRX10-9. The sequence continues at coordinate 107,017 of NZ_JACGVV010000012.1, read as the reverse complement.
ATTTAACTATTTTATATCGTATCAACGAAGCATTTTTGAATGATGAAGTGAATGCGATGTGGCCAAACAACGAGGCAATGCGCGCTCGCCTTTCAATTATTGAAGAAGGTGAACAACGTAAAGTCCGTATGGCACATTTATGTGTCATTACTTCACATAAAGTTAACGGTGTTGCTCAAATCCATTCAGACTTAGTAAAAAAAGATCTATTCCCAGAATTCAACCAACTTTGGCCAGAGAAATTAACCAATGTAACTAATGGTATTACCCCAAGACGTTGGTTGAAATCATGTAACCCATTACTGTCTGAATTACTATCAAAGCACGTTGACGATGACTGGGCTAAAAACTTAAACAGCTTATCTTCATTATCAACCCTTGCTGATAATGCCAGTTTCCAAAAGAAATTCATGGCAATTAAACATCAAAACAAAGTGGCATTAACCACTGAAATTAAAACCTTAACCGGTATAGATGTCAGCCCAGAGGCCATCTTTGATGTCCAAATTAAACGACTTCATGAATACAAACGCCAGCACCTTAATTTATTGCATATCTTAGCGCTATACCGCCGTTTATTGGCTGATCCTGACTTACCTATGCAACCACGCGTATTTATCTTTGGTGCAAAAGCAGCGCCGGGCTATCAGTTAGCCAAAGAAATTATTTACGCAACCAATAAAATTGCTGAAAAAATCAATAATGACACCCGCATTCAAGACAAATTAAAAGTGGTGTTTTTACCTAACTATCGGGTCAGTTTAGCCGAAAAAATAATTCCGGCAGCCGATGTTTCAGAGCAAATATCAACAGCAGGTAAAGAAGCCTCTGGTACTGGCAATATGAAGCTCGCCCTCAACGGTGCCGTAACCATTGGGACTTTAGATGGCGCAAACATTGAAATAGCTGAAGAAGTTGGCGACGACAATATTTTCATCTTTGGCTTAACCGTTGATGAAGTTAAAGCCCTAGATAACAAAGGCTACAACCCTTATCACTTTTATGAAACGAATAATGAAATCAAAGCCTGTTTAGACTGGTTAGACACGGACTACTTTACGCCAGGCCATATGGGAGAATTATCTTCGATTAAACAAAGTTTCCTTGAAGGTGGCGATCCATACAAAGTGCTGGCTGATTTTGAAAGCTACAGTGACGCTCAACAAGACTTAGGTGTCGCTTATCAAGACAAAAAACGTTGGGCAAAAATGGCCATTTTAAATACGGCGTTGATGGGTAAATTTAATTCTGATCGCTCGATTGAAGACTATGTGAAAAACATTTGGTTTTTAACACCGAGCGCTTAAGCATTAATTATTAAGAAAACTGAGGAAAATATATGAGTTTATCTGTAAATGACATCAAAGCTTTAGTTAGCGCTTGCCATAAGACACCTTACGAGGTTTTAGGGTTAAATGCTGACCAAAACACTCGTTATTTACGGATCACTTGCTATTTTCCTCACCTTAACGATATTGACGCTGTTGAGATAATGGCCTTAGCCCCTAATAAAAAATCAGCGCAACTTAATAGTAATGAACAGATAAAATCATTAGGTAAGTTGGTGAAAGTTCATCACAGTGGACTTTACTCACTTAAGCTACGTCGTAAAAAATTATTCACTTATAAACTCAAGCTGACCTCTGCAAACGCATCATGGTTAATTGACGATCCCTATCAGTTTTCAGCTACCTTAGGGGAGCTTGATATTTACTTGCTGCAACAAGGTAATCATCAAAAACCTTACGAGAAATTAGGCGCTCATCTGCAAAATAAACCCCTTAATGGCCAAAAAATTCAGGGTGTTTCGTTTGCTGTTTGGGCACCTAATGCAAGTCATGTTTCTTTGCTTGGTGACTTTAATCACTGGGATGAACGTAGCCATGCCATGCAAAATATCACCTTGGGCGATGTCGCTAGTGGCTATTGGAATATATTTATCCCACAAGCGTCAGTTGGGCAACAATATAAGTATGCGATTAAAGACAAAAACGGTAACACGTTACCATTTAAAGCCGACCCTTATGGCAACCAAGCCCAATACCGACCTGACACAGCGTCAATTATCAGTGCAAAAGACAATTATCTTTGGCAAGACCAAGATTGGTTAGACAAACGTGAAAAACGTAACAGTAGAAACGCTGCAATTTCAATTTACGAAGTCCATTTAGGCTCTTGGCGCCGAGATAAAAATAACGAATTTTTAAATTACCGTCAGATAGCTGACCAGCTTATTCCTTACACTTTATCAATGGGTTTTACCCATATTCAGCTAATGCCGGTCAGTGAATTTCCATTCGATGGTTCATGGGGATATCAACCGGTTGGCTTATTTGCACCAACAGCTCGGTTTGGTAATGAAGCTGACTTTCAGTATTTTGTTGATGCCTGTCATCAAGCCAATTTAGGCTTATTGATTGATTGGGTACCAGGACATTTTCCAAGTGATGATCACGGTTTAGCGACCTTCGATGGTACTCATCTTTTTGAGCATGAAGACCCCAGACAGGGATATCACCCCGACTGGAATACCCTTATTTATAATTACGAGCGTGTTGAAGTTGCCAATTTTTTGCGTGCAAGTGCCCTGCATTGGTTAGATAAATACCATGTTGATGGCATTCGCGTTGACGCAGTTGCCTCGATGCTTTATCTCGACTACAGCCGCAAAGAAAATGAATGGATCCCTAACATCCACGGAGGCAGAGAAAACTTAGCCGCTGTCGACTTTTTAAAACGCTTTAACGAAGAACTCTATCAACAATACCCTGGTACATTTTCTGTTGCCGAAGAATCTACGTCATGGCCGGGTGTTTCTCGCGCGACCCATGATGGCGGTTTAGGCTTTGGTTATAAATGGAATATGGGCTGGATGAACGACAGTTTACAATACATGCAGCGTGAATCTGTGCATCGTTGCCATCACCATAACGAACTTAGCTTTAGCCTAGTTTATGCCTTTGATGAAAACTTTATTCTGCCACTTAGTCATGACGAAGTTGTTCATGGTAAAGGCTCTATTTTACAAAAGATGCCTGGCGATGATGCTTGGCAACAGTTTGCCAATATACGCGCTTATTACAGTTTTATGTGGGCACATCCCGGTAAAAAGCTACTATTTATGGGCTGTGAATTTGCCCAAGGTAAAGAATGGGATCATGACCACGAACTTGATTGGCATCAACTTGACGTTCACTGGCACAGTGGCGTACAGCGACTGATTAAAGCGTTAAATAAGGTTTATTGCAACACGCCAGCATTCTATGAAAAAGATTGCCAAAGCGAGGGTTTTAGTTGGTTAGATCATCAAAACAGCGAACAATCAATTTACAGCTTTATTCGTTTTGGCAATGACGCCCAAGAGAATGCGGTTGTCGTGGTATGTAACTTTACCTCACAAACCCATCATAACGTTAAGTTAGGGGTACCAAAATCGGGAGAGTACGTCGAATTACTTAACTCGGACGCTGAAATTTATGGCGGCAGTAACACCTTGAACCTAGGTATTTTACCGAGTGTTGAATTGGCCTGGCAAGGTCAGCAACACTATATAGACATTACTGTACCGCCGTTAGCGACAGCGATGTTTATCCTCAAAGATGTACGTTTACCACTTGAGGGTAAATAATGACAACTTGCGCAATTAACACTGCATACAAAGTAACTTCGGGGCGTTCGTATCCGATGGGTGCTTCACTGGCTAAAAGTGGTCTGGGCTGTAACTTTGCCCTATTTTCTGCACATGCAACAAAAGTAGAGCTTTGTCTATTTTCAGGTGACGGTAAATATGAACTACAGCGCATTGAATTACCTGAGTTTACCGATGATGTTTGGCATGGTTTCGTTGAAGGGATCGCAGAAGGTTGTTTATATGGCTACCGTGTTCATGGTCCTTTTGAACCTCATAATGGCCATCGTTTTAATGCTAATAAATTATTGTTAGACCCCTATGCTAAAAAATTGCACGGTAGCTTTATCCGCAGCGACCTTAATTTTAGTTATGATCTAAAAAGCACCCAAAAAGATTTAACCGTTGATAATCGGGATAATTCGGCGACTATGCCAAAGTGTGTGGTTGTTTCACCATTACTGTTTAGTCAAACGCATCCACAAGTTCGTCGCCGTGACACCATTCTTTATGAATTACATGTTAAAGGCTTTACCCAACAAAATCCCGATGTACCCATTGAGCTACGCGGAACATTCGCGGGTCTTGCTAATAAAAAGGTTTGCCAGTATTTAAAGTCTTTAGGGGTAACCAGTATTGAACTGCTACCCGTGCAACAGTTTATTAATGAGGACTTTGTCCAAGACAAAGGGTTAACTAATTACTGGGGCTATAACACCATTTCATTTTTTGTTCCGCACGCCGCTTACTGCCATTCAGGTGAGGTTGGCGAGTTTCGTTCTATGGTTGAAACTTACCATGAAGCAGGTATCGAAGTTATTCTTGATGTGGTTTATAACCATACGGCAGAAGGTGATGAACTTGGTCAAACGCTGAGTTTTAAAGGCATAGACAATGCTAGTTATTATCGTTTACACCCAGCAGACAAACGCTATTATGAGAATTTTTCAGGGTGTGGCAATACCATTAATGTGCAGCACCCTCGTGTTATTCAACTGATCACTGACAGTTTGCGCTACTGGGTAGAAATCATGGGCGTTGACGGTTTTCGTTTCGACTTAGCGCCAGTACTAGGGCGCGATGCACCTGATTTTAAAGCCAACAATCACTTTTTTACCAGTATAAGACAAGATCCTATCTTATCAAGAGTTAAACTTATTGCCGAACCTTGGGATGTCGGTCATGGCGGCTATCAACTAGGCCGTTTTCCCAATAGCTGGTTAGAGCTAAACGATCGTTTTCGTGACTCTTGTCGACGCTTCTGGCGAGGTGAACAAGGCTTAGTTGCAGAGTTTGCTAAACGTTTGCACGGCTCAAGTGACATTTTTGAACAGCCCAGTCGTCGACCTAGTGCCAGTGTAAATTTTATTACTTCACATGATGGTTTTACCTTAACCGATTTAGTGAGCTTCAATAACAAGCAAAACAAGGCGAACGGCGAACAAAACCATGACGGCCATAACAGTAACTTTAGTAATAATTTAGGGACTGAAGGGCCAACCGACAATTGTAGAATTAGTCTGTTACGCCGCCAGCAAAAACGCAATTTACTGACCACCCTCTTTATTGCTCAAGGCACGCCGATGTTACTCAGTGGCGATGAACTCAATAATAGCCAGCGCGGTAACAATAATGCTTACTGCCAAGATAATGAAATATCGTGGCTAGATTGGCAAAGCCCACAAGCACAGCAAGAATCAGATTTTGTTAAAAAATTAATTGCACTGCGAAAAGCACATCCGCTATTAAACAGAACACATTATCAACACGGTGTAAAAGTAAGTGAACATACCGGTTTAGCTGATATCAGTTGGTTAAATTGTCACGGTAAAGCGATGACTAAAGACAATTGGCATGATCAATCCATCAAGTGCTTTGCAATGATGTTAGCCAATACCGAGCGCTCATCTACTCCTGAACATCAGCAAGACGATGCCCTACTGATTATTTTTAATGCTCATCAGCGCAGTATCAACTTCTTATTGCCAGTACTTAACGGTTACTGGCAAGTGCTCATTGATACCGCTGTTGATAATCAAGAATACAGTTACGCTGACAAAAAATCGCCAAAAAACATTAGACACCCCGCTATTACCATTGCTGAACATAGCTGTGTGGTATTGCGGTATTTACATAGCCCAAAAGACAAATAGCAACACGGTTTTGCGTTAAGTAGTTGAATCGTAGATAACAAAATCACCACAAGCATTGGCAAAAGTATTCCTTTAGCCACTCAAAAAGAATAGAGTATTAAACTTATGAATTTGATAGAAAAACTTGCCGACCTAGTTGGCTTTCACAGAAGTTACACTGATAGTTATGGGCACCAAGTTCCGGCAAACGAAAGTGCTAGGCATAGCCTACTTTGTGCTATGGGTTATGACCTGTCTAATAACCATACTATCAATAACAGTATTACCGCCTTACAAGAAGATAGCTGGCGTAAAATGTTGCCTGGCGTCCATATTGCTAAGCTTGAAGAACACAGTCACACTATTATTATTAGCCTACCGGTAGATGAAAGTTTAAAAGTTGCTTGGCAGATAACGACTGAGCAAAGCGAACTCTTAACGGGTGAAGTGTTGGTTAGCGAGTTAATTTTCCAAGAAAAAAATCAGCTTGCCGATAAAGAATATCGAAAGCTTGCCTTAACACTCCCTTTGTTATCACAAGGTTATCATAAGCTTAAGCTGAGTTATGGCCAACAAACAGCAAGTTGTCATTTGATTTTTGCGCCTAAAACTTGTTATAGCCCACAGGAAGCCTCACCAGAAAAAATGTGGGGATATGCTGCGCAGTTATATTCACTCAAAAGTGAAAGTAATTGGGGAATGGGCGATTTTGGTGATTTAAAAACACTGGTTAAAAATTCTGCCGAGCAAGGCGCTGCCGCCATAGGTTTAAATCCGTTGCATCCCTTGTATCAAAATAATCCCGCACATCGCAGCCCTTATTCCCCGACCAGCCGTTGTTTTCTCAATAGTTTGTATATTGATGTTACTCAGGTACCTAACTTTTCCAGCTGTAAGGCCGCTCAACTTCGCTTTAACAGTGATGAATTTCAAGCAAAAGTTAACTTCGTCCGTAACACTGAACTTATCGATTACCCTGGTGTTGCTGATGTTAAATTTGAAATTATTGAATTACTCTTTGAAGACTTCATTCAAGCAAATAATGACCAGAATGTAAGCGCGACCTACCAAGAGTTCAGCGACTTTAAAGCCGAGCAAGGCGATGATTTATTACTGTTAACCACCTTTGACGCCTTATATGAGCATTTTAGAATGATTGATTCTAATGCTTATGGTTGGAAAATGTGGCCGAGTGAGTTTCAATCACCACATTCAGCACAAGTCGCTGCTTTTCAACAACAGCATGCTAAACGTCTTGATTACTTTGCTTTTTTGCAATGGCTAGCTCATCGCCAGTTAACTGATGTTGCCGCATTAACAGAACAAGCTGGCATGCCGATTGGTTTATATCTAGACCTTGCGGTTGGTTGTGACGGCTCGGGCGTTGATGTTTGGTCTGATAAAGATGTTTATGTGTCTGGTGCAGCGGTTGGTGCTCCACCCGATGCTATGAATACCTTAGGGCAAGATTGGGGGCTAACGCCGATTAACCCAGTAGCACTGCAGCAACAAGGATATTTACCCTTAATAAAGGCACTGCGCAGTAATATGCAATATGCAGGTGCTTTACGTATTGATCATATTTTAGGTTTAATGCGTCAATATTGGGTAGCGCCGGGCATGAAAGCCGATCAAGGTGTTTATATTACCTTTCCATTTAAAGATATATTGCGCATTATTGCCCTTGAATCTCGTCGTAATGACTGTGTGGTTATCGGCGAAGACTTAGGCACGGTGCCCGATGGCTTTAGTGAAATAATGGCAGCCGCAGGTTTACTATCATACAAGGTGCTATTTTTTGAGCGTTGGGAATCGGGTTTATTTAAACGGCCGGAGTTGTATCCAGCCCAATCTATGGTAACAGTATCAACACACGACTTACCTACCCTTACCGGTTGGTGGACTGGACGTGATTTACATTGGCGACAAGCATTGAATCTATATCCATCAGACGAAATGGGCCAACAAGAACGCCAAGCTCGTATACAAGACCGTAGCTTGTTAGTTGCAGCCTTAGCAGACTTAGACGTTATCGATGTAACAAAAGCGCCGCAACAAAGTCCGGCAATAATCAATACTGAATTATCAATTGCCGTCCAGAAATATATGGCGAAAGCACACAGCCATATCCAACTTATTCCATTAGAAGACACCTTAGAGATTGTTGAACAAGTTAACATTCCCGGCACTATCGATGAACACCCTAACTGGCGTCAAAAATTACCGGTAACTATGACTGAGTTTTGGCAAAAAGATTCTGTTAAATTGCTTGCACAAGCGATGCAAAAAGCCAGACCAAAAAGCTAATATTAGTCATAATGTCGATTTTAATGAACACAATAATGGATGAGAATATAATGATAATAACAAATAGTACATTCACATTAAAAAAATCAAAGATTGCGCTACTTATCTTAAGTGGCCTATTTCTTAGCGCTTGTAATGAAACTAAGCCAATTCACATAGAAAAATCAGCCAGCTTAAGTGAGGTAAAAGCCTTACCACTTAAAAATGCTGACGATTTAGATCCTTATTTAAATAGAAATATACAAGATGAAGTTTTTTACTTTGTTATGCCCGACCGTTTTTATAATGGCAACACCGATAATGACCAAGGTTCTAAGACCGACATAATATCTGCTGGTGGTTTTGATAAAGCCGACAAAGGCATGTATCACGGGGGTGACATTCAAGGTTTGCAGGCTAAACTGCCTTATTTGAAAGGTATGGGGATTAGCGCTATTTGGTTAACACCTATTATGCGTAATCAGGCCATGCAAGGTGATTCTTCGGGTTATCATGGTTACTGGATCTTGGACTTTAATGAAATTGACCCACATTTGGGTAGTAATGAAGATTTAAAACGTTTCATTAACGCTGCACATAAAGAGAATATAAAAGTATTTTTTGACATTATTACTAACCACACCGCTGACGTTATTAAGTATGTTGAATGTCACGGCGAAGATGGCTTACAGTATTTGATGAAAGAAAATGATGGCTGTTTATATAAAACACTTGCTCAAGTGGCAGCGGGTGATACTTATCAAGCCGTTATTCCTAAAGGCCAAGAAAACCTTAAATCACCCGCTTGGTTAAATGATAAAAAATATTATCACAACCAAGGAGATACAACCTATGAAGGAGAAAACTCGATATATGGCGACTTTAGTGGCTTAGATGATATTGATACTAATTCACCTGAAGTGGTTACAGGCATGACCGAAATATTCAAAAATGTCATCAGTGAATTTAAACCTGATGGTTTTAGAATTGATACCGTAAAGCACGTCAATATAGAGTTTTGGGCAGATTTTGCCCCTGCGCTTGTTGACCACGCAAAAGCGATTGGTATTCCAGAATTTTTTATGTTTGGTGAAGTATATAGTGGCGATGTTAAAGAATTAAGTGCTTATACCACAGTAGGTAAAATGCAGTCTGTACTTGATTTTTCCTTACAATTTGCTTTACAAGACACCCTTATTAAACAGCAAGGAACACATAAACTTGTTGAGGTGTTCGAGAGTGATGCTTACTATAATGACAGTGACAGTAATGCCAATCAGTTGCTTAACTTTACCGGTAACCATGACATGGGACGTTTTTCAGGCATGTTGAAAAGTAGTGATTTCAACTATAGCGAAGCAGAAATTATTCAACGCACCTTGCTAGCCCATGCGATGGTTTACTTTCTGCGTGGCGTGCCAATTGTCTATTATGGCGACGAGCAAGGTTTTGTTGGTGATGGCGGAGATAAAGACTCTCGCCAAGACATGATGCCTTCCTTGGTAGACAGCTACAACGATGATGATTTACTCGCAAATATTAAAACAACCGCTGATGACAACTTTGATGAAAATCATCTATTTTATAAGACATTTGCTGAGTATGCGGATATCTATTATCAATACCCAGCACTTAGGTTTGGCGAACAAAAATTCATAAATGCTGATAATAAGCCGGGGGTTTTTGCGGTATCTCGTACATTAAAAGACGAAGAAGAAATCATTATTGTCTTTAATACAGCAAAAACAGAAAAGTCTGTCGCGTTAGGCTTTACCCTCAAAAATGGCAAAAAAATATACCCAGCCTTTAAAAGTGATGAGTTTGTCGATGGAACATTAACCGTTCCCCCGTTAAGTTTTGCTATTTATCAGGTCAGGTAGCTGAGGATTTAGTGTTTTTGTACAGATAAAGAAAAACCAAGGCGCTATGGGAGTGTCCTTGGTTTTTAATTTATTCTTTAATTAGTAAACTATTTCATTATTTGCTGTTTCACCTCCTTATATTATTTAAATAAATGATTGAACACACCTTTACCTTCACTTATACCAACACTTAATAATTATTAGCCACTTGCTCGGTGTTACTGTGCAGCTTTATGACTACACGTCGGTCATAAAAACTGACTTCTTGTTGAGTGTTAGCCACTACCGGCGCTTGCTCACCAAAAGCAAACAGTTTAATGCGTTCTGCTTTAACGCCTTGATCAATTAAGGCATTTTTAACGGTGTTAACACGAGCAATAGACAGCGCTTGGTTTAATTTTTTATTACCTTGTTTATCGGTATAACCCGATAAATCGATAAAGAGTTTTGGTGATTGTTGTAACATTTCTGCCAAAGCAACGATTTGACTTTTATAGTGCGGCTGTAAGTCACTAGAGCCAGTTGAAAATTGTAAACTCATCAGTAAATTTTCAGCTTGTAGTTGACTGGCATTTTGGTATTTTTTATCAAAGTTTTGTTCTAAAACCGATAATGCTAATTGATGATTTTGTTCAGAGCGTTGTAAATTGCGGCGGAACTCGTTTGCAGCCTGCAAATAATCATGCTCTTGCTTTTTCAATGACGCCTGTAGTTCACTCAAATTTTCTTTATCGTTTTGTGTTTTCGCAATAAGTGTACCGGTCGCTCCCACTAAAATAGCGCCAATAGGACCACCAAATATCGCGCCAATGATCATGCCGCTACCTAAGCCAATACTTTCTTTATCTCTGTCACTAAGTTCAACCGAATCGCTTGCTGTTAAGTTTGACTTTTCAAAGGCGTATGCGGAATGACTTAATGTCGGTGCAGCAATAAGCGCTGTGATTAAGAAAAGTTTCGCTGGGTTTAATTTACTGTTAATTTTTTTCATGTTAATTCCTAAATGATTAAGGTGTTTTTTGTTGACGAGGTAATTAAAACAAGAAAAATAGGCTTTGAAACGACACAAAAAAGGCAAAGTAATGAGCAAATGTGGCAACAATGTGGCAATTACAACAATTGCGCGCATTTATAAAAAAACTCTTATATAGTGCCTTAAAATAAGTTAACCAATAGAGTCGTATAGAGTGTTAAAACGAATTGCCATAGTCGAAGATGAAGCCGCTATAAGAGAAAACTATGCGGATGTGCTGCGCGTTCAAGGTTATCAAGTGCAGACCTTTGCTAATAGAGAAAACGCCTGTAAGGCCTTTGCAATAAGTTTGCCTCACCTTGTGATATTGGATATTGGCTTAGAACAAGAATATGACGGCGGTTTTACCCTATGCCAATGGCTTAGGAATATATCAACGACCTTGCCTATTATTTTTTTAACTGCGCGTGATAATGATGTTGATACGGTGTCAGGATTGCGTATTGGCGCTGACGATTATTTAACTAAAGATATTAGCCTGCCACATTTATCAGCGCGCATTGCAGCCCTCTTTCGTCGCCAAGAAGCACTAAAACAGCCAACTGCTGAAAGTAGTTTACTCACATTAGGGCCGCTAACTATCGACAATCAACGAATGAGCATTGTTTGGCAACAACAAAGTGTTGATTTAACGATCACCGAATTTTGGATGGTCTTTGCCTTAGCTAAAAACCCCGGACATGTTAAGAACCGTCAACAACTGATGAAAGACTCCAACATCTATGTCGATGACAGTACCATTACTTCCCATGTAAAACGCATTCGTAAAAAATTTAACCAAATAGATAAAGACTTTAACTGCATAGAAACAGTTTATGGCATGGGCTATCGTTGGAACAAAGATGAAAAATAAGCTCAATTTTCGTTTCGGCTTACGAACTAAGCTTCTACTCCTGTCTAGTTTTCTCTTTGCCATTCCCTGGTTTGGTTATCAATACGTATGGGAAATGGAAAAGTATTTACGCTTTGGTCAAGAACAAACAATCATAGGAACAGCAAGAGCCCTCGCGACTTCGTTGCATGAACGCCCTAACCTTTTTAATAACCAAGCCAGTTTTTTACCCGATGTTGAAAAAGGTAAAGACCTTTACGGTTATCAGTTATCCCAAGCGATAAATCTCGACGGTTTACCCAACGACTGGCCAAACTTTCAAGAAAAATCACACTATTACGGGGTAAACAACCAGCTTGGTCGGCAATTAAGCGTTGATAAGCTCACTAATCATTTCAGTGCCGCTGTTGGAAAATATGATAAATACTTATACTTTTTTATTCAGGTGATCGACGATACGGTTATTTATCGTGATGAAAATGCTCGAGCCATCAACAAAAATGATCATCTGGAATTATCATTCAACGATATTAATGGCAATTTCCAACGTTTTATCGTCAGCAATAAAAATCAGGGGTGGCTTGCTGCCTATCGCATTAATGACCTTGAAAGTAATGAACGGCTTCAATTTCCAAGACCCGTTAGCTTCATTCAGGGCCAATGGCGCGATACCGAGCAAGGTTATAATATTGAACTTCGCATCCCTTTAACTAAAATCAGTGACCGCTTAGCCTTTGCCATTCATGATGTCGATACGCCATTGAGTGCAGCCACAACAATAATAGGCAGTGCAGATCCAAGTAGCGCAACAACCTTAGGTACCATTTTGGTGCCGTCACCTGAAATTGAACGCATAGTAAAGGGCATGAGTTACACACAGTCACGTATTTGGGTGGTTGATCAACATCATCGCGTACTAGCAAAAAGTGGCGACATAAAAAAAGCCAGTGGCTTATGGCAAAAAAACATCAATAACTCTGATAACGATGGCTATTGGTATGCTTGGACACAAAAATACTTACAACCGTTATTTCAACATTTGCTCAACAAACCTCAAGATGATTTTATTGACCGTCTTTACGACACGCAAAACCTAACGGGTGAACATATTGAAGCCGCACTTGCGGGTATGCCAAAATCTCAATGGCGATTAACCACAGATAAAAAAGCGGTAATCATATCAGCTGCATACCCTATTTATATCAGTGATAAGGTCAACGGTGCGGTCATTGTTGAAGAAACAACCAATGGCATTCTCAGTGTACGAAATAAAGCCTTAGAGAAATTGTTTACGTCAATTTTATCGATTATGTTATTGGGTGCTTTCGCTTTTTTCTTTTTTGCGTCACGTATTTCAAATCGCATTCGCCAACTGCGTAATCAGGCAGAAATTGCTATTGATGAACACGGTCGAATCAATAACGAGATAGCCGAGAGTATGCAAGTATCAACAGCCAATGATGAAATTGGCGACCTCTCTCGCAGTTTTTCTACGGCAGTAAATCGTTTAAGCCAGTACAATCATTATTTAGAAAATATGTCGTCACGACTCTCACATGAACTCCGCACCCCGATAGCGATTGTTAGAACATCCTTAGAAAATTTGTCTTTACAAGCCTTGCCTGAGAAAAGTTCCGCTTACATTGACCGTGCCCAAAGTGGTATTAATCGCTTAAACAATATATTAACCAATATGAGTGAAGCGACTCGTCTTGAACAAATGCTCAATCAAACTGACAAGGTCAGTTTTAATCTCTTTGATGTGCTTAATGGTTGTGTACAAGGATATCAGCAGATATACCCTAACTTTACTATTGAGTATTTGGCCTCAGATAAAAAAGTAATGTTGGCGGGATCGCCTGAGCATATAGCGCAATTATTAGATAAGGTTGTCACTAATGCCGTAGAGTTTAGTGAAGATAGTAAACTTTTCATAACTACAGCGTTGAAAAATAAAGACATCACCATTCACGTTAGCAATAACGGCACGTTATTACCCGACACGATGGAAGAGCGACTTTTTGATTCTATGGTTTCAATGCGTGAAACACCGCAAATGAAAGAAGATAAGACCCCTCATTTGGGATTAGGCTTATATATTGCCCGTTTGATTTGTGAATTTCATCAGGGGCATATCGTGGCAAGTAATCATCATAATCCGCAAGGTGTCACGGTGTCGATTACTTTGCCATTGCAGGTAAAGTAATTATTTACTCTATACCTAAATATTTATGTACTTGAACGGATAAACGCCAATTATTTTCAATACAGCTTTTTATTGCTAACGCTGTTGCCCGTTCTTTTTGGCTAATCGGTTGCAAATAAACTTGGGTGTTAACAATATTATGTTCGGCTAATAACGCTTTTAAGTCGTCTATATGCTGCTCAGTCGCCACTGGATGTTTAATTTCATTGGCACGTAACATCGCTGAGTTTAATATTTTGTAGCCACCCTTCATGTTTACTTTGGGTGAAACAGTCACCCAGCACTTATCCGTCACCTGTATTTCAAAAGTACCCGATGTTTCTAATTGACAACTAAAACCATTGGTTTCAAGTACTTGGCACAGAGGGAGTAAATCAACCATCGCTGGCTCACCGCCTGTGATAACAATGTGTTTGGCTTGATAACCTTCTGCCGTTATCATCGCTAAAATATCTTTAACCGTAAGCGCTGACCACGTTTGAGATTCAGCTTCTTTTGTTAACATAGCATTCGGTGTTACTTCATCTTCAAGGTTTATTGCCCAAGTATGCTTAGTATCACACCACGAGCAAGCAACGGGGCAACCTTGTAAACGGATAAAAATTGAAGGTTGACCGGTAAAAGCGCCCTCTCCTTGAATAGTTTCAAATAATTCATTAATTTTGTATTTTACGGTCATCGGGGTTTTTGCCTGTTTATTGCTGGTGTAAATTGAAGTAAAATGCGCGATATTAATTATACCCTAAGAGACTTTAGAAATGACAAACAAAGTTGTTGTTATTTATTCTGGTGGCATGGACTCATTCACTGTTCTTAATCGCGCCTTGCATGATGGCAAAGAAGTGTTCGCATTAACCTTTGATTACGGACAGCGTCATGTCAAAGAAATTGAATTTGCCAGTACGGTTTGTCAATCACTTGATGTAAACCATAAAATTATCGATATATCATCTATTAATCAATTACTTGCTGGTTCTTCATTAACCGACAATATTGATATTCCTGAAGGTCATTACGAAGCTGAAAGTATGAAATCAACGGTTGTACCTAACCGTAACATGATTTTGTTATCACTTGCGGTCGGTTATGCCGTTTCAGTGGGGGCTAGCCAAGTTTATTACGGCGCACATTCAGGAGACCATGCAATATATCCTGATTGTCGTCCCGAATTTGTAATGAAAATGAATGAGGTGTGTAAAATAGCTAACTACGAGTCAGTAGAAATATTTAGCCCTTATTTAACGGTTACTAAAAGTGATATTTTAACCGATGGATTAAAAATGGGCTTAAGCTATGATAATACTTGGACGTGTTATAACGGCCGTGAAAAAGCCTGTGGAAAATGTGGTGCCTGCCAAGAGCGTTTAGAAGCTTTCAGTGATAATAATGTTACCGATCCGTTAAGTTACGAATCGTGATAAATAAAAGATAAAACACGACAAGGTGTTTTATCTTTTTTCTTTACTGACCAAAGAAATAATACGCTTAAAGCTTATGAAAATAAGGCATTGTGTAGCTTTTCAACGGTTTCATTTGCTTGTTTCTCGTCGACTAAGAAACATAAGTTATGTTCACTGGCGCCATGACAAATCATCCGCACGTTTATCCCTGAGATAGTTTCAAAAATACTGGTACCAACGCCATTACTGCGATGCATTTTATTTCCTATAACCGCTATTAACGATAAACCGTGCTCTACGGTCACTTCACAAAGCTGTTCTAATTCTTCAACAACGGTTGAATTTAAAAGCGCTTGCGTCGACCCCGTTGGATTATCAAAGGTTAGCGCAATACTGATTTCACTGGTGGTAATTAAATCAACACTCAGTTCATGTTTGGCTAAAATACCAAAGACTTGTGCAAGAAAACCACTAGCATGTAGCATAGCAGGACTCTTTACCGTTACTAATGTTTGCTCTCTACGTAAGGCTATTGAGCGGTATATTGGGCTCGATTCAACAAACTGTTGAATGCGTGTACCCCCCTTCTCTGGTTCCTTACTTGAACCAACAAAAACCGGAATATTCTTTCTCATCGCAGGAATGAGTGTTGCCGGATGAAGAATTTTTGCGCCAAAGGTCGCCATTTCAGCCGCTTCGCCAAAACTGATTTCTTTAATAGCACGGGCATGCTCGGTAATACGTGGGTCTGTGGTAAAAATACCGACAACATCAGTCCAAATAGAAAGATTATCGGCATGTAACGCTTCGGCTAAAAGTGCCGCACTGTAATCAGATCCACCACGGCCTAGGGTTGTCGTATGACCGTCCTCGTATTGACCAATGAAACCTTGGGTAACGATAACTTTATCAACCAGCAAAGGCATAAGAAATTGCTGTGCGTTATTAGCGAGCATCTCAAGGTTAACAACGGCTTTACCGTATAATGCGTTGGTTTTCATAACTTGGCGAACATCAAACATTTCGCCATTAACACCAACAGATTTAAGGACTTGTGCAAAGATACATGAACTCATTTGTTCACCAAATGACAAAATTGCATCGGCTATGCGTGGGCAATAATTAAGTGATTGCGCGTTAGAGAACTCGCTTAACTCATTTAGCAGTTGATCAATTTGAAAGTTTAGCTGTGTTTCTTCAGCTAAATGTTGGGTAATATTAAATTGGATAGCGCGAATACTGCTAATGATTGTTAATTGTTCATGCTGAGATACATCTTTTTGACTTAAACGAACCAGTAAATTAGTAACGCCTGAACTTGCAGATACGACAACAACTTTGTTACTTGCATCGTTTTTAATGATCTGAGCGCATCGTAACATCGCTTGATGATCAGCTAGACTTGTGCCGCCAAATTTTGCAACAGTAAAAGGTAATAATGACATCTAAGGTCTCCCTAATTAAGCCCCCAGTAATAATTATAGGGTAACTTTATAAACTTCAAGGAAGAGCATGGCTGAATTAAGAAGTGTTCTTGGTAAGATAAACTAAACTTTTCAGCCAGAAGCTCTCCACCATAATCTAATTAGCACTTAACATACTAACTAGAGGTGACAATCCTAGGGATTCAGCCCTAGTAACCGAATAAATAACGCCACTCGCTAATTACTCTCGGCAATAGTCTCCCTCAATAACAGTCAAAAGAATGGTGGTTCTTCGTGTTATCTACCTAGCTACTGCTCC
Organism: Colwellia sp. BRX10-9; assembly: GCF_014077405.1. NCBI lineage: Bacteria > Pseudomonadati > Pseudomonadota > Gammaproteobacteria > Alteromonadales > Colwelliaceae > Colwellia > Colwellia sp. BRX10-9. The sequence continues at coordinate 89,895 of NZ_JACGVV010000012.1, read as the reverse complement.
TCTTCTGGTTGATTATTAAAAACATACAATTTGAGTATTTATTCTAATAACCGACATGTGGATTAAATCCTATCTGTAATAATAAATCAACAGGCTAAGTCGATCTTTTTTAGAAATAATAGCTTAATAGTATTACCCATAGTTCAACTAAAGCATGGCTAGGCTTTTATATAAAAATTAACGGTTGCTGCAGCGCATTAATTTTATACCACCGACATCCGTTGAAAAACCAAGATTTTTATAAAAGCTCTCCAGTTCAGGTAAGCAATATAATTCAAAATGTTTTACTTTGATTAATTTATCATGGTTTTTAACCAGGCTCATCAATTGCTGACCGATACCATTACCGCGATGAGAGGCGCTTACAATCACATCAAAGATTATTGCTTTATAGATAAAGTCGCTTAGAATTCGCGTAAAACCAATGAGCTCATTGTCTACATCGAGAATACCAATACAAATTTGAGAACCACGAATACAATTTTGAGTGTCTTCGAGTGAGCGTTCTTTACCCCACCATACACTTTTATAAAGCTGGTGAACTTGCTTTATATGGTCGTCAGAAAATCTATAAATTATGGTCATCTTTAATTTTTAAACTCAATATTCACTGACCTATTAACAGACAGTAATTAGCCAGCAACATTATTTAATAAGGGTAACACCCGCAACTTCTACCACTGTTTTTGCATCAGCACGTTCAATAACTTTTAATAGTGTTGTTTGAATAGTTTCATCTTTTCTCGCATCACCTTTACTGGTAAATTTTTGCTCTTGTGGAGCATCACCTTCAGCGGCAATAAAACCAACCACAACTTCAGTAGCACAATCAGCTGACTGACCAAAATAAGCTAATGAAATTTGTGGGTAGCCTTGAAATCCTTTCTTAACTCTTTTATCAATACGTTTAGTCGATTTGTCTAAGTTCATAATAATTATCCAAAAAATAACGCGATATTCGCGCGAATAAAACAATAGTTATCTAAAGTCATAAGTGATTTATCAATATAAGCTAACCCACTACAACACATGCTGAACCCATAAGATGAATATCAATACTACATGAGGAAATGCAACAGTAGGCCTAATTGATTGACAGGCATATTCTTTAATTAAGGTAAGACCTGATAAGCTAACTTTATGATATTCAGAGTTAAATTGACATACATTTTCACTACTGTCGGCTGAAATATATTTTTCCAGCTGTAAAAGCCGTGTCTCAATACGTGATTGAAATGTCTTCCAAACAGCATCTTGAAGCCATAAAACGACTAAGATTAAAAAGATAGGAATCGTGATTACATTCGATATAATGGCTATTAGTAAAACGATAACGGCAATAAGTTTTATATAAAGCGAATGTTTCTCATAGCTGTCAAACTGATTTTGGAGTAAGGACCATTCTGAGCTGAATTTATTTTTTTCCATTTTTCCCTCTTATAATGAGAATAAATTTTTGCAACACGTAGCACGATACAATAAGTTTTTAATTAAAATGTAAATAATAAAAACTAAAATCGATTTGTATACGTATAACTAACAGTAACCAACTCAATGGTAAATAAAATGTTTGGAATATTTAAAAAAGACCCGATAAAAAGATTAAATAAACTCTATGAAGCTAAGCTTGAACAAGCGATGTTTTCGCAAAGAAATGGAGATATAAAGTCATATTCGATGATCACTGCTGAAGCAGAAAAAATAGCCGTGCAGATTAAAGATTTAGAAAATTCACAAAAGAACTAACGCGCTAATAGCGAACACCCCGCCACTTCATTTAAGGTGATGGCGGGATTTTATTGTTTTCCCTTTTAAACCCGGTATTTATCTGCTTGCGGTCTTCAGTACACTCAATTGATTAATAATTCGTAATGATCAGCCTTTTTGGTAAAGCCAACCCGTCTCAAGTAAAGTTCATGAGCATCATCTGATGGCTCGACGATTAAATGTTTAATACCTTCTTGTCTTAGTTGATTTTCTTCAGCAGAGAACATAAATTTGGCTGCTTTAAAATCTCGGTCTTCGGGAATGATATAGTCGAGTAGCACTTCAACCTTACCGTCCTCATCTAACTCCCGATAAGCAAATAATCCTACGGGTTTCATGTTCCTAAACAATAACAATACCACGGCATCATCAAGTTGCTGCCACTGAAAGTTTTTACATAAGCCAATGATATCTTTACCGTAACGTTCCTTTAACAAGTTGAAAAAAGATGATTCCACTGATTTTAATTTAATTAAATCAAATTGATCTTTTTCTTGATAAATACGGATTAAATAGTATACATCAACCAAAGCTATCCAACCGTTTAAAATAAAAACAGGGTAGGCATCAATAAAGTACCCGTAAACACTAAAGGCAGCAGCACCAAATAAATTTATCCAACGCAATCGTTTGATATTAGACATCATTAACGATAAGGCAATTAGCACACTTGCAACATAACCAAAGGCTTCTAACAGGGACATGACAATACTCTTTTAGTAAAACAACGGGCATAGTATAATAATCTGACCAATTGGTCAGAAAAACACGATTAGATCTTGACACATGAGTCAGGAAAACACAATATATGGCTATTAAATGTATTAAACAGCTAGTTATGGCTCAACTATAATACTAAATAAAAGCAATACATAGCTATGCTATTAGCAACCAATTAACAAATTAAAAAGCATGGACGTTTACATAATTGTTACCTAATGCTTTTCAACTCAATTATTATCTAAAGGGATCACTATGCACTTACCTCAAAATATCATTCGTCAAAAACGTAATAAACAAGCTTTAACTGTAGATGAAATTCAATGCTTTGTTGACGGTCTTAAAACAGGTGATTTCACCGATGCACAAGTTGGCTCTATGGCTATGGCTATTTGGCTTAATGGCATGACAACCGATGAAGTTGTTAATCTAACCATGGCTATGCGTGACTCGGGTACGGTTGTTGATTGGCATAATAAATTAAACAAACCCATTGTAGATAAACATTCAACGGGTGGTGTTGGTGATAAAGTAAGCTTAATGCTAGCACCAATAGTCGCGGCATGTGGGGCTAATGTGCCAATGATTGCAGGACAAGGTTTAGGTCATACTGGTGGTACGGTTGATAAATTAGAGGCCATCCCTGGTTTTAATGTTCGCCCTAGCCTTGCAGAGTTCCAAGCAACAGTTAAAGAGCAAGGCACAGCAATTATTTCACAAACCAAAGATTTAGCACCAGCCGACAAACGTCTTTATTCAATTCGTGACGTAACGAGCACAGTAGAATCCATCCCATTGATCACCGCTTCTATTTTATCAAAAAAATTAGCAGCTGGCCTCGAGTCTTTAGTCATGGATGTAAAAGTAGGCAATGGCGCGATGATGGCCGATATTGAATCAGCTCAAGCATTAGCTCATTCAATTGTCTCAGTCGCCAATGGCGCAGGAACACCGACACAAGCATTAATCACTGATATGAATCAACCGCTGGGAACCACAGTGGGTAATGCGCTTGAAATACAAGAAACTATAGATTATTTGACCGGAAAATATCGTGAACCAAGGTTGCATGAAGTCACGATAGCCCTTGCTGCTCGAATGTTATTAACCAGTAAAATAGCCCGTGATATTGAACAAGCAACAACGTTGGCCGAAGAGGCATTAACATCAGGTAAAGCCGCTGAAATATTTGGCAAAATGATCACCGCGATGGGTGGCCCAGCTGATTTATTAACTCACAGTGAAAGTTTACTGCCTAAAGCTAATATGACTAAAAACATCGTCGCCTCAAAAGCTGGTTACATTGGCATTATGGATACTCGTGCTATAGGTATGGCATTAGTAGAAATGGGTGGTGGTCGTGTCGACCATAATCAAAGCTTAGATTACAGTGTCGGCTTTAGTGATATTAAGCCAAAAGGCACGAAAGTCGCTGAAGGTGACATCATTGCTATTGTTCATGCCAAAGATGACGCTCAAGCAACTCAAGCGATTAAACAATACTTAAGTGCGGTTGAAATTTCAGTAGCGCCAGTTATTGTTGAACCTGTGATACATCAACTCATTACCTAATTATTGATACTCAACTGAGATGAATCCATTATTAAGGCGACTGTAAAGTCGCCTTAACTTTTTATCCCCTTCTTTAAATAAATTTATAAAATGAGAACAATTATGTCGAGAGCAATTATTTTGGTCATTGACGGTTTTGGCTTAGGTCATGCCCCTGATGCAGAAGCTTTTGGTGATGTTAACGCCAACACCTTTGCAAATTTAGCTGAAAAATTTCAAGAAATTAAAGGACGCCCTTTAAAGCTTCCTCATTTAAGTAAACTGGGCTTAGTTAAGGCTTGTCAACAAGCGTCAGGTCGCACGCTTTGTGTTGAACCCGTTAAGCCAACGAAAGGGGCTTATGGTTACGCTGCTGAAATAAGTACTGGTAAGGATACCCCTAGTGGTCACTGGGAAATGGCAGGAGTGCCGGTTTTATTTGATTGGACTTACTTTACTGATAAGAAAAATAGCTTCTCAGCAGAACTGATGGCACAAATAAACCAAGCCACAGGTTATGCTGATATGTTAGGAAATTGCCATGCCTCTGGTACCGATATTATCGCTAATTTAGGCGAACAACATATAAAAACAGGTTTACCTATTTGTTACACCTCAGGCGACAGTGTTTTCCAAGTTGCCGCCCATGAACAACACTTTGGCTTAGATAATCTTTATAAATATTGTCAACAAGTGCGGGTAATACTCGATCCGTTAAATATAGGACGTGTGATCGCTCGCCCTTTTATTGGTGAGATTCCTGCCGATTTTGAGCGAACAGGTAATCGCAGAGATTATTCAGTATTACCTCCAGCGACCACCGTATTAGAAAAATTAACGCAAGCCGATGGTACGGTGATAAGTGTCGGTAAAATTGCCGATATTTTTGCGCATCAGGGTATTAGTATCAAAACCAAAGCAACCGGACTACCTGCGTTATTAGATGCAACGCTCGCACATATGAAAACCGCAGCAGATAAGAGTATTATTTTTACCAATCTAGTTAATTTTGATCAAGACTTTGGTCATCGACGTGACCCTGTCGGGTTTGGCGAAGCGTTAGAATATTTCGATGAGCGTTTAGCGGAGTTTTTAGATCAAATGGCTGATGATGACTTACTGCTATTAACCGCTGATCACGGTTGTGATCCTACTTGGCCAGGCAATGATCATACGCGTGAATTCGTGCCAGTTATCGCTTATCACAATCATATCCATTCGATAAACTTAGGCCAACGCAATAGTTTTGCCGATTTGGGACAAACTTTAGCCAGTTTATTTACCTTAGACGCAATGGATTATGGTCAGTCTTTTTTAGACGAACTAAAGTTTTAATCATTGAAGCCTTAACTCAAGGACCCTAGTTGGTCCCTTGATAAACGTATTTACTAACAATAAATTGGCTTTTCAATTTGCCAACAGATTTAACAACACTGCCTGATATCAACAGATTAAATAAAAAAACCGAGTAAACTATTATTGATACATAGTCTTACTCGGTTATTAATCATTGATTTTTATTGAGTATTTAAAGAAGGCCTAATGTTACATCAATGATTTATTAGCATCTCGGTATTGCGCAAGGAGTAATTCTGTCGAACTGTCTGAAAGTTCAGTATTATTAGGCTGTCCAATGCGAGATAATATATCATCACCTAATATTTTCCCAAGCTCGACCCCCCATTGGTCGAAGGAATTTAAGTTCCAAATAACCCCTTGAACAAAGACTTTATGCTCATATAAAGCAATTAGCGTCCCAAGTTGGTATGGTGTTAATCGGTCAAAGGTCAAGGTATTCGATGGTCGATTCCCTGGCATTTCTTTATGTTTGGCAATCACTTTGGCTAATGCTTCTTCCATACCTGAAGCGACAAGTTCATCATAGGCTTGTTGATGTGTTTTACCTTGCATTAGCGTTTTACTTTGTGCAAAACAATTGGCAACGAGCATATCTTGGTGACCGTTCATATTATGTTCAGCAACTAATGGCTGAATAAAATCAACCGGTACTACTGACGTACCTTGATGTAATAACTGATGAAAAGCATGTTGACCATTCGTGCCTTCTGCGCCCCAAATAACCGGACCGGTAGTACTGCTGACAATTTCATTATTAAGCTGGCAGCTTTTACCGTTAGACTCCATGTCCATCTGTTGTACATACGCAGGAAAACCACGTAAATAATGACTGTATGGTAATAAAGCATGAGTTTGACAACCAAAAAAGTTATGGTTCCACACCCCTAACATCCCCATGAGTACCGGTAAGTTTTGCTCAAGCGGTGCCTCTTTAAAATGCTTATCAAGATCGGCAGCACCTTTTAGTAATTCAGTAAATCCTTGATTACCTATTGCCATCGCAATAGGCATGCCAATAGCTGACCATAATGAATATCGTCCCCCAACCCAATCCCACATCGGAAAAACATTGTCACCATTAATACCAAATTCGACCGCTTTAGTTACATTGGATGATATGGCAATAAAGTGTCGGTTTAGCTGCTCAAACGTAACACCATAGTCATAAAACCATTGGCGAGTAGACTCGGCATTCGTCAGAGTTTCCTGAGTATTAAAAGACTTTGATGCGATCAACACCAAGGTTGTTTCAGGGTTTAAATGAGTTAAAACATCATGTAGATGATTTCCATCTATATTGGCCACAAAATGCTGTTTAGGCCCACCTTCAACATAAGGTTTTAATGCAGTAGTCACTATTTTAGGCCCTAAGAAAGAGCCACCAATACCTAGATTTAAGACATCAGTAATAGATTTACCACTATAACCTAACCATCTCTTGTCACGCACTTGGTTAACGACTGCTTCTACCTTAAGGCGCACCGCTTTGATTTGAGGTATAATATCAACACCGTCAACAAGTACAGGTGTACTGTCTTGTTGTCGCAAAGCTGTGTGTAATACCGATCTGTTCTCAGTATTATTAATCGGCGCACCAGCGAACATCGCCTCTCTTTTTTCAGCTAATTGCGCTGATTCGGCTAACTCGATTAACAAAGCGCGCGTTTTCTCAGTAATACGATTTTTTGAATAATCTAAATTTAAGCGACAAGCACTAACCGATAAATTTTCTGCTCGTAGTGGATCACTGGCAAACAAGTCACGCAAATGGCTACTTTTTATCTCAAGCAAGTGTTGTTGAAGTTCTCGCCACTTATCGTTAAAAGTATCCATTAACATGAGTGTTGTCCTAAAGTGTCGTTAAAAGTATCCATTAGCATGAAGGGTTTCCTAAAGTTATCTTAAAATAATTGGCTTAGTTGTACTTCGAGCTTGCACTGGTCAATGGCAAAGTTACGAATACCTTCTGCTAGTTTTTCTGTTGCCATCGCATCTTGATTCATTTCCCAGCGAAACTCAGCTTCAGTTAATGCTACGGGTTTATCTTGAACACGAGTTGCAGGCATTAATTGCTGCGTTATACCTTGATAATTATCTGATAATTCACTCATTAATGGTGGACTGATCGTTAATCTGTCACAGCCAGCAAGGGCGATAACTTCATCGATATTACGAAAACTTGCGCCCATCACCACAGTATTGTAGTCATGCTGTTTGTAATAATTAAAAATTTCTGTAACAGAAATCACCCCAGGATCTTCATTGGCTAAATAGCTATCACGACCAGTATCTTTTTTGTGCCAATCAAGAATTCGACCAACAAAGGGTGAAATTAAATACACTTGTGCTTCAGCACAAGCTTTTGCTTGAGCAAAACTAAATAACAAGGTTAAATTACATTGAATCCCCTCTTGCTCAAGTTGTTTAGCCGCTTGAATACCTTCCCAAGTTGACGCCATTTTTATCAAAATACGTTCTTTACCAACACCGGCTTCTTGATACATAGCGATAAGTTGACGAGCCTTAACAATACTTGCTTCTTTATCAAAAGATAAACGTGCATCAACTTCAGTAGAAATACGACCGGGTACAATCGCTAAAATTTCTAAGCCAATTAATACTGATAATTTATCAGCCGCAAGACTGACTTCAATGGCCTTGTCTTTAGTCTGACTTTTTGCCCAATTAACAGCTTCTGTCAGTAAGTTTTGATAAGCAGGTATAGCAGCAGCTTTTAATAATAATGAAGGATTAGTCGTCGCATCCATTGGTGAAAATTTTGCTATGGCTTCAATATCCCCCGTATCAGCAACGACAGTTGTCATGGTTTTTAATTGTTCTAGTTGAGATAGTTGTGCTTGCATAATAATTCCTGTTAAAAAGTTTCTGTTTATTCGTTTGTTTATTCGTTTAAATTAATGAGGTAAATTAGATAAAAATTCCCGCAATAGTTGCGCTCATCAGGTTAGCCATAGCCCCAGCGAGAACCGCTTTCATGCCAAGCTTAGCAATATCGGGGCGACGAGAAGGTGCCATGTTACCCATGCCGCCCAATAAAATAGCCACGGAAGATAAGTTAGCAAAACCACAAAGTGCAAAGGTGATAATGGCTTGGGTTCTGGCACTTAATTGATCAGCAACAGTAATAAAATCTAGATAGGCGACGAATTCATTGATGATAATTTTTTGACCAAGGAAACTCCCAGCCATGTTTGCTTCATGCCAAGGGATCCCAATAAGATAAGCGACCGGTTGAAAAATATAACCTAAAATCAGTTGTAAGCTTAGGTTTTGTAGGCCGAACCATTCTCCAAAGCCACCTAGCAAACCGTTTACCATCGCCAGTAGAGCAACAAATGCTAATAACATAGCACCAACATTTAGCGCGAGCATCATGCCATTAGATGCTCCGGTGGCGGCTGCATCAATAACATTAACGGCCTCTTTAACATCGCTTTTCATATCGTCTAAATTGTCGTTCGGCTGTTCAGTTTCAGGCACTAACATTTTTGCCATAAGCAAGCCGCCAGGGGCAGCCATAAAGCTAGCAGCGATGAGGTATTTTAAATCAATACCAATACCAGCGTAACCGGCGACTACCGAGCCTGCTACCGATGCTAAGCCACCCACCATTACCGCAAAAAGTTCAGAGCGGGTCATCTTAGGCAAAAAAGGTTTTATCACTAAAGGCGCTTCGGTTTGACCAACAAAAATATTTGCGGTCGCTGACATAGATTCAGCTTGACTGGTTTTAAGAAGTTTTTGCAAACCACCACCAATAAACTTAATTACCAACTCCATTACACCAATATAATAAAGCACGGCAATCAACGCCGAGAAAAAGACGATGACGGGTAAGACATGGAAAGCGAACATAAAGCCTAAGCTTTTTTCACCTATTTGTTCGCCAAATATAAAGCTAATACCGTCATTGGCATAGCCAATAACATTAGATACACCGCTAGCAACACTCAACAAGATATCTTTACCTGCGGGGATATATAACACAAAAGCACCCAGAGATATTTGTAACACTAGTGCACCAATAATCGTTCGCCAATTAATGTTCTTTCTATCTGACGAGGCGAAATAGGCAATAGCTAAAAGGACAAAAATCCCCAAAATGCTGCGTAGTATATTCGTATCCATGTTATTCCCTGTTATTTTGATTTTATTATTATTTTGATGACAATGGAGACTAAGACCAAATACAGCATTTTATTTATTTTGAGTATTGATATTAAAAACCTGACTATATAGTCAGGTTTTTAATCTAAACTAAGATTCTACTTAGGTCAATAGGATATTATCGAATAACCACCAATTACTCGGATACTACAACAGCAATAATTATCGATAATATTAATGATGATCCCACTAGCAATTTAGTTGATAAATTGAATCTATAGACAGGTCATAACAACGAGGTTAAAATTTTAATGTATTGCTGTTATTTACCAAAAAAAATTAATTTTTATAGTGCTATTGACGGCAATTAAGATAACTTAAATCACTATATCAACTACTTATGATTGTTAGTAAGACTGCTGCACTATCTGCGATAAGTCATACCTAGTTGGTCAAAGTTAGATTGCTAAAGGCTTTAGCACAGCCAACTCCAACAAATAAACACAGTAATATTAGCGTTTATGTTATGACACTTCTCAACCCCTCTTCATTGCTGTCTGTCTTAAGACTCGCTTTTCATGGTCAGATAAGAAAGCCATTTTTAACGCGTTATCTTGTAATGTACGACACTGCGCTTGACTAAGCCCCGCTTCAAGTGCCGCATGCTGATATTCATATTTTATGTCACACCCCTGCACAGCAGGATCGTCACTGTTGAGGCAAACAAGTAAACCTCTATCAAGAAATGTTTTAACGGGATGCTGACTGATATTTTTGACTGTCCCTGTTTGATAATTTGACGTTAAACATGATTCAATGGCGATATTATGCTGATACATATAATCCATTAATTTTTCATCACCCACAGCGTGAGTACCATGGCCAATGCGGGTTGCATGTAATTCATTGATAGCCTGATAGATACTCGATGCTCCATCCGCTTCACCGGCATGAATAGTCACCTGTAAGCCGGCTTTATTAACCAAAGCAAAGTGTTCAACAAAGAGTTGGCCTGGCTTGCCTAACTCATCTCCAGCCAAATCGACCGCGACAAGTTCATTTTTGTGTGCAAGTAAGGCATGTAACTCCTCAAAACAGGCATTAACACCAAAGGTACGACTTAAAATACCAATAAGGTTAATTTGGACAGGAAAATCTTTTTGCGCTAACTTTACGCCGTCGACCACTGCAGCAACCACGTCGGTGACATTGAGCTTATGTTCCATAGCCATATAATAAGGAGAGAATCTTAATTCAGCATAATCAAGCCCTTGCAAAAAAGCGTCTTCAACGTTTTCATAAGCGATACGTTTACATGCCTCTAAATTAGCTAACACGCTAACGCCATAATCAAGTTTTTGTAAAAAAGAGACTAAGTTACTTTCTTTACCTTGAATTTGTACATGCTGTAATAAATCAGTCAAATTATCTGCGGGTAATTCGATACCATGCTGTTGTCCTAATGCCAGAATTGTTTTTGCTCTTATATTGCCGTCTAAATGGCGGTGTAAATCAATAAAGGGAATATCTCTAAACATTCTACTATTCCTTAACATTTTATCTGTTTATACTCATGGACAAAGAAAACTTGACCATATGGTTAATTTATTTTACATTCTAAACATAACCTGACACAAGTGACAAGTTATGTTTGATTAATGACTTATTCACCTACTAATATAAGTACATGAAATTGTGATAAATATATGAAATTTAAAATACAATTACTGACTAAAATTAAACATAAAAAGACCTATAAACCGCTGAAAATTAATTTTATTCAGCTAGCTTTACCGCTTTTATTAGCTGTTTTTGTCACTCAAGCATCCGTTATTCAACCTGCAATAGACCAACAACCTCACATTAGAGTAGCAACATTTAATGTCAGCATGGACGCAACTAATTACCTACCTAACAATAAAATAGGGTCAGGTGTTGAACTTATCGCTGCTCTTAAAGACGATCGTCAACAAATTAAGAATATTGCTGAAATTATTCAACGTAACCGCCCTGATATTATTCTCCTTAATGAATTTGACTATATTGCCGACCCAAAACAAGGCGTTGAAATATTTTTAAAGCAATATTTAGGTAAATCACAACAGGGAATCGCCGCCATTGATTACCCTTATTATTATTTTGCACCGGTAAATACTGGTGTAAGCACACCTTTTGATTTGGACAATAACGGTAAAAAAACTAATAACCTTGGCGACGCTCAAGGTTATGGCCACTTCCCAGGTCATTTTGGTATGTTGGTGCTATCTAAATATCCAATTGTTGAGGATAATATTAGAACTTTCCAACATTTCCTTTGGAAAGATATGCCCAATGCCATAGTGCCAATCAATCCAAGTACGAAAGAACACTGGTATAACGAACAAGAATGGCAAATGCTGCGTTTATCGTCTAAATCGCACTGGGATATTCCGATTAATGTCCAAGGTAAACTTGTTCATATACTAGCAAGCCACCCTACACCACCGGTGTTCGACGGTGAAGAAGACCGTAATGGTGCTAGAAACCATGACGAAATACGCTTTTGGCAAGATTATATTACCCCCAACAAAGGCAATTATATTTACGATGACCAAGGTGGTAAAGGTGGCTTAACATTAGATAGCCGCTTTGTTATTTTGGGTGATCAAAACGCCTCTAAAGATGAAGGTGCTGCCCGTAAAGAAGGTATTAGTAACCTTTTAGCTAGTCCTTATATTAACAATGATATGACACCTGCTAGTGTCGCTGGGATAAAAAACAGTAACAGCCCTTTTGCTGCTAATCATACCGCTGGTTGGGGTATGCAAGCAGACTATGTTTTACCTTCTCGCCTTGGTATTAACCTACAAAATAATGGTGTTTTTTGGCCAAAGAAAGACAGCCCACTCTATCGCTTAATTGAAACCCGCTCCGCTTCATCTGATCATCGTTTGGTTTGGGCTGATTTAACTTTAACAGCCAAAGATAAGCAGGCTAAAAATATTATCATGGTTATTGGCGATGGAATGGGACCCGCTTATACCACGGGTTATCGTTATTATATGGATAATATAAATACGCCACGGGTAGAAACAACTATTTTTGATGAACTGCTAACAGGCATGGCCAGTACTTATCCGGTTAATAGCCAAGGTTACGTTACCGATTCTGCCGCAGCCGCTACTGCATTATCTACCGGTTATAAAACCTATAATGGTGCGATTGGCGTTGATGTAAATAAAAAACCATTATTAACGCTAATGGAGCGAGCAAAACAATTAGGCAAGAAAACGGGCTTAGTGGTTACCTCCCAAATCAACCATGCAACTCCTGCTGCTTATTTTTCTCACAATGAAAGTCGCAAAAATTATAATGAAATCGCTGACAGTTACTTTGACGAAAAAATTAACGGTCACTTTAAGGCTGATTTAATGCTCGGCGGTGGTAGCAAATATTTTATTCGCCCAGACAGAGACTTAGTCAGCGAATTCAAGCAGGCAGGTTTTCAATATATTGATGACTTATCAAAACTTACTTCGCTTAATAAACAACAATCGGTATTGGGTTTATTTGCTGAAGTCGGACTACCTTGGACACTTGACAATAAAAATGAAAACCATCTACTGGCAATGGCTAAAGCTGGTGTACGACATTTAGAAAATAATCAAGGTTATGTACTACTTGTTGAAGCAAGTCAAATAGACTGGGCGGGTCATAGTAATGATATTGCTGCTGCTATGGCTGAAATGCAAGATTTAGCCGAAACACTTACTTGGTTGAATAACTATGTAGAAAATCGTCATGACACCTTATTAGTTGCCACGGCAGATCATAGTACTGGTGGCTTAACCCTTGGTGCTAATGGCGATTATCGTTGGCAGCCTGAATTTTTAAAAAACCTATCCGTATCACCTAAAAGTATTGCAACAAAATTAGCGCATCAAAACACAGCTATTTCTGCTCAGCAATTAACAGACGCACTCGGCTTTATTATTACCGACCAAGAAGCTAATTTGTTTATTGGGTGCAGCGATGAAAAATCTATCTATGAGCAAATTAAATTATTAATTGATGCAAGAACTAATACCGGTTGGACTTCTAGTGGCCATACCGGTATTGACGTACAAGTCTTTGCCACCGGGAATGGTGCTAAAGCCTTAAACCGTCATCAAACTAATACCGACATAGCTAAGCAGCTATTTTTGGTGCTTGAAGGCAATTAACTAAGATTCACTAATGGTCATTAATGACTGAATAATACTAACGAAGAGACTCAATACCATTGAGCAAACAACCTAAAGGAAAATTATGAAAATACAAATGTTAACAGCGGTACTCGGCCTTAGCGTGCTTTCTAGTCATGCTAATGTTGTGATCACTGAATATATTGAAGGTGGAGGTAGTAATAAAGCCATTGAGATTTCTAATCTTGGCAGCGAAAATGTCGACTTAGCCGCGGAAGGTTATAAACTCGACCTTTATTCTAACGGTAAAACAGAAACAACTAACGGTATATCATTGCAAGGCGTATTAGTGCCAGGCTCGAGCATTGTTGTTTATAACAAGGATGCCACTGCCGAATTTAAATTTGATGCTCCTCAAGGCCTTGAAGATTCAAGTGCCACTTACTTTAATGGTGATGATGCCCTATTACTTTCAAACGCTAATGGCGTTGTTGACAGTTTTGGACAATTAGGAACAGACCCAGGCAGTAACTGGGGTGAAGGTGATTTTTCTACTAAAGATCATACTTTACGCCGCTTAACATCAGTCACTGAAGGTGATACTACCTCTGACGATGCTTTTGACCCCGCGACACAATGGGCAACCTTTCCAAAAGACACCTCAGACGGTTTAGGATGTTCTGGTATAGCAGCCTGTGATGGCAATCAACCCTTACCGACTGAAGGCGGCGCATCCACTGGCCAAGGCATTGTTATTATCACTGAGTATGTTGAAGGCGGTGGCAGTAATAAAGCCATTGAAATATCTAACTTAGGTACTGCAGATGTAGATTTAGCGGTAGATGGTTATAAACTAGAGCTTTATGCAAATGGCAAGACAGATTCACCAAATGAGCTATTATTGCAAGGTTTACTTGTACCTGGCTCTAGTATTGTTGTTTATAATCAGGCGGCAACTGAGCTATTTAAATTTGATGCTCCTCAAGGTATTGAAGACACAAGCGTAACTTACTTTAATGGTGATGATGCTATTTTACTTATTAACAATACCGGTATTGTTGATAGCTTTGGCCAATTTGGTGTTGACCCAGGTAGCAATTGGGGTACCGGTGATTTTTCAACAAAAGATCATACCTTACGTCGCCTAAACTCGGTTACCGAAGGTGATGCCACTGCTGATGATGCTTTTGACCCAGCAACACAATGGGCTACTTTTGCTAAAGATACTGCTGATGGTTTAGGCTGTAGTGGCGAAGTAACTTGTGATGGTTCACAAGCTTTACCTACTGCTGGAACGCCTACTGGTGATGGATCAACACCTGCTACAGGAATTTGTACAAACTGCCCTGATTTAGCAAAAATAGCTGACCGAACGACTTATGTCGAAGCCACTTATTATAGCCAAGCAAACGCTGCAGAAACCGCCGATTTACGTGCAGCAATCACAGCGGACATCAGTGTTAATCATAAACAGCTAACCTACTCAGAAGTATGGACCGCGCTAACCAGTACCGATGAAGATGCTACAAATGCTGATAACATAATTTTACTCTATTCTGGACGTTCAATTGCCAAAGCAGATAACGGTAGTGGTTCTGCTTCAAGTAACCAGGATTTTTGGAATCGAGAGCATACATGGGCTAAATCACATGGTTTTCCAGAGACTAACCAATTAGGTTATACCGATATTCATCATTTGCGCCCTACTGATATATCGATGAATAGTGACCGTGGTAATCGTGATTTTGATATTGGTGGTACCGCTAATACTGAAGCGCCTGAAAACAGAAGCACAGCAGATACTTGGGAACCAAGAGATGACGTTAAAGGTGATGTTGCCCGTATGATGTTTTATATGGATGTACGTTACGATGCAGGTACAGAAAGTACCATGCCTGATTTAATCTTAGTTGATACTGTTGGTACAGCAACGAGCAAATTGAGTGATGGTACTGGCAAACTAGGTAAATTGTGTACCTTGTTTGACTGGCATTCACAAGACCCCATAGATACCTTTGAAATAAACCGTAACCACACTATCTATGAGTTTCAAGGCAACCGTAATCCTTTTATCGATCACCCTGAATGGGTCGATAGTCTTTATGCTTCAGCTTGTGGTGCTGCTAGTGATGGTGGTGATGCTAATGCAGCACCAACCGTTTCAGCTGGTGATGAACAATCAGTTGCTTCAGCTGCTAACGTAACACTAACCGCAACGGCTGTAGATAGTGATGGCAGTATTGCTAGCTATGTTTGGACACAAACTAGCGGTAAAGTTGCTGATATTGCTGTTTATGACACAGCTACCATTACTTTTGTTGCACCGAAAGTTGGTAAAGATGAAAGCCTAATATTTAACGTGACTGTTACTGATGATCAAGGTAAAACAAGTTCAGCCGCTGTTACTATTAATGTCGCCGCTGAAGTAATAACAAAGGAAGACACCAGTGGTGGTACTTTTTACTTTTTACTTACAGGACTTGCTCTATTATCGTTAAGAAGACTTAATAAGTAGGTTACAACTCACCTTCTTGTTAGCAGAATGAGTTGCATTAATGATAAATTAATGCAACTCGCATCTCGCAACTGCCAGCAAAACCTCTCCAAGTAATAAAGTTCTTTACTGCTCTACCAAGCTTACTCATACTTAGATATAAAATAGTTTACTGCAGATAAGAAAACACTAAAACAAGGATTATGTAGATGATAAATAAAAGTTTGATGGCTGTTATGGTCATTACACTCGCACACTTGCCGATTAAATCAGCATTAGCACTTGGCCCTAATGGGCATCGTATGGTTGCCAAAATAGCAGAAGATAACTTAGAACCTTCGGCCAAAAAGGCGCTAATGCAGCTAACCGATGGTGCACCATTAGCTCAAATGGCTAATTGGCCTGATAACATACGTTCAGATAAAAAATGGGATTATGCTAAGCCTTGGCATTATATTTCTATTGATGATGACGAAGTATTTAAGGGGCTAAAAAGAAATGAAGATGGCGACATATTAAAAGCTTTAGCTGATTTTGAAAAAAAACTTCGCGATAAAAAAATCACCAAAGAAGAGAAATGGCAAGCACTAGCATTCTATATTCACTTTGTTGGCGATATTCACCAACCGCTTCACGTTGGACGCAGAGATGACCTTGGCGGTAATAAAATAACCGTTAAATGGTTTGGAAAACCAACAAAACTTCATGCTGTGTGGGATTCGTCAATAATTGAGCATCAAAAGCTTTCTTATACCGAATATGCTAACTTTTTAAATAATCAAACGCCTGACACCATTAACCTATGGCAAGATACCGTTTATCTTGATTGGGCTAAAGAATCTAAATCGAACAGAGAAACAGTCTATGACTTCCCTGAAGATAAAGAATTAAGTTACCAGTATGCGTATAAAAACACTCCGATATTAAATGAGCAAATAGCCAAAGCAGGCTTCCGTCTTGCTGGAATGTTAAACGATATTTTTAAAGAATAAATAATCGTTATTCACATAAAAGCCCAGTTAATACCTGGGCTCTTTCAGTTCAGTAAAACGCCTCAACTAAATGAGTAAAATCATTATTTAGGCTATATTACCCTTGTTTATTCATGGTTTTATCTCAAAATTCTTAATTTATTCAATCGCTACTATTTTGTTGGCGCATACGATTTTACTTCATTAGATATTTAATTGTCGTCTGCACGAACTGCTGTAAATTTATTGGAATAACAACAAAGAGCGCTATCCCTTGATCAAAGTCAGGGTTGAGCTGACAATAATATTGAATTTCTGCTTTGTCGCTACAGCGCAACATTTCCAACTCCTGCTCGCTATAATTACTGCTTCGATTGACTGAAACTAAACAACGCAACTGATTTTTATTACTGTTTTTTCCGTTTGGATTAAAACGCGTAAACAATTCCTTGGGTGCAGATTGCCCAAAATGTGGCCAAACAATGGCGGTATTCTTGGCAATTGCTCGATACATAGCAGGGCTGAGCATAGTATCGGCATAATAGTGTTTGCGCCAGGGTCTTTGCAACCAGCTTTTAAAGCTCTCTTTAATTGAAAATAAAAAAGTATTACTCCCCTTTCGATATTGTGGAAGAAATGCAGCAGAAGCCTTAATTACCGTATAATTTGCACTGTCTGTGAAGGTGAGTAAGCAATAGCCTACGATTTGCTCATTATTGAAGTAAAGTCGCAGTTTCCTCTGGTTGGGCTCAGGGCTATCAAAATATTTTAGCAGATAATCTTCTGCATCTATATCAGCAAAACTAACCTTGATAATTTCGCTAAGTGCGTTTCTTTGCCAAGCTGACAACCATTGTTTAGACTGTATCAAGTCTAAGGAGCTGAGTTCACTAATAACAAATCTCTCCCATAATGTAAGTTAGGGTGCTAGATTAATTTGAAAAGCTTATGGGTGCAAGCCATCAATTAAGCTACTGGGCCGATTAGAAACGTTATTTATAGAGTATTTTTAAGGGCTAGTCGGAGTGTTTTTGTAAGGTAGACGCTAAAAACGGAAAATAAGGGGGTGCGATATCCAACCGTTATTTTCCGTTTAATTAACTTATTATGATTCTTTAGTCGCTCTTAACATCCACGCTGTTTTCTCGTGTATACGCATACGATCAGACACTAACGAAGCGGTTGATTCATCATCAGCAGCTTGTGCAATTTTTAAAACTTCACGCGATGTTTTAATGACTTGTTCGTGCCCTTTGGTAAGTAACTCAACCATCTGTGCAGAACTTGGTACACCGTCAACCTCTTTAATAGAGCTTAATTTTGAAAACTCTTTATAGGTTCCTGGTGCAGGTACATCTAGGGTTCTAATACGTTCAGCGATGTCATCAACAGCAATTGCTAATTCGGTATAATGTTCTTCAAACATCAAATGTAACTCACGAAATTGTAAACCGGTTACATTCCAATGAAAATTATGTGTTTGCAAATATAGCGTATAAGAGTCGGCTAAAAGTCGTTTTAAACCGTCTGATATTTCCGTTCTATTTTCTTTATTTATGCCAATATCTATATCAGTCATGTAATTTCCTAATTTTTAGAATTTGATAAATGTATAACGCCTATCGAACGAACGATAAATTGTTGACTAAAATTGAAAACTTCAAACGCCAGTCAACTGTTTGCGTTTGTTTGAGCAATTTAGATAATTACTCTGCTTTGATTTCTAAAGCAATTCATATCATAACACAAATCACCCTTGCCTATAAACCAAGTGTTTTATTGCATCTTAAACCCGTGCTATAGGCGCAGTAATTTGTGTTGTTGCACTATCTTTTGCTTTTTTGGCGGCACTAAACAGATTCTCTTCAAATACCATGTCTAATCCTACCGCTTTTTCATTACCTTTAAGTGGCTCTATCTATATAGGTAATTGCCCAATATTCATCTCCATTATTTTGAGAGTTAGGATTAAAATTAGCTCTATACATTCGTTGTTGTTCGATAAAATAATTAACTTTATTTTGGTACATAATAAATGACGCCAATACCATTAATACCTGGGTAGGTATCTGCAAGGTTAGGCCTTTTAGAAAATATTTTCTAATGATCTGCCTGTATTTTTTGTACAAAAGCCTGAATGTCCGCAGTACCTGACTTTAAGACTACCTCGTAGTGAAAAATTTGTTTAGCTAGCTTTTGAATCATTGCATATATTTTTGAGTTCCTTTTACAAAAAAATCTAATGTTTGAAGGTAAGTAATTTCAATATCATGCTGAGGTTTAGGGCGAGAATAGTAGCAACCTTGTACCCGTCCAATATTAAGTTGTTTGCAGGGCTGTCCCTGTTGCTCAGTTTCGACTCCTTCGTCAATAATGTTAAAACCTAATATACTCACCATAGATACAAGCCCTTTGTTCAGTGTAATATCAATAGGCATTAAATTTTGTCAATTTTTACCATTGGAATATTCAAGTTCCAAATGAATCTAGAATATTAAATCTAGGTAGACCTCCCCTTTTATGAGTTAGAGCTAACCGCCTATTTTTGCCACACAGTGAAAGTTAACAAATATAAAAAAGCAGATATTATAGATTACTATATAACGGACTGAGTTCAGAAACCTGATACATCCTACCCACGAATAAATTCATGAATATCTAATTATATTAAGAATTAAAAGAGTTACTCTACTTTTGCATATTTTCTTATAACTCCTATATTTAGGAGTGTAAAATCTAAATTTAACAAAACGGTGATTCGCGAACATTAATCAACTACACTTTATTTATCTAATTTTAATGCTGAAATTTTTTCGATGTTTAGGTATATTGAAAAAAATTATTCATGGGTATTATTAGCTGCCTTGGTTGCATCTACATTACAAGGACTACTTGTGGCGTATCGGAAAATGTATAAGCTAAAAAAACTGCTGGTCAATTTTGTACTTTTATCAATTTTTGCTCTTTCACTACGAGCATTTGCTTCGATGGAAGAAATCCAACCTTTTGTCTCACTACACAAGAGTCAACTAGGTCGGCTACTATTAAAAGCGGAAAGTAAATATGCGATAAACCCAAAAAAAACATTAGAGCAATTAGAGCAATTAGAGCTATTAAAAGCATCAGAAACTTGGGAAAATACTCCCATTATAAATGCTAAATATTATATTTTAAAAATCCAAATTCAGAGGGCGATGTCTTCCCCTCAAGAAGAAAATATCGCCGTTGAAGAACTAACTAAATATGCAGAGGAAAAAAATATAGATTGGCTGATGTTAGAAGCAAATTATCAAAAAGCTAATATTGACTTAAGCCGAGATGGAAACACCAATTCTGTTTATAATATTATTGAGAATACACTACAAGCCGCAATAAATATAAATTTCAACCACTTAGTTGGTAGGCTCTATAACTTACGAGCGATTTATAAACAAAGCAGCGGTGATAACAGCGGTGCATTAAAAGATTATTATTTGGCGTTCGATGCTTTAACTCAATACCCTAACGAAGACTGGACGGTAAAAATCTACTCCAATATGTCTATTATCTATTTGGAAATTGAAGACTTTACTAAAGGTTTGCAAATTAATGAGTTAGCTTTTCAGTTATATGATGACCAAAAAATAGATAATATACAGCTGAAAACTTCTCTACTGATAATGAAGGCACTCTTCTTGAGAAATATTGGCAAAATCGACGAAGCAACTAGCACACTTTATCTTGCCAAAGAGAGTGCAATAAAGTCCGGATCAATTAATTTGATTTTAAACGTAAAAAATAACCTTTCAGGTGTATTATTACAGACCAAAAATATTAACGAAGCAAAAAAAGAAGTTCAAGAATGTATCGATGATTCTATTAAATACGGTGTAACTTCGGTTTTACATCATTGTCGTTCTAACTTAGGGCATATTGAAATAGAGTTAGGGCATTATTCTAGTGCCATTGAGTTACTGATTGATGCTAAAGACAGTTTTGAAAAACAAAACAATATTAAAGCCATGATTCAACAACAACTAAGCTTAAGTATCGCTTATGAACGTTCAGGTGACTATCAAAAGGCATTAATTCAACTCAGAAGTTATTATGAAAAACATGTTGAATTAATGTTTAATGAACGTGTAAAAGAAGTCGCTGAGATTAATGAAAGCTACGAAGCTAAGTTAAAAGATAAACAAATAACCTTGCTACAAATTAATAACGATTTACAATCATCTAAGTTAAGTGAAAGAACGCTTTCTAATAAACTATTAATTCTAGTGTCAATTTTTAGCGTTATTGTTTTATTCGTCTTAGTTAGTCGTTATTTTTCAATCTGGAAATATAAAAACAAACTAGAAAAATCAAATACTAAACTACTAGAGAGTAGCTTAATCGATCCGTTAACCAAATTGGGTAATAGGCGTGCACTTACTGAATATATAAAAGTATTTGATGCTAAATCTAGCAAAGAAGAAACAGATTACTGCATTGTTATCATCGATATAGATCACTTTAAACAAGTCAACGACACATATGGGCATGGTGTCGGGGATGAAGTACTCGTTATAATTGCTAAGTTATTAAGCACTAAAATTAGAGAAAGCGATATTTTAGTACGTTGGGGTGGAGAAGAGTTCGTTTTAGTTATAGAAAAGAAGCAGCAAGTTAATGAACTTTCGATGGTTAATAGAATAATTCAAACAATATCCAATGAAACAATTAAAACTACCATGGGCGATTTGAATATTACTATATCTGCTGGTGCAACGACTGTTTCAACATGCAATATAAATAGTAATGAATGGCCTGAAATACTTGATAGGGTAGACTCTGCGCTTTACAAAGCAAAAAAGAATGGAAGAAACCAAGCTGTTATGGTTTAAAATATCAGTTATTATAAAGCTAATTTTTTAGTTTCATAAATTTTTTTACTGAAAGTTAACTCGACTCAGGCTCTGTTTCCAACGTCTGTAGTATCATAACCACTGATAGAGTCACTGCATCTTAAAAATCATGTCAGATCTTAAGATTGAAATTTTGCTAACTTAAATTTAACGCACTGAAAAAATCAAGGACTCTATGGCGTTATTTGCTCCAAACCGCCTTAAATCTAATAAAAGTTTACTACACAAAAATGTGAATTAAATGTCTGTTTTCGATAATTTCAATTAAGATTAAATATTAATTTTTCAAATTTACGGTTATAAAAGTCCTTTACAGGCAAGGGATTCATCACCGATTTTAGTAAAAATATAGAGTAAGGTTTAAAGCGTTCATAACAACAATAATTTATCCTCGTTATTTAAGCTGTTTTTGCTGATACATCATGCGGTCAGCGTGACCAATTAAATCATCTAGTGATTCGCCATGTGTTTTCCAGACAGCGAGACCATAAGAAATTGAAGTAGGTGTGTTTTTCGCCAAACTATACTCATCAACCCCTTTCGCTAGTCGTTCAGAAAGTTTGGTCACATGATTTTCAGAAAATATATTAGTCAAGACAATGATAAATTCGTCACCCCCCCATCGCGCCAAAATGTCTTCTGTCCTCAGTTCTTTTAACAGCCCTTTCGCCGTATTTTTTATCACCATATCGCCATATTGATGACCGTTAACATCATTCAATAATTTTAATTTATCGATGTCAGCAATCATAACCGCATAGAGAAATTTATGATTAAGACATTGATGAGTTACCCTATTGAATGCCTCATAGAAGCCAAACCTATTTAGGGTATCTGTAAGTTGGTCTAATTGAGCTTGCTCCTTATAAAGTGCCATATTTTCAGTTTCGCGGTCTTTATCTTCAAAAAACATAATCACACCATTACTTTTATCATTACACCTAATATTGGTAAAAGATGTTTTACAGGTTTTGTGGCCTTTAATGTTAGTTCTAATCGCTATTTCTCTGATGTATCGTCTTTGATTATTTGTCATAACATCTGACAATATTAATTGCAGCTCATTAGACATTAACTCATTGATTAACATTGATACCTGCTTAAGGGTTTTAAGTTCGGCGGCGTTAGGAGTAAACCATAGTGAAAATTGAATGTTCACATGGAGCAACTTACCATCAACATCAAATATTGCTACGGGTATCGGCATCACATCTAGAAAACTTCTAGACAACGAAATTGGTTTATTCACTCGATGACTTAAATTAAACAAGTGGTCACCAACCTTCTCAATATCAGTAAAATCATAAATATTAATCCTTTTATAAAGGTATCGACCTGAAGATTATTAATTGAAAATCTGCAGGAATAAAGCCTGTCCATTTTGTTATCTCGCTCGTAACTCTAATGGCGACTTAACCACTAATTTTTAGTTATTTAGTTTGTTGGAAGTTTTTCAATTAATAATGCTTTTGTCTGAGAGTATGGTGATCTTAAATAACGAAATTTCAAAATCACTAAGATACTTTGTTAATAAACGATGAACTTGCCTTTAACTCTGGCCACTTATTTCTTATAAGTAAAATATCCGGTAACACCGCATTGAAAAGTTTAATAAGATCGGGATCAAAATGACTTCCCGACACTGAATTCATATGAGCAATAGCCTTATCAACTGGCCATGCTGCTTTATATGACCGCTCAGATGTTAGGGCATCAAAGACATCAGCAATAGCAACGATTCGCCCAATCAACGGAATTTCTTGCCCTTTAAGATGATTAGGATAACCAGAGCCATCCCATTTTTCATGGTGAGTTAAAGCAATACTAAGCGCCATACTTAGTAGTGGAGAGTCATTTTCGCCGATGATGTCGGCACCAATATTGGCATGGGTTTTCATAATAGCCCACTCCTTGGCATCTAATTTCCCCGGCTTTAATAAAATATGATCGGGTATACCAATTTTGCCGATATCATGCATTGGGGCAGCATTAAGAAGTGTTTCTTGAGAAAACTCATCTAAACCAGCAGCCCTAGCAATTAGTTTTGAGTAGTGGCTCATGCGAATAACATGTAATCCAGTTTCATTATCTTTATATTCGGCGGCTCGTCCTAACCGCTGGATAATTTGCATTCTGCTTTCTTTTAGCTCATTTACCCCAACCAAAGACAAATGGGTTTTCACTCTGACGCGTACTATTTCTGGGCATATCGGTTTAGTAATATAATCGACGCCCCCTGCTTCAAATCCCTGACATTCATTTTCCATATTAGACATTGCCGAAACAAATATAATAGGAATATGAGCGGTACTTTTAATCTTTTTTAATGTTCGACAGACTTCATAACCGTCCATTTCTGGCATCATGATGTCGAGTAAAATTAAATCAGGCTGCTGCTCTATTGCAATTTCAATGGCACGCTGGCCATTTTTAGCAAACACCAATTGATAATTTCCCACTAGCACTTGATTAATGACCTGTAGGTTATTAGGTTCATCATCAACCACCAAAATTTTCGCTTTAGCATTATAAGTTAACTGCATTTGCTGACTCCTTGCTCGGTAGTAATTCAATATCGATTAACGCTATGACTCCTCGTTCAAAATAAAAGTCGGCAATAGCACATCGTAACTTGTTGGTCAGCTCATCAGGATTGTTTAAATGAGGCAATTGCTGAATTAATTTTTTTTAAAATCAGGTCAAATAGCTGAAAGTTCTTGAATAATTCACGTAGAATTTTAATTTGTTCAATAGCTTCGAGCTTGCTCATAACCGGGTAAAGTTGACGGCTATTAGTTGGTTGAACTAATCCGTTGATTAACGCCAAACTGCGGGTAAAGGTATGTGTTAAAATAGTCAGGTGATGTTGTGCTGCTTCGATATTTTTACACTTAAAGTCATCATTCATAATGGGCATTTGAAAATCCATCAAGACAATATCAAAGGTTTTACTTGGAAATATTTCCACTGCTTTTAGCCCATTAACCACCCAAGTAATCTTATGCCCATCGACTCGAATCAATATGCTACCTCAACACCTGAAACATAACCTAGTGCATCTGCGATGGTAGTCACGCCAAGGTAATCTATTTCATTATGAGTAAGCAGATACACAGCGGCAGCGACTTTATGTAAAGTCTGCTTTTTTTTTGATAGTGAGGTTATTTTAAGATTGAATAGTTCGGTAAGACTAATACCCGTAATATCGATGCTAGTATTGTTTGCATTAGCCAGTGCACTAGCACTAAATAATAGTGTAAGCACTTGTGCGGTATGTAATATTCTCATGATTATATTCCTTTATATTACTTATCCTTGTCGCAAAAATTTATTATCCAAAACTATAATAAAATCATAGGATACGACTGGATGTGCTCAAGTAGCTTTTAATACCTGAATTAAATATATTTGCCTTAACGACCACAACGACGATGATCAATAAATTTGTCTTCAATTAAACGATTCACTAAACTCGCTTTTATTTAGCTAACTATAAGCGTTTATTTAGAATAATCCTTAACCAGTAACGACATTATCTAGACAACTAAAGACACCTCACTAAGTGGCTAACTTATAATTATTATCTTTATAACAACTAAGCTACATAAGTATGGGGTCAGCTGTTTTCAATATAGCTTTTTAGATCAT
This sequence comes from Colwellia sp. BRX10-9, assembly GCF_014077405.1. Lineage (NCBI taxonomy): Bacteria > Pseudomonadati > Pseudomonadota > Gammaproteobacteria > Alteromonadales > Colwelliaceae > Colwellia > Colwellia sp. BRX10-9. Next base: position 64,208 of record NZ_JACGVV010000012.1, on the reverse strand, counting down.
TAATAAAGATTACCAGGTAATAATAACGCCTTAATATCGCGAGTTAACCCAGTAAAACAAGTTAAAATTATTGATGTTAATAAAAGTTGAATACGGTGGGTAGATTTAATGAGAAAATTGTAATTTCATTGGCTATTCAACAACTACAAAACTTTTATGAGCAAGTGTTCAGTGTTTAAAGTGTCTAGTACCATAATGAAAACAGTTACGTTAAATTAATACCAACTGACAGGGAGTTACATAGCCAACTATTGAGTTACCAAGATGTACATTATTTACTGATAATCTGATGGCGAAACACCTGTCCATTTCTTAAATGCCCTAGAAAAACTTGATGGCGAATTAAAACCCAGCCGATAAGAAATTTGAATTAAATTCAGCTTATTTTGCTTTAAGAGTATTTGCGCATGATTGATTTTTTTTGTTTTCAATAAAGTACTAAAGTCAGTATTAAAGCGTTTTAAACGGCGTTGCAAGGTCTTGACACTAATGTTCATCTGCTCAGCTACAAAAACGATATTTAGATTATTTGAAGCAATATTTTCTGTCATTAAATTCTCAATATCAGAGAGTAATTGAATATAAGTTTTAGACAATTTATTATCTACGAAGGGCTCTAAACCAATCGAGTGCGTTGAAAATAAATTTTTGGTCGCAAGAACATTTTTCTTAAAAACAATGACATATTTCCCGCTATCGGTGTACGTAACCGGATAGTCAAATGTTTTTTCAAAGCTGTTTCTTTGACTTTTTAAATCAAGCGTTATCTTTGAAATAATATCTAAGTGGGCAGGAAATATTTGATTAATTATTTTATAAACCAGACAAAATCCAATTTCTAGTGTCGTTCTATGGACATTAACCAGCTCTGCCCGCGATGAAACAACTAATAAGTTGCAATCGCCCTTAACGACTAAAGTGACCTCAATCAATTTATTCATTTGCTCACTAGCAAAAATAATTTTTTCTAATAAATCACCTAGCGATTTAGCATCTGCTACGATGACACCCGTATGACGTAAGAAATGCAGTTGAAAAATAGCAGCCACTGCAGCAGGTAAGGCATCTAAGCCTGAATATACTGCAATATTATCATATAGCTTAAGCACAACGTCCCGTTGAATAGAATCTAACTCACGTAAAGAAGCGACGTTAATACCTACTGACGATAATAATTTGTTTGCTGGTAAATTTTGTTGTTGCAACGCCATATAAATAAGACGTATCCAGCTACCGTCAACGAACTGCTTTATATCGTAGCTATTTTGCTCTGGGTGGATAATTGCATAATTTAGTTTTTTAACCACGTCCATGGGCTTCCAAAATAGATTTATCTTACATAATTGACAATGAGTATTAGATAAAACTACTTACTGCAGTAAAGGTCCTACTTAAGACATTAATCATATGTTTTTTAACAATTTTAGTCTTAACCCACGAAGTCTTTATCTTCACCGTTAAGGACATTTTTAATTGCAGAATATTATTATGCTCAGACAGTATCTAAATCCAATTTCATCTTCAATCAGGGAAACCCCCTACAAAATGTTGTTTTATTGTGGTAAATATTGCTGAATTTTAAAGTGGCGACGTAAGTATCGATGAGTTTTATTATCTACTGTGCTATTATTTTCAAAAAGTTCAGGTAATTGCTTGGGGGTGTTAACTTAAACACGCTTAGCCCATTTTCATTAACTGCTGTCTGTACTATGGCTACTTCACCTTCTCATTTAAGTGTTATCGACATGGATCTATTTTCATCTTTATTTGAACAGCCGATTAATCTTTTGCCATATGATGGTGATGTCGATTATTTTGGTGAAATTATCTCTTTAGACGATAGCGACTATTACTTTAATCGCTTACTTAACGGTATTGATTGGCGTTGTGACCAAGCAGTTATATTTGGCAAAACTATTGAAACAAAAAGAAAAGTGGCTTGGCATGCTGCTGAATGTTTTAGCTATACCTACTCAAATATTACTAAAACAGCGTTGCCTTTTACCGATGATTTGCTTTCATTAAAAGCACTTGTCGAGCGCCATAGTGGTGAAACTTATAATTCATGCTTACTTAACCTTTATCACAGTGGAGAAGAAGGCATGGCTTGGCACAGCGATGGTGAAAAAGATTTAAAGGACCAAGGTGCGATTGCATCGTTAAGTTTTGGTGCTGAAAGAAAGTTTGCTTTTAAGCACAAGATATCAAAAGAAGTCATTACCTTACCCCTTAAAGCGGGCAGTTTGTTAGTCATGAAAGGGCCAACACAACAGCATTGGCTACATCGTTTACCACCAACTAAACTCATTAAAGACGCAAGGATAAACCTTACGTTTAGAACGATTGTTAACACATAACGTATTATCGTTAACAAGAGTAATTTTCGTCACTTTATATAAGCAAGGTGATGAATATGCCGCCATTAACCGTCAAACTATGCTTTATTGTCAACTTCCTTAGGCCCTAGTCAACCGCTAATCAACGGGCTTACTCGACACTATCTGTTGACAATGCCTTATATAAGATTAAAAAAATATCAATATGCCCTATTCATTTTCATAAGTTTTTCGATAGATTTTAGTCAGTTTTTTAAGTCGTAGTTGGTCAAAAATCAGTGAAAATAATGGTGATGAGTTTAATTTTGGGGCTTTACCTTTGCCAATACGTTGTAACTGACGTTTGGTAATAGCCATAGTTGCAAGTGCGGCTAAAGTTTTATCTTGCCATTTTACTTGAGGTAAAATGGCTACCGCGTCTGGTGACGTTTTCCAGCGTTGAGGAAGATTTGGACTAAAGGCCAGCGCTCTGCCAATGCCGACCATATCTACGCCTTCATCTACTACTTTTTGTGCAATCGCTAAACGGACAATCCCTCCTGTTGTCATAATTGGCATAGGAGCTTGTTTGGCAATTTCTTTCGCAAACTCAAGAAAATAAGCTTCTCTATTTAGGGGCTGTCCATCAGCTGTATTACCCTGCATTGCTGGACTTTCATAGCTACCACCTGACAATTCAACTAAATCTACGTTTAAATGGCCAAGTTCTTTTACCACAACTAAGGCATCTTGTGCATCGAAACCACCACGTTGGAAATCTGCGGAGTTTAACTTAACCGCTATCGCTATATTTTCAGGTATAACTAGCTTGACCGCTTTAACAATTTCAAAAAGGAGACGAGCACGGTTTTCAAGGCTGCCACCCCAGTTATCATTTCTCTTATTGGTCAGCGGCGACAAAAATTGTGATAACAAGTAGCCATGGGCTGCGTGGATCTCGATACCATGAAACCCAGCTTCAACAGCACGTGATGCTGTGATAACAAATCGCTGAATTAACGCTTGAATTTCAAGCTCGGTCATCGGACTTGGTTTACTAAATAACTGACTATGCTTCCCCATATCCAATGCAATATCTGAGGGAGAAAACACTTGCCCTCCCATAGCAGCATAGACTTGTCGGCCAGGATGATTTATTTGCATCCATATTTTTGTGCCATTTTTGCTTGCTATTTCAGCCCACTTTTTAAAGGGCTCTAAGGGTGTATTTGCCTCTAAAGCAATACCTCCTGGGCCGGTCATTGCGCGGTGATCTACCATAACATTACCCGTAATAAGCAGGCCAGTACCTCCCGCAGCCCATGTTTTATATAGTTGAAAAATATCATCGCCGGGTAAATGGCCTTCAACAGCCATATTTTCTTCCATGGCGGCTTTTGCTAAACGATTTGGCAAAATTGCGCCATTAGGAAGAGTTATCGGTGTAAATACAGAGTGACTCAAGTAGAACTCCTGTTAATAAGTTTAACGAGCTGGATTTTGTACAAGTATAAGCTTAAAGTTAACTTTAATGTCAACAGTTTACATACGCATAAAGTAGGTACCGATGAAAATCAGCGAGTTAGCAAAAATAAGTGGTATAACAGCCTCTACTATACGGTTTTATGAAGCCAAAGGATTACTCCCTAAAATACAAAGAAATATAAATGGTTATCGACATTATTCGCAAGATAGTGTGCAGCGTTTAGCAACGATTGAATGTGCGAAGCGGCTAGGTTTTAGATTGGCAGATATCTTAAATGTTTTAGCAGATAGTGGCGTAACTGAAGGACTTGATCACAACAAAATAGTCGAACAACTTGATATACGCTTGCTTGAGGCAGAGAGTTTAATTAAGGGACTATTAGCACAACGAGACGAAATAGTATTATTTAAACAACGCTTACAAGAGAGCTGGCAACAAGGTAAATGCTTAGCGGTGGACGAAATACTTTCAGCAGATAAAAGGTAAAACAGGGATAAAAAACTGATGAATCAGCTTGTTAGGCTCTCATTATTAAAGGTCGCTAAAGTCAACCAAAGGTAGATTTTCAAAGCCCGGTCTGGCAAAAAAGTAACCTTGCATTAGTTCAATACCAAAATCACGTAAACAGCGGTATTCTTCTTTAGTCTCTATTCCCTCAGCAAGCGGAGTAATGTTTAGGTCATTAAAAATATTTAAACAATTTTTTACTATTGACTGACGAACTTTATCTTCATTAATGTTACGGATTAACCCCATATCAATTTTTACGATGTTAGTTTGAAAATCAGCTAATAAACCCAAGCCAGCATACCCTGCGCCAAAGTCATCTATTGCAGTTTTAAAGCCTATTTTCTTATAAGACTCAACAATATTCTTAATAAAAGCGGTGTCATCAATTTTTTCAACTTCGGTAAATTCAAACATTATTTTTTCAATGGGAAAGCTATACTTCTTGGCTGCCTCCAATGTTGTGCGAATGCAACGCTCAGGTTTATATATAGCGTTGGGGAGAAAATTTATGCTGAGCATAGATTGAAGTTTTAACTTGGAGGCAAGAGCTATCGCTTTAACTCGGCAAAGCTGATCAACCTTCATACTCGATTGTAGCCGTATATCAGTAATTAACACTCAATAATTTATATTAATGACCTTAAATATGATCACCTGAACAACAGATAGGCTGTTTGTTGAGCAATGATGCTGATTCTCTATCTAGATATTGTTTAACGAAGGATGAAATATTGTCTTGTCGCACCGGTAATTAGTGTGGTCGACACGAATAACGCGCCAACCTGAGTAAAACCGATCACTAAAGGTAAAAACTGTAAAATTAATTTTAGCTATTACATATCTTATTGTAAGCACTAATCGCAATTAATCTCAGCTAATTCACCTTGTATATAAGTGGCTTTAACCGCACGGTCATCCCCTAATATAGTGAAAGAAAAAAGTTTCTCTGCCAATGATTGGCACTGCTCTAACCGTAATTTCATTAATGGTGTTGCATGATAATCTAAGACTATAAAGTCAGCCTCACAACCCACTTGAAAATTACCTACTGTACCTTCTAAGTCTAGCGCCCTTGCGCCACCTAAAGTTGCCAAATAGAAAGATTGTAATGAATCTAATTTTTTGCCTCTTAACTGCTGCGTTTTATAGGCATCTTTTAAGGTCTCTAATAGTGAAAAACTGGTTCCTGCGCCTATATCTGTACCTAGACCCACTTTAATATTGTGTTGCTGGGCAACATCAAGTTTAAACAGACCACTCCCTAAAAACAGATTTGAACTTGGACAAAATGACAAGGCTGAATTAGATTGAGATAAGTCGCTATATTCAGCATCACATAAATGTATACCATGAGCAAAAACACTACGACTGCCAAGTAATTGATGCTTTTTATAAACATCTAAATAGTTTTCGCAATCGGGATTAAGCGATTTAACCCATTCAATTTCTTTTAAATTTTCAGACAAATGGGTTTGCATATAAACACCTGGGTGCTCTTTTAATAGTTGTCCAGCCAAGCTTAACTGTTCATCACTACTGGTTGGCGCAAACCTTGGGGTGATAGCATATTGCAAACGCCCTTTACCATGCCAATCTTTGATAAGTTGCTTAGACTGCTGATAACTACTTTGCGCGGTATCGAGTAAATAGTCAGGAGCATTCCTATCCATCATCACTTTGCCAGCAATCATGCGGAGATTTTTGGCTAAAGCCACTTCAAAAAAGGCATTAACTGACTCAGCATGGACAGTGCCAAAAACTAATGCGGTTGTTGTGCCGTTAGCAAGCAATTGATTGAGGAAAAACTCACTGATTTTAGTGGCGTAGGCTTTATCAGCAAACTTTTTTTCGGTCGGAAAGGTATAATCTTCTAACCATTGTAATAATTGTTCACCATAACTCCCTATCATCTCAGTTTGAGGATAATGGATATGAGTATCAATAAAGCCTGGGACAATCAGGCCATTTTCAATATGTTGAATCTCTAGGGAATGCTCTAAATCAGCCAACATAGCTTTAGCTGTGCCCAACTGTTTAACCTTGCCATTTTCTATCAGCAAAATACCATCTTCAAAATACTGGTAGCTGCTCTGCTCTGCTTGCTCTTTATCTTGGCAAGGCGTCGAGGCTGGGTCTTCGACAAAATGTAAAATCTCACCGCGAAATGCTTTTACTGACATCGACTTAATCGCTCCGGTTATCTAAATTGAAATGTATGGTAATTTTATTTTCTAAAGCGATTTCATCGCAGTTTTTGCCGACACCTTTTCGGTCAACAACTAAAAAATCAGCGGTTTCACTTAAAGCTAAACTATAATGATGCCAAGTACCTTTGTGGTAATTAACACCTTGGTTGCCTGTAGCAAGAAATACGGCTAATTTAGTCACATCAAATTCGCCCGCAGGTCCAACAACTACCAAATAAGCGTTAGCAGACAAAGGATAAAAAGCCTGGCTTGATAAAGGATGACGTTCCATACAGTCAATGGTTATTTGACCTATACCGGCGTTGATCTGACAGCATTCTTTAGGCGACGAGCGAAAAACACTGATAATACCTTGCCCTGCTTCCTCACTAACATCTAGCGTCGCTAATGCATGATATCTTTGTGTAAGCCCATAATTTATTGATATTTTTTCTACTTGATCATTGACTTCAATCACATCACCAAAAGCTTGAAACGCTTTTTGGCTTAGTGGTTTAGCATGTAAAATCATCTTAGCTGCCACGGTAAGTTGAGTAACCAAAAGCGGTCAGTAATAATGGAATATGATAGTGTTCACCATCACCACTGATATCAAAAACAATATCAACATAGGGATAAAAAGCTTGCTCATTCAGCGCGTTAAAATAATCACTAATCGCAAAATGAACGCGATAACTCCCCGCAGGCAATATTCGTTCTTTATCAAGTAAGGCCGGCACTCGCCCATCACTGTTTGTTTGGCCTTGTGCCAAAAGTGACCACTGTGCTTGGATACTATTGTCACCATCATTTGAACCCTTAAGTTCAAAGAGAGAAATAGTAATACCAGCAGCGGGTTTACCGCGACTAGTGTCTAATATATGTGAAGTTATTTGACTCATAAACTTAGGTCTCTTTTACGTTTGAAGCAGTAGTGGCAGTTTCAGCAATCATTTTTTTGATTCTTAACTGAAATATTTTTCGTTGCTCTTCTGCTGCATTAATGATTTCTTCCACGCGATTATTAGCGTAACGTTTTACCAATATATCTAACATCTGCGTGGCTGTTTTACCTGTGGCACAAACAATAAAAATGAAGCCAAACTTTTCTTGATAGTCATCATTTAATTGCTTTAACTCACTTAATGCTTGTTCTGTCGCTGTGTTAACACCCGATTGTTCTCCCGCGGCAATTTTCTCTGTCGAGCGGTATTTTTCTCTTAGGCTAGACACATCGCCAATTTTAGGGTGCCCTTCAAAAGCCTGCAAATAATCGGCTTCTGTAAGGTTTTTCCAGCTGAGATCAGCGTGTGCAGATAACGCCGCTAAATTGTTATATGGCATAGCAGCCACCATGCGGCTTACCCAAGTATTGGCTGTACAGCACTGCATAAAGGCCAAGTGGGCCGCCTGAGGTTGCAAAGCATTTAACACGATAATCGACATAACGTTTCCTTATTCAAGGTAACCAATAATGCCCTTTTTCTTAAGAGCATTATTAGGATAAATATATAATTTGATCTCATTATTATGCGGTTTTTAACCTGTCGCTGTTAATAATAAGTGTTGCCGCTTTTATACCTTCTAGGGTAAAAACGCCTGTTGAACCTAAGGTAAAGTTATTCATTAATCTTATCTGTAATCGGTTTGCTATCAGTTACTTTATTTTTGCTTCGACCGGTAACATGGAGATTAGTCGCGCTATTAAGTAACGGCGTTAACGCTTTGAAACTGATACCTTGCGCGGTAGTTGACTGATGACCTGCATGGTCGTCTTTTTGATATAAACCAATAATTTCAGCCGCAATTGATACCGCAACTTCCATAGGACGTTTACCCGGCACGGCACTTAAACCAATAGGACAAGTGAGCTGTTCAATAGCCTGCTGACTAAATTCTCGATGTTTTAAGCGATGCTGAAAGCGTTTCCATTTTGTCTCAGAACCAATTAAACCGGCATACGCAAAATCACCACGCTTTAACAGCGCCTGGCATAGTTCAAAATCTAATTGATGATTGTGGGTCATAATGATAAAAAAACTGCCTGCAGGCATGCTAGCTATTTCATCTACCGGATTGTCACTAACAACACACTCAATATTAGCCGGCGCATTTGCCAGCATCTCAACAGGAAACTGTTCTTGGCGATTATCAACCCATTTTAGCTGGCAAGGTAAGTCAGCAAGGATGGTCGTTAACGCTTTACCAACATGGCCGGCGCCAAAAAGCATTATTTGAGTTTTACAAGCTACAAAGCTTTCAAATAATACGCTACAATCTCCGCCGCAACATTGCCCTAAGGAAGCACCTAAAGAAAAGTGCTCGATATGTTGATTCTTATCCTCGTCTGCTAATAATTGTTGCGCTATCGCGATAGACTTAAACTCTAAGTGACCACCACCAATAGTGTCATAAGTGCTATTGGCACTCACCACCATCTTAGTACCAGAATTTCTAGGCGCTGAGCCATGCACACCAATAATTGTTAGCAAGACAAAGGCCTCTCCTTTGATCTTTAATGAACTAACCGCTTCAGACCAACTTTGTCGGTTATTCATCAGTGTCCATCCCTTGCTGGGCGGTTATTAATTGCACAGCCTTTAAAACTCGCTCTGGTGTGGCAGGAGTATCAAGCGACGGAATAACACCTTTGGCTCTATCTTTTGCAGCAACAGAGTTAGCAATAGCGGCGCGCAGCGCTGACCAGACAGAAATAGCCAACATAAACGGTGGCTCGCCTACCGCTTTAGAATGGTAAATGGTCGCTTCACGATTAGGAGAATCTTTCAACAACTCAACGTTAAAGACTTTTGGTGCGTCGCTAATAGCAGGAATTTTATAGGTGGCCGGCCCAGTCGTTAACAAACGTCCCTTATCATTCCAATGTAATTCTTCAGTGGTTAACCAACCGACGCCTTGAATATAACCACCTTCAATTTGGCCTATATCTATCGCAGGGTTTAAAGAGTCACCAACATCATGAAGGATATCGGTTTGTAATAACTTGTATTCACCGGTCAGCGTATCGATTAACACTTCAGATACTGAAGCACCCATCGCAAAATAGAAAAACGGTCGACCTTGGGCATTTTCTCGATCGTAATAAATTTTTGGCGTTCGATAAAAACCGGTCGACGATAAAGACACCCGAGCAAAATACGCTTTTTGGACTAACTCAACAAAACTGAGTTTATGTTCACCGGCATCGATTAAATCGTCACTAAAAGTTATCTCGTTACTCTCAACAGCAAAGTGCTCGACAGCAAAATCAATTAACCTTTGTTTAATTGTTTGTGCAGCGTTTTGAGCGGCTTTACCATTGAGATCGGTACCTGAAGAAGCCGCTGTTGGTGAAGCATTAGGGACTTTGTCGGTCCGCGTTGCTGATACTTTTACCTTATCAACGGCGATACCAAAAACTTGTGCAACGATTTGGGCAATTTTAGTATGCAACCCTTGGCCCATTTCAGTGCCGCCATGTGTAACATCAACACTTCCGTCGGTATAAATATTAATCAGCGCCCCTGCTTGATTAAGATGCTGAGCAGTAAACGAAATACCAAATTTAACCGGTGTTAGTGAAATACCTTTTTTAAGAAATTTACTGCCGGCATTAAATTCATCAATTTCTTGGCAACGCTTGGCATAACGAGAGCTATGCTCAAGTTTGGTTATCATCTCAGCTAAATTATTGTGCTCTACTTGCTGATGGTACGGGGTAATATTGCGCGTATCTGTACCGTAAAGGTTAGCTTTACGCACAGCAAGTGGGTCTAATCCTAGAGAGTAAGCAATATCATCCATGACACACTCAATAATCATCATACCTTGTGGACCACCAAAACCTCGAAAGGCGGTATTGGAGGCGGTATTCGTCTTACAACGATTACCGATAATACTAACATGGTCCAAGTAATAACCATTATCAGCATGAAACATGGCTCTGTCGACGATGGCATCTGATAAATCAGGTGAGTAACCACAATTACCATTGACCGTTATATCTATGCCTTCAATAACACCTTGACCATTAAACCCTACTTGATAATGATTTTCAAAAGGATGACGTTTACCGGTCATCATCATATCGTCGCTACGATTTAAACGCAGCTTTACTGCTTTTTGGGTTTTATCAGCAAGTACCGCCGCTAAACAAGACCAACCAGCCGCTTGTGTTTCTTTACCGCCAAAACCACCACCCATACGTTTCATATCGACAACGACGCGATTAAAAGGGATACCTAACACTTCTGCCACAAGTTTTTGAACTTCAGCAGGATGTTGGCTAGATGAATAAACGGTCATTCCGCCATCTTCGGTGGGAATAACACTGGCTATTTGACCTTCCAAATAAAAATGCTCTTGGCCACCAATGGTAATCTCACCACTCAGCTGATGCTTAGCTTGCTCAATAGCAGTGGCACTATCACCACGTTTCATACTATGCGGTGGACGAACAAAGCTCTTAGCTTCTAACGCTTGTTTAATAGTCAGTACTGGTGTTTTTTCTTTATAGTCAATTTTTGCCAACGCTACCGCTTGTTTTGCTAACTCATGGCTCGTCGCAGCGACCGCAAAGATAGCTTGACCATAAAATTCAACGACATCTTTGGTGAGTATTGGATCGCCCGGAAAAACAGGACCAATATCAGTATGACCAACAATGTCATCTAAGGTAATAACAGCAACTACACCCTTGGCGGCGCGTACTGCCGATAAATCTATCGCGGTAATATTACCACTGGCAATTGTTGCCATACCAACAGCAGCATGCAATTGCCCTAACGACTCTAATTTGTCATCGGTATAAACGGCTTTGCCGGTAACATGCATTTCAGCACTTTCATGCTTGGTCGATTGCCCAACCGCGCCAGAACTTTTTTTACTTTCAAGACCTTTATCAATTTCACTTAATTTACGCATGAGTCACTCCTTTCCCTTCAAAGGTATCAACTTCAAAGGTTTCGATTCGGGTTGCTGCATGCGTTTGCTCTAGTTCATAAAAGCATTTTCTCACTAAGTTTTTTGCCACTTGTAAGCGATATTCACTGCTCGCGCGCACATCTGACATCGGAGAGAAGTCTTTTGCTAATGCTGTCATCGCTAAAGCAATATTTTGTTCGCTGGGCTCTTTACCCATTAAAGCTTGTTCACAGGAAAAAGCGCGTTTTGGGATGCCTGCCATACCGCCAAAAGCAATGGTAATATTAGCCACTTTTTTATTGGCAAACTTAATATAGAAACAGGCAAGCACCGTTGAGATGTCGTCATCTAAACGTTTTGATATTTTAAAGACTTTGAGATGTTTATTACTGTTAGCTTTTGGAATTTCAATACGTTCAATGAACTCACCACTTTCGAGTTGTGTTACTTTGTAATCAACAAAATAATCTTCAACAGATATTTCACGAGTACGCTCGCCTTTGCGAAGCACTAACTTAGCACCTAAGGCGATTAACACGGGTGGCGTGTCTCCAATAGGAGAAGCATTACCGACATTTCCCCCTAACGTGCCCGAGTTTCTCACCTGAGTTGAACCAAGGCGATAAAGCATTTGACCAAATTCTGGATAATGCTGGCTTAATAACTGATGGCTTTGCTCATAGCTCACCATAGCGCCAATAGACAAAGTTTCTGCTGTTTCATTAATTTGTGCAAGCTCGCGCACATTGCTCATCGAAATCATGGTTTGTATTTGCGCCATACCTTGGGTAACGCTTAACGCTAAATCTGTACCACCGGCTAACAATTTAGCTTTCGGGTATTGTTCAACCAATTTTGCTAATTTATCTAAGGTATAAGGAAGATAAAGACTCTTGCCATTATTGTGCAGTTCAACAGTTTCTTGTTGCTGAGCTATGAGTTTTAATTGCTTAATAGTCGCCGCTTGCTCGTGCTCAAACTGATCAACGTCATTGTTATCACAAGCTTGTTTTGCCGCTTCAGTAATAGAGCGATAGCCAGTACAGCGGCACAAGTTACCCGCTAAGCCATGCTCGATGTCTTTGTCTAGATCAACAGCAGGAGAATTATCTGTCGCATCAATAAACTTGGCTTGCGCTAAATTTTTCTTTAATGAAAAAAGTGACATTACAAAACCAGGAGTACAAAAGCCACATTGTGAGCCATGGCAATCGACCATAGCTTGTTGAACACTATGTAATTTATTTCCTTGCTGTAAGTCTTCTACTGTAACAAGCTGTTTGCCATGAAGTGCAGATAAAAAAGTAATGCAGGTATTAATCGATTGATAGCTAAGATGTTCGGTTATTGTTTGACTTTTTGCTGAGTGAACCACTTCAGCAAGCACTGCTGTACAGGCACCACAGTCTCCTGAAGCACAACCTTCTTTCGTCCCTTTTCGACTCAACTCTTCTCTTAAATAGTTGAGTACCGTCATATTAGGATCACAATTTTCGATAACTTTACGTTCGTTATTTAACAAAAATTGAATTTTATTTTCTGACATATGGTTAATTACCTATACAAATATGCGTACTAAAACTAAAGAATACTTTCTAGAGTAACTTCAATCATTTCGCCAAATTTTAACTGACGATCTTCTGCTGACATTTTTTCGCCCGTTTTAATATGATCACTTACTGTTAGCAGGCATAGCGCTTTTTTACCTAATTCAGCGGCAACGCCATAAAGACCAGCCGCTTCCATTTCTACCGCAAGAATGCCATATTGTTCTAACTTCGCGAATACTTCAAATTCTGGTACATAAAACAAATCAGCTGAAAAAACATTACCTACTTTCGGCGTTTTGCCTAAACGCTTCGCGGTGCTAACCACTTTTTCGAGTAACTCATAGTTAGCTATAGCCGCAAAATCATAATTATTCAATCGTTGACGATTAACATTAGAGTCGGTGCTGGCACCCATACCAATAACGATATCTTCAAGTTGTATATCGTCACGAATTGAACCACAGCTACCAACACGAATAATATTTTCAACGCCATAATCTCGGTAAAGCTCAGTCGCATAAATAGACATCGAAGGGATCCCCATACCTGAGCCCATCACTGAAATACGTTTACCTTTGTATTCGCCCGTGTAACCAAACATATTTCTAACTTCGGTGACCTGTTTAACATTGGTTAGGTAGTTGTCTGCGATGAATTTTGCACGTAAGGGATCACCCGGCATGATAACCGTTTCGGCAAAATCTCCGACATTAGCTGAGATATGTGGTGTTGGCATAATAAATTTTCCTAATAGTTCAGAGATGTTTTAATTATTTTATAGCTATTTATTTTCACATAATAGAAATAACCTGACACCAGTGTCAAGTAAAATCATAATTCTACTAAAATTAAACCCTAAATTGACTATTAACTTTATTGTTGAAATAGCTTATATTTGCCACCCTGCTAATAAATGCTGCAAAGATGATTGATTAATATGCCAATAATAAAGAATCAACAACCAAACACGTCATCAACTGGGCGGGTCAGAAAAAAGAATCAATTGATCATTTTAAAAGCTGCCGAGCAAGATTTCTTAGAGCATGGTTTTAAAGGGGCATCAATAAAAGGCATTGCTGAACGCGCCGGTATCCCACGGGCAAATGTTCATTATTATTATAAAAATAAAGAAGCTATTTACTCTGATATATTATTAGAAATTCTTACCTTATGGGATTCATCCATTATTACCTCGACTGAAGAACCTGCTAAAGTCTTAGGTGATTATATTCTTGCTAAGGTGATGTATTCAAAAACTAATCCTGAAGCATCACGGATATTTGCCGGTGAATTTATACACGGTGCTCCTCGCTTGCAGGAATACTTAAAAACCAGTTTTAAAACTTGGATAGATGAGGTTAAAGCGACTATTGAAGGCTGGATTAAGCAAGGTAAGATGGACCCAATTGATCCACTTTATTTACTCTTTACTATTTGGGGAGCCACGCAACATTATGCTGATTTTGCCCCACAAGTTAACGCAGCCATGGGTAAAGATAAGTTAAGTAATGAAGACTTTGAACAAGTGGCTAAAACCCTTACCCAGATAATTCTTAAAGGTTGTGGTATCAGTAAGTAAAAAATTTACACTGATAGATATAAAGCTAGACGTGCAATATTACGCACTAATTCCTTGAAAGACAGGATGTCTGAGAGAGGCCATCCTGAACATCGTCTCTCCTTCACATCCATGTGACCGTGACATACCGTTCATCCTGAACATAAAAAGGCATTACACTTTTAAAAATGAAATGCCTTAACGTTACTTTGCTAGCTAATACTTTAAAAGCTATGAATAAGAGAAGTTCCCTTAATTAATTACCCCAGATACTGTCAACATATTCAGGGTGGTCAACAAAAGGATTACGGTTGCCTTGATGACCAAGTGCCGCTTCATTTCGATCTATTTCTTTTTGACTGACCGGGTCATTGGTATGCCAACGTAATAACATTTCTAATTGCCATAATTCAAAAACTTGATTACTACTACCATCTAAAATAGCATCACCATACACCGAATTATTCTGCCAGCCGCCAATCAAGTTTTCATAACGCGTCGCCATGTAAAATTGTGCGCGGGCTAAATCACCTTTAAATTCATCAATGGGTTCAAACACAGTACCGCTATAACCTAAAGTCGTGGTTGCTGAGCCTAATTTACTGTTATTAGTTGAAGTAAAAGATGCTGTGGCAACTTCACCGTAAGGGTAACCACCGCGTTTCGAATTAACAAAGCCGTCGGTTGCATAGATGTGATGAACATCAGAGTTCATTGGCTCTACTTTGCCGCCAAACCAGCTTTTTGGGAAAGTATGTTCTCGATTATAACAACCGCCTTCACCGCTATAATTACCACACTGATCGGTGACTTTAATAAAATTATAATTGTCACTCACCAGCGGATTTTCAGAATATATATCTAATATAGAGCCATCATTTTCAAAATAAACATCCAAAGAATGGTTTTCATAGAAGGTCCATAGCGCTGAATAGCCCTGATTTGCATGATCTTTGATTAAATTATAAAGCTCTGTTTTTAACGGGTAACCTGATGTCGAGCTAATGCCGTCATAATAGGTACCAGAATAAGTGCCTGAGCCACTGCCTCCTCCACCCGGAATTCCGCCTGTGTTACCTAAAGTAAAGGTTTTGGTTTCACTACTGTTGAAGTCACCACCGTTAATTAATGCAGTTCCAGCAAGGGAAAATTCATAAGAGCCATTGCCGTAAGTACAGCAAATACCATCACCATAAGTATCATTAATGGTAAAAGTATAATCGTCATCGGCTAAACAATAACTTTCATTATAGCTGGTCGAACTTTCGTAGTTATTACCACTAGCAACTTCTTGATTACTCGTGTTTGTTAATGTCCAACTAGTTTCGTAACCGTAATTATCTGTGGTTAAACTAAAAGTCACATTATTGGTACTGCAACTGCCTGTCCCACCGCCCGATGCTTGAGTAGGTTGAAAATAGTCAACATAGACAATTTCAGAACCATCAAAACCGGCAATGTCGTAAAAACGTAAGCCAACAGCAATATCTGACGTTGCGCTTGCGGTATAACTATGGGTAACTTGTTGCCATTGATTAACTAGACTTTCATTCGAGTAGCCCTGATAGCCATCGATATATAAACGCGCTTTAATACTACCTTCTGTATGGTAAACCCAAACAGAAAATTCGTAAGTTTGCCCTGCAACAACACTAACCAGTTGTTGAATGTCGGTAGAACCTTGTGTACCGGTATTAACGGTAATTTCAGCTGAACTCAAACCTTCTTGAAAAACAGTGGTATTTTTATTCACGCTAATACCAGAATCAATCGTCGTCCAACCCGAGGGGGAGCCTGCTAACCATGTTTCAAAGCTTCCATTATTAACGTCTGCAACAGCATAGTGGCTGGTAGCACAGAGTAATAAAGCAGCAATATTATTTTTATAGTTCATTTATATACCTTATGTTTTTATTAAATAATGGTAACACTCCCTATATTATCCATAATGCTTGCAACTCCGTAATAAAACCCGAATAAAACGTACACAAATACAGTGCAAATTTGACACGACACCAAGATAAATAATCTTAACCAAGTAGTCAACAAATAACAAAAAGTAATAGTGCAGATTGTATATTAATACCACAGCATAAATTATTATCTAATGGCTGTGGCATTACTTTTAAATTATTATTACCAAACGTTAACTTTTTTAACAACCTCATCAACAGTAAAGATAAAGTACGCCATTAATACTTTACCCGGAGCTAACTCTCAAAACGACTAAGACCAACAACGCCGCCACTTAAACCGACATACTTTCTCCAAAAATCGCTATGGGCGGCTTCAATTCCAACAGGTTTAGTCAAAGCGACTGGCAGTACTTATTCTTTATAATCGCTACTTTGCTCATCAAATATATTGGTTGATGGCATAGAAACAACTTGTACTTTTTGTCCTTGCGCGGTCAGTACTTTGCCAGCATTGAAAGTAAGTTCAACTTCATAGCCTGTCACAATTAAGATAACCTCTGGTGCCCCTTTACAAGTGGTTAATACGCAGGCACCTTTTTTCAATATTTGCTAACTGTGATTCATTGCGGGGTATGGCTGATAAATTTTGACGTAAAAAAATTAATGCACTGGTGATTTTTAAAGGCCATTTTCCAAACAACAGTAGATTCAGTGGCATCACAAGGACGCCAAGTTGTCAGGTTAGGTATAGTAGGTAAATGGGTTAGTTGTTCTATCGGTTAATGCGTTGGGTCATCTTCTCCTTGCCCAAAGGAAACATAGCATTAGTTAACTTTTTACGTGGCAAGAGGGTTACTCCTACTTTAGGTTTCATTGTTTATGATACTATTATTTAAAATATTATTTTCTTGTCCAATTGGTCAAGTAAAACTTGACACATATGACAAGATAGTATTATTTTAATGATGACTCTATAGAAGAAAAATGCTGCTCGATATTGAAAAACATTGCTAAATAAAGCTTAAGAGTAAAAATAATTATTTGAAACGTTGATTATTTTATAGAGATTATTTGAACTAACGGATCACTGATATTTCAATGAAAATGTTACAGAATAACGTTGGTTCTTTTTAAAAACTTAGGGAACAAATATAAAATGAACAAACTAAGACTGTCAAAAATAGCCAGTGCGATTGTGATCGCTGTTGGCTTATCGACTTCTGCAATGGCTGCAGATACCTCGTCTTCAATGCGAGGTAAAATTCTAAGCCCTACGGGCGAAGCCGCTAGTAATGTTAAAATCACCGTTATTCATGAGCCTTCAAAAACTAGCCGTGAGTTTATGACAAATGCCACAGGTACCTTTACCGCTAAAGGTTTACGTGTGGGTGGTCCTTATACTGTTATTATTGATTCAGACACATATAGTGATACCACTTTAGATAATATTTTTCTTAATCTTGGTGATACCCATCGTATTAGCCAACAACTACAAGCAGATAATATTGAACGTATTCAAGTAACAGGCTCAAGTTTTCTTCAAAAATCAGGTGGTTCAAGCAGTATTTTTGGAGCAGAGCTTATTCAGAATACGCCAAGTTTTAACCGCGATATTAAAGACATTGCCCGTTTAAACCCATTAGCAAGTATTAATGGTAACGGCGAGTTAATTATTGCTGGTGGTAACCCACGTTCAAACAGTTTAACCGTTGATGGTATTGGCCAGAATGATGACTTTGGACTTAACTATGGTGGCTACCCAACAGAGCAACCACCAATATCGTTAGATGCTATTGCGCAAATATCAGTCGATGTGTCACCATTTTCAGCACAAAAAGGTAACTTTGGTGGTGGTACCATTAATGCAGTTACTAAATCAGGATCTAATGAATTTAAATTTTCAGGCTTTGCTGAAACTTCAACACCGGATATGGCTGGTGATGTTCAAACAATCGATATAGCAACTGAAGTTTATTATACTGATTCAGACGTTGATAAAAAGAACCCCAGAGTACGTAATATATTAGATGATGATGACCATCAAACATTTGTTACGAAAACGGTTGCCCCTATCAAAACACAATCACGTTTTGGTTTTAACGTTGGCGGCCCTATTATAGAAGACGAACTATTTTTCTTTGTTAACTATAGTAACTGGTCTAGTGAGTTGGCCATGGATTATGGTTTCCAAGGCAGCGGCGCTACCCATGAATACGACATTTCTCAAGAGCAATTTGATGACTTCAATACAATTTTAGTTGATGTTTATGGCCGCACTGATTCTTTAGGTGGCGATCAAGAAGACACCAATGAAACGTTATTAGCTAAATTAAGCTGGAACATCAATGATGATCACCGACTTGATTTCACCTACCAATGGCAAGATGATCAAGATGAGCGAAATGCCGGTACCGGTGGTACAACCGTTAGCATGGCATCAAACCGCTATACTTATGCAACTACATTTAATAACTTCGCCACTAAAATTTATTCAGACTGGACTAATGACTTCAGTACTGAAATGGGCATAAGCTACAAAGATGTTGCAACAGATAGCAATACTAATAGTGATATCGGTGAAATAACCGCTATTACAGAATATCGTGGTCCACAGTTTGTTTTTGGACAAGACCAGTTCCGTCATGCCAATGAATCAGCCACTCAAAACCTGACATTGTCGTTAGATGCGACTTACTTGATGGATGACCATGAAATTAATTTTGGTCTCCAATATGAAGATTTAAACTTATACAACTTATTTGGGGCTAATTCACTAGGGTCTTGGGAGTTTGCAAGCTTTAAAGATTTTGCCGCACGTGATTTAGCTAGATATGGCGAATTTACTTATCAAAATTCCTATACCGGCGATACTCAAGACCTTGCTTACGATGTTTCACGTAGCCAACTATCCTTTTATATTGAAGACAACTTCGACCTAACAGACGATATCAATGTTACTGCAGGTGTTCGTTATGAACGATTATCATCAAGCGACAAACCAACACTTAATAGCAAATTTCAAGAAACTTACGGTTACACTAATCAAGAAAATCTTGACGGTTTAGATATTATTTTACCACGGGTTAATATTGAATGGAGATTCTCTGAAAAACTAACACTTTCTGCGGGTATTGGTCGTTTTCAAGGTGGTATCCCAAATGTTTGGTATAACAACCCATTTCAAAATGACGGTATTACGCTGGTTGCTGCATCAAGTAAAGTGGTTGAAGATTATTATAAAGATAGACTTGTTGAGATTGACTTCAATGTTCCTAGCGAAATAATCAGCTCACTTGAAAAAGGCGCTGGTAGTACAAACTATACTGACCCGAATTTCAAACTCCCTTCAAGTTGGCGTAGCCGCATTGCCGCAGATTACACTTTTGACATTGATGGCTTAGGCGAAAACTTTAACTGGTCAACAGAGTTGATGTACCATGTTAAAGAAAATGAAGCTGTTTGGAAAAATACCGCATTACTTTATCCTATTACCGCTGCTGATGGTGAACGTCTAATCTATGAAAGCCGTTACACCGGTGATGTAGAGGATAACTTTGATATTCAAATGACTAACGCGCAAGACAATGGTCGCTCTATTATCTTCTCAACAGCGCTAGCAAAGCGTTGGGACAACGGCTTAAGTATGACCATGTCTTACGCTCATCAAGATATCGAAGAAAATCACGCAGGCTCATCATCACGCGCACAAAGTAACTACAAAAATAATGTTATTAAAAGCCGTAATATTGATTTCGTTGCTCGTGGTAATTATGAAGTTGAGCATAACCTAAAAATTAACTTAGGCTATGAAACTGAGTTTTTTACCGGTTATAAAACCAATATCAACTTATTCTTTGAACGTCGTTCAGGCCGTCCATTTAGCTGGGTAACAGGTAACTATCAAGATGAAGACTTAGGTGATACTCGCGACTTTTATTCAAACTCGGCTTACTTAGCGTACATTCCAACAGGTGCTGAAGATCCAAATGTAAATTGGACCGATTCAGGAATGAAATGGAACGAGTTAGAAGCACTCTTAGACCGAGCAGGTATTAGCGAACGAGGTGAAATTCTTGACCGTAATACTGGCACACAACCTTGGGTAACAACGATGGATCTAAGCATTAAGCAACAGATCCCAGGTTTTGCAGAAGGTCATAAAGGTGAAGTATTCTTGATGGTCAACAATTTTGCTAACATGTTAAATGATGACTGGGGTGTTGAAAAGCGAATGGGCTATCCACAACAAGCTATTTATGATTTTGCTGGTTTAGATGGTGATGGTAAATATAAAATAGATAAAGTTTATAATGGCTCTGATACTCGCAGTTACGATCGAACAGTATTAGGCTCATCTGGTTGGCAGATGAAGGTAGGTATTAACTACAAATTCTAATACCAATCGGTAAAACTGCTTAATAACAGTTTTGTATAAAAATCGAACGGCTTTGATTTAATTCAAAGCCGTTTTTTTATTTTACGGCTAACTTTTAACTGATAAGAATGCTCACAAATATCATTACCTGCTGGGGTTTATCTAGTGGTCCCCAGAAGAATAAGCTTATGTTTTAATTAATTTATATTTTAAGTAATACAGAGGGCTGCAACCATACCAACGTTTAAATGCGCGATTAAAAGAACTTTGATCGTTAAAACCAAGTTTTAAGGCGATAGTACCTAAGGGATATTTACCCATATAGCCTTGTAACCGCCTTTTGCGTTCGCTTTCAAGTAAATAAGCAAACGAGGTCTGTTGTTGTTTTAACTGACGTTGCACCGTTCGAACTGTCATGTTTAAAGCACTTGCTGTGCGTATTAAATTGCAATCGTCCAAATCATTTTTAGCCATTAGGAGATGGCTTATTTTCTCGGCTAAGCACTGTTGGCTTTTAAAACCTGACAATTGCTGCGCCGATACTTGTTTAAGTGCTAAATTAATAGCGGCGTTATCAGTTTTAAAAGGCAGTGCTAAATAGCTACTAGGAAAGATAATTTGATTATATTGTGCATTAGTTTTAATCGGGCAGTTAAACCAATCAGCGAGTCTCTTTATTTCAATATCAGGCCAAGACTCAGTAAAAAAAATATAACTAGGTGAAAGCTGGGAGTTAAGCAATTGGCGAATAACACTGACCCAAGCCGTCATATTACGTAAAATAGCCTGCGGGCTGCAGCTTGCGTCTGGCAACCATCGAATAATAGCAATATCTTCTTGTTGTTCAAATTCAGCCTTGCCGATATCAGCGACCAAACGGTCATAAATTAACAGCGATGAAATTGCGCTTGCTAAATTATTACTCGATTCGATGAGATAACCCAGCACACCAAAATCGGCGGCTCTGATCTGCTGACCTAATTTAAATCCAAAAATTGGCTCATTTAGAGTCTGTTGCGCATAATCAAGCAGTGCATTATAACTGCCTAAACTAATGCGAGGCGCTAACTGTTGTGCTTGCTTATTAGCGTATTCATCAAAGTGTATCGCTGACAAAACGCTTTGACTCTCTAAACCAAGCGTTTCAAGGTAATCAAGGCAACTTGTATAATAATGATCGGCCAACGTAGTCATTTGTCACCTAAAGCTAAAAAATGGTCATCTATGAGCAAGTCTGCCACGGAAGTTTTTTTTATACTAGTGGTAATTATCAAGAGTGGTGCGTTGTAACTATGATCTCAATAACCTTAAAACAGAATATCAATGCAACGCCGCAACAAATTTGCGAGACCTTGCTAGAGCATCATCAATTAAGTCGTTTTTTTGATGCAACTTTTAGCCTGATTCAACCACAAAATAAAGATGAACTAAAAGGTGGTAAAGGCGCTATTAGGCAAGTAAAAATCAGTGGCATTAAGTTTTCTGAGCGTATTATTAGCGCTGACCATCACCACATAAGTTATCAAATAATGGGTAATAAACCCGTTGCAGAGCATCGCGGCGACATTTATTTTAATGAAAATACTTTGGCTAAAGATAGTAGCATCCCAGCAACCACTGAAGTTACCTACCATATTAGCTGCAAAGCCCCCTGGTGGTTACCGAGCTTTATACTGGCTTTTTTTATTAGAAAAGATTTAGTGCAAGCACTTAAAAAATTAGCGTTACACTTTAAAGGTGACATGGTATGTCCATAGAAATTATTTTACTGGCGCTAAGCCCAGTCTTTATTATTTTTGTTACGTTAGAATTTATTAAATATCGCCGTTATTACGATATCAAAGACAGCTTCGCCAACACGGCACTGGCTCTGATGCATCAAGGTGCAGATGCTGTCGCCTTACTGATATTAATGCCCTTTTTTTATTGGCTTTATGATTATCGACTATTTGATATAGCGCTAACCCCTATCAGTATTTTTGGCGCCTTTATCTTGCAAGACTTCTTGTATTATTGGTTTCATAAGGCATCGCACCATATTCATTGGTTATGGGCCGCCCATGTTGTTCATCATAGTTCGACCAAAATGAACTTTACTACCGCCTTTAGACAGAGCTTAATGTATCCGCTTGCCGGTATGTGGCTATTTTGGTTGCCGATGATATTACTAGGTTTTGACCCCATTACCGTATTTACTGTAGTCGCACTTAATTTGGCTTATCAATTTTTTGTTCACACTCAAGTTGTGAATAAGTTAGGGTGGTTCGAAAAAGTTTTTAATACCCCATCGCATCACAGGGTTCACCATGCAATAAATGCAGGTTACCTTGATAAAAATTTTGCTGGGGTTCTGATTATTTGGGATAAATTATTTGGCACCTTTGCCGAAGAAGAATCTGGAAAACCTTGTAAATACGGTATTGTTGGACAACTGCACAGTAATAACCCACTGACGATTACCTTTCATCAATGGCGTTATTTAATAAGCAGTATGTTGACCAGTAAAGGCATGAAAGCAAAACTGAAGGTACTCTTTGGTTATCCGACCAGCTCCGTTAAAGAGAAATAAGTGAGATAACCGCTAAGCTTTGCTGGTTCTTACGACTAAGCAACAACACCTTGCTCAAAAGCACTTGAGATAATGGCATCATCATAGTTAAGCATATCCTTTAAAACAAAGTAGGTATGCTGTCCTAACTCGGGTGCTGCACTATGGTATTGCAGAGGTGTCGCCGACAGATTAATGGGTGATGCCACAACATCGATTAAATCGCCATCATCGTTTGGCAGTTGCTTAACCATAGCTCGGTGTTTTATTTGAGGATGGTCAAATACTTGCTCTAGGGTATTTACCGGCCCACAAGGTACTGATATCAATTCAAGTTGCGCTATCCACCACTGCGTTGTTTGTGTCTTAATTTTTTTAGCCAATGTCGACACCACATCGTCTCGATGAAGAACCCGTTGAGCATTCGTGCTATAGCGGTCGTCTGCTGCAAACTCGTTTAGCTGACACAAATGACAAAACCTTGAAAATTGGCTGTCATTGCCGATGGCTAAAATTAAGTCACCGTCTTGGGTGGTAAACGTTTGATAGGGCACGATGTTTGGGTGTGCAT
Organism: Colwellia sp. BRX10-9; assembly: GCF_014077405.1. Lineage (NCBI taxonomy): Bacteria > Pseudomonadati > Pseudomonadota > Gammaproteobacteria > Alteromonadales > Colwelliaceae > Colwellia > Colwellia sp. BRX10-9. The sequence continues at coordinate 40,270 of NZ_JACGVV010000012.1, read as the reverse complement.
TACCTAATCGAGGTGGGTTTTCATTAGTGGTTAAGTAATTCATCGCTTGATTAGCCAGCATTGCTGTTTGAACATCAAGTAAAGCCATATCAATATATTGACCACACTTGGTGTGATGCCTAGCCATAAGAGCGGCTAAAATAGCGTTACAGCTATATAGCCCGGTCATAATATCCACGACTGCAACCCCAACCTTCATTGGACTGCCTTGCTGTTCACCGGTAATACTCATCAGGCCACCCTCGCCTTGTATCATGGCATCGTAACCGGGTTTGTGAGCATAAGGACCCGTTTGCCCATAGCCAGTAATTGAACAATACACCAAATTAGGATTAATTTTTTTCAACTCAGCATAATCTAAACCATATTTAGCTAAATCACCGACTTTAAAGTTTTCAATAAAAACGTCTGACTGCGCCACTAAATCTTTAATGATCTGTTGACCTTGCTGACATTGAATATCAATGGCAATAGATTTCTTGTTGCGATTAGCACAATGAAAGTACGCCGCTTGTGGCGGTTGACTGGCTGTTTGGGGTTTTACAAAAGGAGGCCCCCAAAAGCGGGTGTCATCACCTACTTTTGGCCGTTCAACTTTTATCACCTCAGCCCCCAGATCAGCGAGCATTTGCGAGGCCCAAGGCCCCGCAAGTATCCGGCTTAAATCGACTACCTTGATACCTGCTAATGCCGATGGAGGGTTTACGTTTGTAGGAGTATCTGTCATTAGCAAAAAGCTTGTAAACCGGTAATGGCACGACCTAAAATCAGGGCATGAACATCATGGGTACCTTCATAGGTATTAACCGCTTCAAGATTCATCATATGGCGAATAACCCCATACTCATCACTGATGCCATTGCCACCGTGCATATCACGTGCAACACGAGCAATATCAAGCGATTTACCACAATTATTACGTTTCAATAATGAAATTAATTCAACCGGACATTGATCCGCATCCATTAACCGTCCCATTTGTAAGCAACCTTGTAGACCAAGACTTATCTCAGTTTGCATATCGGCAAGTTTCTTTTGAATTAATTGGTTAGCAGCCAAGGGGCGACCAAATTGCTCACGGTCTATCGTGTAAAGTCTTGCGGCATTAAAACAGAACTCTGCAGCCCCTAAAGAGCCCCAAGCGATGCCATAGCGCGCTTTATTTAAACAACCAAAAGGCCCTGCTAAGCCTTTAATCTCTGGGAACATATTTTCATCGGGTACAAAAACGTTATCCATAACAATTTCGCCAGTGATTGAAGCACGTAAAGAAAATTTGCCCTCGATTTTCGGTGCTGTTAACCCTGTCATACCTTTTTCAAGCACAAAGCCGCGAATTATTCCTTCAAACTTTGCCCAAACAACAAACACATCAGCGATAGGCGAATTGGTGATCCACATTTTACTGCCCGTTAAAGCATAGCCACCCTCAACTTTCTTGGCGTGCGTGCTCATTGAAGCAGGATCACTACCTGAATTAGGCTCAGTTAACCCGAAACAACCCACCCATTCGCCGGAAGCAAGTTTAGGTAAATATTTCATCCGCTGCTCTTGTGTACCATAGGCATAGATAGGATGCATAACGAGTGATGATTGCACACTCATCGCGCTACGATAGCCACTGTCAACGCGTTCTACTTCACGAGCGATTAAGCCATAGCTAACATAATTAACTTCACTGCCACCATACTTAGCAGGCAAAGTAGCCCCTAGTAAACCCAATTGACCTAATTCACGCATTATTTCTCGGTCAAAATGTTCATGTCGATTGGCTTCGAGTACTCTGGGCATCAATTTTTCTTGGCAATAATCATAAGCGGTATCGCGTATCATACGCTCTTCTTCGGTTAATTGATTATCAAGGAACATCGGGTCTTGCCAGTTGAAAGGCGTTAATTTGTCGCTCATCAGGTAACTCCATTAGTAGGCGGTTATGCGCTAAAGTTTATATTTATACGTTAACTCTATCCTCAAAATAAAAATAAATATAATATATAGTTATTATATTTATCATAACTTTTACTTATCAGTAGGCTTAATATGAATTTAAAGCGTTTAGCATATTTTTGTCAATTAGCCTTATTAGGCAATTTTACTCGGGCTGCACATAAAATAGGTATTGCTCAGCCAGCATTGAGTATAGCTATTCAAAAGCTAGAACAAGAAGTTGGTTTGAAGCTAATTAATCGTACCGATAAAAACTCCTTATTAACCGCTGAAGGTGAAGTGCTCTATAAACTGGCAACACAATTATTAAGCCAAGCAAAACAAGTTGAATTAGAGTTAGAAGAACTGAAAGATTTAGAACGAGGTACCATTCGCTTTGGTGTTTCCGCGATGATGGGCTCATATTATTTTCCGAAAGTATTAACGGCATTTAAGCAAAAGTATCCAAAAATAAAAATACACTTGATTGACCAAGGCACAGCGGCACTGGAGAAAATGTTAATGAATGGCGAACTCGACTTAGCCTTGATCCGCGGTGATTTAGAGAATCAACAACTGCGTTATACCGAGCTTATTGATGAGGAAATTGTTGCTGCTATGGCGATTTCACACCCGCTAGCAAAAGAAGAAACTTTATCATTGGCACAATTTTGTCAAGAGCCACTGGTGTTGTTTCATCAAGGTTATTTTTTACGTGAAGTGGTTAGCCACTATGCAAAAGCGCATAACTTATCATTAGACATACGTATGGAAACGAATCTTATTGAACTGCAAAAATCATTGGTTCGCAATGAAGTAGGTATCACTACCTGTTTATCGCGTATTTTGCAAAATGAACAGCAGATAACATCAATTCCGTTTGAACCAAAACTCGCCTTTAAATTGAGTTTGGCATGGAAAAAAGATCATTACCTTTCTAAAGCGAGTAAAGCTTTTATGACTTGTTTAACCTCTACACTCGATCCCATCAACTAAGTATTTTTTGCTGGCTATAGCTTAGGCTTAGGCAACATAGAAAATTATCTTCGTTGTTTTGGTCTTTATAGATTGACCTTATGTTGAACTTAATATGCCAACATCGATTGCCTGCTGTTCATTACTAAAAATAGCCATTGCCGTATTCATTTGTTTAAAGCCAAGCTTTTTATAAAAACCTTCTTTACCCGGATTAGCATATAATATTATTTTTTTATGTCCGAAAGATAACTCAACTAATTGATTAATCATTTTACGCCCTAAGCCCATCCCCTGATATTCAGGATGAATGGCAACGTCACATATATATGAACAATCAAGTCCGTCAGCTAAAGCTCTCCCTGCACCAATAAGCTTTTGTTTTTCATAAATAAAGCATTTAAACTTACTGTTTGAAAAAACAATATTAAGGTCGTCTTTGGCTTTATTACCTAAAGGCGCAATACGATATAACCTTGATAACTGCTGCCAATCAATGTCGGCTTGGTCGTAGACCCATGAAAAGTTCTGCATATATTCCTTATTTAACATCACAACAAGTGGCTAACAATTGTCGACTATTATCGTAAAATAATGACTAGTCTTTTTATCATCTTTTATCAATAAAAGAGAAACCGTAAGCACGTTATAAAGCGCTGTTCATTGTTTCAGACAACTAAATTTAGTCATTGCCCTTTTGAATAAAGTCGTACGTTGAAACTAACAATAAGTAGAGCCTTTATAAATACTATTCTCTATTATTTATATGGTTGAATAATAATGCGGCTAAAATAATTCCCGCGCCAATGCTTAACTTCACTAGGTCGGCATCTCTGTTCCAAATAAGTACGTTCACAATAATACCTGCTGGAATAAGTAAATTATTCATCACGGCTAATGCACCGACATTGACTAAGGTAGCACCTTTATTCCAGCCAAAGTAGCCTAAACCCGACGCTACAATGCCTAGGTAAATAAGGACACCCCATTGCGTTGCTGTATTGGGTAATTTATCTGAATTGCCGAATAAGGCATAGCAAACAACAGCAACGATTAATGCACCAATAAAAAACCAACCAAAGACCGTTTTATCATCTAACTTGCTATTAGCCATTAAGCGTTTGTAAGTAACTTGTCCAGTTGCAAAACAGATGTTGGCGGCTTGTACGAGCAGAAAGCCTGTCCAAAAGTTGCTGTTAATACTTTCATAACGGATAGCTACAGCGCCACCGACGGCGATAACGGCAGTTAGAAAAAATTTAGGGTTAAAGTGTTTTTCAAGGGCATCATTTAATAGCGTAATATAGATAGGCGTCATTACCGTAAACAATAAGACTTCCGGTACAGATAAATATAAAAAGGAATGATAATAAAAGCTATACATAACGCCAAGTTGCACAGCGCCTATCATCATAAGCTTTAGCGCTAAGGGCTTTGGTGTTTGTGTTAATTTCAAAAAAGGTAAAAAGACTAAGGTAGCAAGCGTTATACGCATAAGCACGCTAAACCATGCATCAACCTGCCCTGCCAAATAAACGCCAATTAAACTAAATGAAAATGCCCATAGCAGGGTAACTGCAAATAAATAGCCCATAAATTCTATCGTTAAGTAATTAATGACCGCAGTCTATCTGTTATTAATTACGGTATAAACAATAAAAGATCGCAACAAGCTATATAAAGACTAAACCAAGCAAAATCAATTATTTCAGCTGCGACTTGAATGTAATGCCGAACTCTGCTTATATTGATGCATATTCAGCAAAATCTTAATAGAAGGGAACTATGTCTGTATTGAATCACCCCAAGAAAACCCTATTTTTATGCGCAGCACTTTCACTCACCGCTTGCCAAAATGATAAAGAACCTAATAAGGCCCCCGTAATGAAAGTGGAAAACCTTGATAAAACTATTACCTATGACACCTTAGGAAAAACTGATCAAGATCATTTATATCTTGAGGAAGTTTTAGGTGACAAAGCATTAACTGAAGTAAAAAGCTGGAATACCCGCACCCTCGACCGCCTAATGGCAGACCCTCTATTTGAAAAAATGAATAGCGAAGTGTTGGAGATTGTTAACAGTAAAGACAAAATTCCATACGCGTCTTATCGAAATGGAGAAGTGCATAATTTTTGGCAAGATGAGCAACATGAAAGGGGGATATGGAGAAAATCGACCCTCAGTAGTTACCTTTCAGACATTCCGGTTTGGCAAACTGTTTTAGACTTTGACGCTCTGTCAAAAAGTGAAAATAAAAACTGGGTCTACAAAGGCAATAACTGCCTTTCACCTGATTACGAAATTTGCATGGTCAGCCTTTCTGATGGCGGTAAAGATGCCGTTATTCAACGTGAGTTTAATACCAAAACTCAAACTTTTGTAACCGATGGTTTTATCACCCAAGAAAGTAAAGGCAGTATAGATTGGCTAGACAAGAACACCTTAATTATCGGGGTTGATTTTGGTGAAAACACCATGACAACTTCTGGTTACCCTATGGTTTCTAAACTATGGCAACGCGGTACTGCGTTATCGAGTGCCGTTGAAATTGACCGTGGCGAGCAAACAGATGTTGGCTATTGGGGGGGTATAACAGAGCTAAGTGATGGCCGCCGCGAAATTATTACTACCCGGGCATTAACCTTTTATGACACCGAGTATTATTGGTTTCCACGCAAAAGTGATGGCAGCATCAGTGAAAAAATCAAATTACCAATACCTAAAAAATCAAATTTAAGTGGTGAGTTTAAAGGGCAAATGATTGTCAAATTAAACGAAAACTGGCGTGAATTCAAACTAGGCGACTTAGTCAGCTTTAACATTGATGATTTTATGAATGATGGCAAAATTGACCTTGTTAACCTTGTTTTTAGTCCTGATGAAAAATCTTCAATTGGTAACTTTGGCGTCACAAAATCTAAAGTACTGATGAGCATCTACCATGATGTAACCGGCTCTGCTCATCAATTCGATTGGCATGACAATAAATGGACCTCTAAAAAATTAGACTTTCCAGCTAATGGTTCCGTCTCAATTGGCAGTACCAACAGTAAAGAAGAAATTGCTTTTATTTCAGCAGAGAGCTTTCTTAATCCTGACACACTTTATACTTATAACACCGCAACAGGCGAAAAAGCTAAAGCTAAATCTTTACCTAGCTGGTTTGATGCTGAAAGCATGGTCAGTGAACAATTTTTTGTTTCTTCAACCGACGGTACTCAAGTTCCCTACTTTGTTGTTCGACACAAGAACACAAAGTTAGATGGTAAAAACCCAACTCTTTTGTATGGCTATGGCGGCTTTGAAGTTTCTCTAAACCCTAGTTATTCGGCTACTCGCGGAAAGTTGTGGTTAGAAAGAGGCGGTGTCTATGTCTTAGCCAACATTAGAGGCGGTGGCGAATATGGACCTAAATGGCATCAGGCTGGTTTAAAAACCAATCGCCAACGTATTTATGATGATTTTATTGCTGTCGCTCAAGATTTAATCACCAAAAAAATAACGTCTCCTGAGCATTTAGGTATCGAAGGTGGCTCAAATGGAGGCTTGTTAATGGGGGTGATGTTTACCCAACGTCCAGATTTATTCAATGCGGTAATATGTGCTGTGCCCCTGCTTGATATGATGCGCTATCATACACTATTAGCAGGTGCCTCATGGATGGGCGAATATGGCGACCCTGAAAACGAAATTGAAGGTAAGTTTTTGCGGAGCATTTCGCCTTATCATAATATTGACCCTGCTGTAGATTATCCAGAAGTCTTCTTTATAACATCGACTAAGGATGATCGTGTTCATCCGGGACATGCTCGAAAAGTAGCGAAACGCATGGAAGACCAAGGGCATAAATTTTTATACTATGAAAACATTGATGGTGGTCACTCTGCTGCAGCCAACCTTAAAGAAACCGCCAAGCGAATCGCACTGCAACATACTTATTTAATGCAAAAGTTAGCAAGTAATTAACAGTTTTATAGCGTAAAACTGATGATAGTGGCAGGATAATTCGCAGCTTTTGTCTAATTATCACCGTAGGTTTTTTGAAGTCTGTTTAACGTCGTTAAACAGACTTTTTATTAATGGCAGTAACCAGGTCTTGTCATCAATAGCTATAAGGAACTTCATTTTTGTACCTTTATTTAAAGTACCTTGCGAGGCTAATATGGGTAATTAAATACCCACAACCTTAAAACTCTAGCTTTTGTCTTTTGATATTTGATGAATAAGTGATGTACCCCAATCATTCATTCCATCGCCAATAGCACCGACCATCAGCGACAAATACTTTTTCCCGGTAGCTTGCTTATAAAAATTACTATATTCATTTAAATCTTCATTACTGATGTCACGATAAATAAAATATGACGTTAAAACCATTTGCTGTTCCATTGAAGGCTTTATATTGACCGCCATTTGTTCTAATTGAGCATCGAGTTGCGTGGCAAGCTCAACATTTTCTGGTTGGGTAATTTTCAACGCTTCAAACATATTTTCTAACATCGCCATCATCAAATTCATCCCTTGTTCTACAATTTCTGATGACTCAACATAATGAATAATTACTTTTGTTCTCTCAGGAGATGGCGGGCTTGATTGCAACTCAGCCATATAAAGCATTAAGTTTTGCTGAAACTTTGGATCGGTAGATTGAAGCTCAGCACTTATAACGCGAGAAGCAAGATCACTATCCAACCACTTAAGAATCGGCTGTAGTTCAGCTAATGAGACATTCTTCCTTATGTTTTCAGTCATTTTGTTTAGCATCACATCAGGATTTAATGACGATACAAACACTTGCATAAATTTTTCATGTTCAACTGGATTTTTAGCCGTTAAAGCCATTTGTTGTCCCATCGCTTGCAATTGTAGCGGTAGTCCTTCAATTGACTGGGTTATCCCTGATTTATCCATTAACTGATATATTTGTTTATCTGTTATCTGATCATTGGCATACGATGTTGTGATGATAGTCGACACTAAAATAATGCAGCGAGCTATAAACGTAGTAAATTTTTTCATGTTGTTCTCCAGGTTTATTAAACTATATGTTTAAAAATCTTTAGTGACTTTACCATTAGAAGTAAGTCGCTAAATTCCATTAAAAAACTATCTATAAATACAAGTTATGCCCCATTTTCATTATCAACCCCACAAACAAAAGTCTTGCGTACAGAGCGACCGCAAATGAGATAAAAAGGTGTATCCAATAAACTAACTTGTTATGAACTAGGTTTAGGTATAAAAATCACTCGACTTAATAAAAGTAACTTAAGTCTAGTTTATTAAAACAAAACAGCATAAGTTATTATGGGTGGCCTAATAAGTGATAAAACAGACTTTCAACTGCGGAGTTATTGTTCCTCTTTATTCTCTTTTGCTATTCTTTCTAGGTAATTCTTCTTCCTTTCATTTAATCCATCGATAAATTCTTGAGATTTATACCCATTTAGTTTCGCTTTTTCAAGCCATGAATGGGCAAGTTCAAACTCAACATCCCCTTTGTTATCATTCCACCGATGAGCATACATTTTACCTAGCCAATACATTGCTTCAGAATCACCACTTTCAGCTACTTGACTTAGCAATTTATCTGCTTTTGCCGAAAATGTATCAATCATAAAAAGGAATATTCCATATTGCTTTAATGCCATTATGGAACTATCAATAATGGACTTTTCATACCAATATATAGCTAATTCATTATTCTCATTTTTTACTTTTGCTTCTGTTGCATCAATAGCTCTAATAGAATAATTATTTCCTACAAGAAGTTGTGCTTTTCTATGGTCATTCTTAGCCGCCCCAAGAAGCCATCCAAGAGCAACATCGCTATTTTTTTCCAACAAGTTTCCTGCTTGATACATTGAACCTATAGTAAATTGTGCTTCTGTATGACCTGCGTCACCAGCTTTAATCATAAATTTAAATGCTTCTGTTAGATGTTCATTTAATTTAGGATCATTGTTACTATTAACAAAGTTAAATATTTCATATTGACTATTAATGTCTCCGTCAATAGCAGCCATTTTAAGCTCCTGATATTTTATAGTAATATCATTTTCACTATTAGCAACCTTCTCATTGGTTTGCCCAATTACGCAATACAAAATGACGAATAAATACAACAATACTTTCATGATTATTAATTCCCTGTTGGAGAGGTTAGTGCGATATCCCCAGCCTGCTTAAGTAAGACTTTAAAGTTGTGAACAATCCCAGAGGCAGGAACTTGTGCCTGAACCGCTAGATCAACTTTACTAACATTCAATAGAACTGCACCAGTAAGATTACCATTTGAATCAGCAGATACTGAAGGAGTAACATTCAACTCATCTGGCCCAAGTTGTTTTCCGAGCGCTACACTATGCGTTGTTTCTCCTGTAGCTTTATCCTTACTTGCGCCAAATGATATTGGGCCAAGTTCATCAAGTTTTGTTGACGCTGTGTCTGATGTAGTTCCGTCTGCACTGGTTGAGGTAATTGAACCATCAAGATTTACCATTGTTACTATAAGATCTATTTTAACCGTAATATCTTTGAGTATTGGCTTTTGAACTTCACTTTTATATGAATCTTCACCCTCCATACCTGTCGGGTCAGTATATTTATAAGGGTTATTATTCGCATATGTGTATCTACCAAAAGAGTGTACCGGATTTCTAGGAACCCAGCCAACAGGATCATTCGAATAAAACCGCCCGATAACTGGATCATAGTATCGTGCCTGCATATAACTTAAGCCAATATCTGTATCGAACTTATGTCCGGTATAACCTACATCATCACTTTGTGTTCCAATTGTTCACCAAAAGTTATTATGGATGGCCTAGTTAATTTTTTGGATTCAAAAAACAACCATTTTGGGTGAGTGTTTTCTATTCTTTACTATCGTAGACTAGATTTATTTGATTAATTATTTCTTTAATTTTTGTATCAGAAATTTTATCTTTTTGCCCTTTAATATATGCATCTCGAATTTTTTCTTGCGTGTTGATATCATAACGATCTAAAAACTCAGTTTGATAATCTAAATCGAGATTCAAGCACATAACTCTGTCAGCAATATTCTCCCAAATATCTACAAAAGGAAATATTGCTAAACTGACACAAGTCACAATTAAAAAACCATACGGCATAGCACTAATAATTTCAAAAAGTTCCTTTTTCTTTCCTAACCCAACTACAATGGAAGTAACGATTACACTTAAATTCAGCCCAATGAGTCCATAGAATGTCCATGGAAAATTTTTCCGTGATAATTTAATTTCTTTTATATAAATTAAGTGTTTAAGTTTTATCATCTTATTTTAAAGCCTCCGTCATTACTTTTCTAACACCTTCAACTGCACCTGTTATAACTGCAACTTTTTTACTACTCGCGGCTAATTTAGTTGTATTAGTTGTAGCTGTATTTGCCACAGCATTTGTTGCGGCACCTTGAGAATCAATATTTTGCATTTCATTGGAGCCTGAAACTGAATTTATTATATTATTCGCGCTAGTTTCAATAACATTGCTTGCTACTGCTTCAATAACAGCAGCCGTTGATCAAACAAGAAAATTGCAGGGCTAACGATGATTATCGTTCAGCAGAGTCTTAACCGAACGATAATGTCCTTTGTAAATCTTCCTATCAAAGTTATCAGCTTAAAAATGTACGTAAATAAACACCAACCTAATCCTAATTACTTTAATTTTACACAATAAAAAGACCCGCGAGTGCGAAGTAAACCCTCATTCCCTTAGAATTTGAATATAATTAAAGACTAGTTAGTTACTTTTTTTATTAAAAGATTTCAATATAAACACCAAAAATATTAGTAAAATAGTTACTCCAATTGATATCATATTTATAAATATTGGGATTTCTCCTCCGCCCGACCAACTCCACACAACATAGCTAAAAAACACCTCCCAATCAGCATCGGTAAACACTACGAAAGTACATATATAACTAATGATATAAATTAGTAAAGCTGAAAAAAAAGACCTATAGTTTAATGTTAAACTTTTCATATTATTCTTCCTGCCCAAATACTGAGTCATATGCTTCGTTTATCATTTCTTTTTGCGAGTCCATTATTTCTTTTGTCAATTCATTTGAAGTTTCATTACCGATCCAATCTGTTGGACTATGCCCAATAGGATTCAAAGGTGTCCAAACTTTAGGCATTCCTCTTGCATCTGTATGCATCTTACTAGAGGAATCCATTTCAGGGTGCATAGCCTCCCCAAATAACTTAAGTGCTCCATCCCTATCTCCATTGTGATGAAGATCTCTAGCATCAGCTAATTTGTTTGTTACAAATTTATTAGTGGCTGATTTTGCCTCTGCGGGAGTTTGGGCACTTGAAGCCATAGAATGTTTAAATGATTCAGCTGCTGATTGAGTTCTTTTGTCAAAATCTCGACTCGACGTTTGTATTATTTTTACATCTAGCTTACTTATTCTACTCCCTAAAGCATTGGATATTAATTTATCATGGGCGACAGCGCTATGCATTCCATTAGGATCTATATACTTATACGGATTGTTATTCGCATAAGCATAACGGTTAGAGCTATGTATATCACGTACACCAACCGGATCATTCGAATAAAACCGCCCTATAACTGGATCATAGTATCGTGCCTGCACATAACTTAAGCCAATATCTGTATCGAACTTATGTCCGGTATAACCTACATCATCACTTTGTGTTCCAATCGTTTCACCAAAAGGTTGATAGTGTAGAGTTTTTATAATCACTCCTGCTAAGTTACTAAATGCAGCGGGGCTGCCTAGATAGTCAGTATGAATGAATTCTACACTGGTATTTTTTGTGGCGACTAATTTACCACCTAAACGGTAGTAATCTTTGTTAACACCACCAACTTTTCTAAACATTAGCTGACCAGATAAGCTGTACATCGAATAACTTAAGCCTGAACCATCGTTTGTTTTCACTCTTCGGTTATGGCCATCATAAACATAAGTATTACCACTTGCTTCGTCCATTTGACCGGCAACATTATACGAAAAGCTATCATGACCATTTGAAGTGACATTCCCTCTACTGTCGTAAAGAAAGTTATATGATTTACTTCCTGTGGTGTAATTTAAACGGTTTAAGCTGTCATAAGCATACCCAATCGATTTAGAACCTATTTTATAGTAGGTAATATTACCTTTGGTGTCGTAATTAACATCTCCTGTACCCGAGTAACTATCGGTGATCAGGTTTAACCTATCAAGCCCGTCATAAGTTGCTTTTAAGTCATAGGCATTATTTTTTTGGTCATCCAAGAACGTCAAATTATTATTTGAGTCGTAGGTCATGGCTTGTTTTATCGCATAAGTACCACTTCTTACATCATAGGTTGAAGCAAGTAAGCCAGCACTGTTTAGCGTAGCAGAATACACAAAACCATTGCTATAATTATGAGACTTAATAGCACCTAATGCATGATACTTAGCATTTGTTGCGTAATTACCCACTCGCAATTGTTGACTTAACGCATTATGCTTGACATTCATCACTTGCCCGCTGGGATAAGTGATTGAACTTTTATTACCTAAATTATCCGTTTGATAAGTTAAGGTGAAGGTATTCCCGTCTATAGATAAGCTTTCAGAGGCCAATCCCCCTAGACTATTGTATGAATAATGACTAGCAACACTTCCGGTATTAAGGGTAATTAACTGACCATTTCTATCATAATAAAAGCTTTTGTTTGCTCTATCATCCTCATATGTTTCTGAAATAGTATTTCCTCTGTACCCATAGAAGTAATTCGTTTTATTTGAACTACTTACTAAACTATCGCACGAGGTGGTGCTAGTGCTAATTGACGTTCCATAAGCTTTCCAGCTTAGCTGTCCGACACTATCAAATGAATAAGCTCTCGGGCCAACATCCTCTCTAACAACTTTACAAAGCTTTTGATAATCATCATAAACGCGGTATTCATGCTCTCCGCCTTGGCTAACGCTGCTAACATTACCGTAGATATTGTAGGCCATACTTGTACTAACACCAGCGGGTGAGCTAATTAAAATAGGCATTGATTGACTAGGTGATGCATAAGACAAATAAGTGGTTGTGGTAACATTGCCTTTATTATCATTAACTTCTACTTTGTCATTAACCAAATATCGATAAGATATTTGACCTGAAATGGCATTGTTATTAACCGTCTTTGGACGCCCTAATCCATCATAGCTGTAATTAACACCATAATAAGTAGACGCAGAACTTGTCTGCTGACTTTGAAAAGTTGGTTTATTTAAGTAGTTAAAGTTTGTTCTTACATACCTTGTTGTATTACTACTATCGCCGTTATCCCACTCTTTTACGGCCAATGGCCTCAATAGTCCATCATAAAAAGTCTGTTTACGGTAGTCACCTTGACTAACCGTTTGAACCGTCATACCTGAAACTGTTCCTGGAACGCCAATACCACCTGATGACTGTGAATATGAAATATTGGTATTTGACCATTCTTCGTCACAAGGGTCTATTAAGGTTAACCGCCCTAAAGTGTTATAGCTGTAGTTTTCACAGTTACCTTCAAAATCCGTTACTCGAGTAACCTGAGCATTGGCATTGACTATTCGATAACCATATTGAGAAACTGTACTGCGGCTCTTAGGCGTCTGAATAGTTCTAGGAATTCCACGATAATAATTTGAATATTTTACCCACTGATTATTGGCATTTCTTGTTATTTTATTAGGTAATCCATTTGATAAATAGGTGTAATTGGTATGCCAACGACCAAAAGAGTATTGGTTAGCGGGTTGTGATTTGTAGATCCCCGCAGCAGAGTGATAAGTCGTTTTTGCTACTTCTTCATAAATAGTACCGTTAAAGACCTTTGTTTGATATGGCCGACCAATTAGCCAGTATGTTGGATCATTATTATAGGTGGTTTGAATATATTTATGTTTGTTGCCATTAGCATCATTGTATTGGTGTGCCTGCGTTGGGTTACCATAAATATCATATGAGGTGGTTAGGTGAGTAAAAACATCTTTACCACCTACTCTATAGTATTCTTTTACTTCAGAAGCAATTAACGCTCGGTTTGAATGAGCAACACCACTGCTTAACTCAAATCCCACATTACCGATATTTTGACGAGTAAATGTTTTCTTTGTTTGGAGTAGCATCGCACCGTTTGTATCAAATTCTTCTACAGCGACTAAGTTACCGTCTAAGTAACTGGAGTAATCACGGTTATGATAGTATTTTGTTCGACTGTTATCTGGAGCTATTACTTGTGTCCATTTATAATCTTTATTATTGATATTGCTCGGTAATGTACCCTTTAATAACATACTACTTTGGATATTTTCATTAGCGGCAAAACCTGTGTTTTCTGAGTAATCATAATTCCATGTCATCTTGGACATTCCCGGTCCGTCTAACACTTTTTCAATAATAGACATGGTTGCGTAGCATTGTGGTTGTATATAGGGACCGTTATTACTAGTAGTGGTTTCAAGCGTGTTACTTCTTCCTTGAACTTTTCCTTCAAATTGAAATGTGCCAGTTACACCATCAGGGTGTGTGATACTTGCAGTACTGTTTTTTGGTGTATAATTTATGGTGTATACACAATCATCCATTTTGTCACCGTTCCTGGTACCAACAGTTGGTTTAGCATTTCTATATGGGCTTAAATCAAAAACCCAGTTTTTACCATCAGGTCTGGTGACAGAATCTAGCCCTTCCGTACTCCCATATGAATATGTCCAATGACGTCCGTTATAAGAAACTTTAGTAATATGATTTAGATGGGATCCCGTTCCATAAGTCATAAGAACTGTTCTGCCATCACTGGACGTTATTGAAGTTAGCTTGTTACCAGAATAATTATACTGAATCCAATTACCGAAACGATCTTCTACTTTTGAAGCCAACATAAAGGCTTGATACCGAGAAGTAACTTTATAATCTCGATAAATACCCTTAGAGGATATTAATCTCATTTTGTCAAAAGTGTACTTAAGCCCATCGGGTGAGTGACCGATAAAGCCTTCGCCATTGCCACCTGAACGAGTAAAACAATCGAACTTCCAATTAGATTTTGTTTTTCTACCGTTTTTTTCAACTAACTTCTCTTGCCGACCCGGTAAAATAAGAGAGTCACCGTTCCAGTATTCATGAGATTCAAACACGTTACCATGATCAGAAATTCCGCCAGGGTTTAAGGAACCAGAGCATTCTTTGCCTATTCCCCATGAACCTGAATATCGAGAACCATTAAAAAGTAGTGTGGTATGAATCGCGGGGATTTCAAGTAACCAATCATCAAAAAAAGCTGAATTATAAGCAGTTAAACCGGCAGCTTCAGGATAGAACTTTCGAGCTATGACAATGTCGGGGCCAATCCCTTTAGCCACCAAATCAGTATGGCTAAATCCAATCGTGCCAGAGTTAAGGTCAATATGCTCGCCAAGTAAGTCCGTTGTATAAGGCGTAACAGAATCTTTTACAGACATACGCGCTAAGATATCTTCATTGGCAATACCATAAGCATCCCCACCAGGTTCGTCTCCGGGATCACCACCGCTAGGAGGAGCTAAAGTAGACATTTTTGTTGATGACTTGTGCGTTGTTGGTAAGTTTTGGCTAACAATTGCTGAAGTAATTTCCGCAGTCATTGCTTCATTGAATGGAATTTGTTTAGCAAATGCCATTATAGGTAAAATTAATGCTATCGTTAAATATCTCATAGAAATCCCTTATCTATTAATAATTACAATAATATTCAGTTACTTATTTTAATAACTTATAAATAAAAGTTAAAAGACAGCCAATAAATTAACCAGGTACACCCAAACTAATCTACTTTTTCGAACGCTGGTTAAAAGATTATTTCATTTTATTTAAAGCTGTAAATGCTTAAGTCTTCCAATTTCAAATAATGAAATATTCGCATAACTTTTTGTTTACTTGTTGTATGGATATTAAGAGCTGTACATTATCCATACAAAAAAGTAAATTAAAAGTTAATATAACGTAAACATAAAATAAATATAGTTGCTAAATATCGCTAAAGCAATTTATGCGTAGACATTAATGAGAGAAAAGAAATAAAGTTATGGCTGTGTATAAAGTTTTATAAAAGGCGTATTTATAAAATAATTTTACGTGTTTGATATCATGAGTTAATTAACAAAATGATGATGCTATTAAATAAATGATAGCGCGTAATGATAGGCATTTATTATGTTTTATATAAAACATAATCGCTAATTAACCCTAATAGATAGGCTTTCTGCAGTTGTACCACTCATTAGCTGTTCACTTTGATTTAATAGCGTAGTGAATTAATAGCATCTGCTACTGTTAAAAAATATATTTTAGTGAGACAAAGCTCCGCCTTACTAAACTCATGAGCACGGATCAAATCTAAAACTTCCGCTATAATGACTGTTCGCCCTTTTTTAACTAGCACTCGTTGTTGTGATACACATTCTATTAAATAGCAAACACCCATAGAATCTATAACATAATCCTCATCGCTAAGAATTAAATCCTGACATTCTGAAATAAAATCTAGCGCAGAGGCTAAATATGTAAGCTCATCTTCGCCTTCTAACTTTAAAACACATGGCCAACAGATCATAAAAACTCTCTATAAATATAACGGAAAAAACAAGCCTGCTCAGTCAAGGTTTACTTACAAGCCATCTCTTTGAAGGCAACGGCCCCTAGGTTCATCACCTTCATGAAGTACAGTGTCGGTATGTAGAAACTTTGCCGCTTCTGCAGAATCTTTCACTTTAGAGGCACTGCGCGCTAGCATTTCTTCTTCAAACTCATTGAGTACACTTTCCCTTATGCCAGCATCTCGCCATTGAGATAATGGCCGACATCCTATCGATATGCCTCGTGCAAGCGACAACGCATCGAGAAGCGCTTGATTTGCTCCCTGTCCTTTGAATGGGCTCATCGGGTGAGCCGCATCACCAATGAGCGTCGATTGTTGTCCTTGCTGCAATAATTCTGCTTCGAGTAATGGCCGGTCATACACGGGATAACCAGAAACTTGAGCCACCAAGGTAGCAGCTAAAACTTGCGGTATAGGTTCATGCCACTGAGTTCTTCGACACGCTTCGTCTTTTAATGCCTGAGGACCTTTAGCGCTTAATGCCTTAGCTTCCGCTTCAGGCATCGGAAAACTCAGCTGCCACATCACAGAGTCAGACGCATAAGGCATCATATAAATACGTTCATTACCATTCGCCGTTTGAAAAACAGTCGCTGAGTCCAGCAGTGAACTTTTAAGTCCTTCGAGTGCCGCCAAAGGACAAATACCCAAAATAACAATACAGTCTAAGTAACGTAGAGGTGTTTTATCATCAGCTATCAGCAATTTTCGCACTGAACTGCGAATACCATCGGCGCCAACAACAAGATCGGCCTTGGCGCTTTTCAATTCACCTTCGACCTGAAAACTCAAATCAACACCTCCCGCCAGCGACTCCTTATAACCTACTAATTGGTGACACCATTTTACTTGGTTGTCACCAACGAGTTGCTTAAGTAAAGCTAAACGCAAAGATTGGCGAGCGATATGAACATTGGTTCGTTTAACCGACGATTTCACCGCAGAGGGGTGCCACTTTCTGATCCCCCATTCACCAATAACTTTACCCGTGGTGGTATGAACAGCATGCCTAGTTGAAATAACGCCTTGGGTTAACACAGAAATGCCAAGCCCTGCTATCGCTCTACTGGCTTGTTGTAATGTCAGTCCGTAACCCTGAGAGCGAGTATCAAAGCCACTGTCTCTTTCATAAAGTGTAAAAGGAATACCGCGGTGTAAACAAGCAACTGCTAGCGCAACACCGCCTATACCGCCGCCGATAATAGCAATATGTGGGTAGTTTTCTTTATCTGCGGTGGTAATATCTTTCGCCTGAACAAGGCCAGTTCCATTGCAATTTAAACAATCAAATAAATGTCCCTTAGGACGAACTGGAGGTGTACCTTCGCTTTGTTTTTGTTCAAATTCATCCAACTGACGCTGATACTGAAGTCGCATTTTTTTGCGTGGTCTTTTATTTTTTTGACCAAGCCCTTGGCACTGCTGACAAATGGTCCAATTAATTTCTTCGTTGTTCAACTTTATAAGTTCCTGTTTATTTGACCTGATTTTAACTTCACTTTTGCGGAAAAATCGTGTTAACAACTCATGTTAGAGTTAAATGCCAAGCGGTACATTTCACTAAGGCTATAACAATTAAATGGCTTACTATATCGTTGCAATTAATAATAGCAGTAATTATTTAGCCATAATTTTGCAAGAAAAACTGATGGGCTAGGATTTTAGACTGCTTTTTATCAAGAAGACATTCATTTGATGAAAACATTAACGCTATAGCGAAAAAACAGTGGATATATAGATTCAAGATCCCATATTCAATATTCAATAAATACGCCACTTAACGTAGCGACTTGTAATCGTATAATATGTTACCTTTATTTTAGCGTTCAGCTCAGCATATATAGAACCAACGCCAATGGTAGAGTAATTAATAGCCGATTAAATTAGTAGTCGATAGTGTTTATTCTTGCTCAGTTTTACATATTTTTTGAATGAGCATTGAAACCGACAACGCAATTAATAAGCCCATAAAAAAATAGATGGCGATTAAGTACTTCCCTAAATCAGATGCTTGTATTTCACCATTAACTAATACACATTCACCTTTGCTGTAATTGAAGCTACCACCATTATCTAAGCATTGATCAACCAAAAAGAAATCATTAACTAACCAAATAGCAACAAAACTAATGATGACACCGATAAACTGTGGGATAGAATTTTTTTTCATAAGTTCCTAAAGACATAACAGAAGGTCAAGTGACACGTCATTGTTGATAATAGTGTAATACAAAATGAGGCTCGAACGATAATTATCCCTGCTTCTTTATAGACTTATTTAATTTATCTTGCTTTAGGTATTGAATAAGTTCCAACAACATGTGCAACAGGGTTTACATCACCTTCAGAGTATAAGGATACCTCTCCAACAATGAGTGACTTCCCTATTTTTAGTAAGGTACATTTACCAATAATATCTTTGCTTGAAGAGGGTTTTCTCAGAAAGTTAATGGTTAGGCTGGTGGTCACAGCAAGAGAAACTATGCCTATTTCACCAAGAATAGCCACATATAGAGCACAATCGGCAACGGTCATTAACACGGGGCCAGATACAGTTCCACCTGGCCTTAATTCATCAAAACCTACGGTATGCCTTATTATTGCTGATTGTTCTCCAACAGCTTCAACAATGCACTTGGCCTGTGGAAACTCTGTTCTCATAAAGTCTGTTACTTCTTGCTTAGTCGCCAAGATAGTTCTCCAAAAAACACTAAACTAAAGGCAAATAATACTGACTGTAAGATGTCTAAAAGCCACTATTTCGGACATATTTAAAGCTGTTTTTGCCCTTACTTTTGTAAATTATTATGGTAGTAAAAATTAACAATTATTTTTAAACGATTCGATGAAGCGCACAAATTTTGTTATCTGAGGGATCACGTAAATAAGCGAGATAAATCTTACCTATCGTTCCATCTCTTACACCCGGAAGGTCTTCACACGCACGACCACCATTAGCAACACCCGCTGCGTGCCATGCATCAGCAATAGCGGTACTATCAGCTGCGAAACCAATAGTAGAGCCATTACCATGACTAGCAGGCTTACCATCTATCGGCTTACTTAGCGCAAAAACTCCGTTTTTGGTAAAATAAAAACAACGACCTTTGGCGTCAATTACACCAGGCTCGTGGCCCATGGCACCAAGAATGGCATCATAAAAAACCTTTGATTGTGCGACATCATTTGCGCCGATCATTATATGACTGAACATTTTTTTCTCCCTATTAATATTAATCAGGCTATTAAAGGCCACTGAACTTGTCGGCTATAATATTTATTTTTTAGTTAGCCAATTTAATAAGACAATTGAGTACTACCTTATCTTTTACTGACTTATAAAAAAAGCCTTTAGTGACGTATTATCAACACAAAAGGCTTTGTTATTATTACCTATGACCATCTTTCTTATTGACCATATTAGCTATTCAAAAAACTAATAATATTTTATGTACTTACTAACGCCGCTGACTTAATAGGTAAATCTCGTACTCTAACTCCTGTTATCTGAAAAATAGCATTGGCGATAGCGGGCGCTATTGACACAACGCCTGGCTCACCTAAGCCAACAGGAAACTCTTCGCTTTCAACAAATTCAATATCAAGCTCAGGTACATCATTCATTCTTAATGGAGTGTAAGTGTTTAAGTTAAGATTACTTACTTGACCATTTTCTATCGGACTTTGTTCGTGTAATGCTAAGCTTGTTCCCCATAGCATTGACCCTTGTACTTGAGCTAAAGCGCCATCAGGATGAATAATAACGCCGGCATCAGCAATCATAGTCAATTTCTTAACCGTGATTGTGCCAGAGCTAGGTTCGACATGTACTTGAGCGGCACAAGCCATCCAAGCCGGCATGGTACGTTCTTGTCCCGCACTTATCGCAACACCAATCGCTTCGTTTTTTCCTAACTTAACATTGGCGGTCTTTTCTTTTAGCCTAGTTAATACGTGAGCTAACCGCTTAGCACCACCAACACTTTCTGGTGCTTTACCCGCTTGCTTTCCTAAACCATCAAGCATAGATAAACGAAAATCAATAGGATCCATTTTACTTTGATGCGCTATTTCATCAATAAATGATTCTAATCCCCAAACAATCCAACCCTGCCCTACGGATCTTAACCAACCAGGCAACATAGTTTGTTGTGCTAGGCTATTGTTAGCCACGCGCACACGATGGTTTTCCATGCTGTACCAATGATCTGCACCACTGGTGGAAAACATATCGACACGAATTTTTTTATCTAGACTTTCAGGCATAAACCCTGGCGCCATTGATAAGGTTGGCCAACCCGCAGCAAGTGCGTGTTGCATGCCAGTAAATTTATTTTTTTGATCAAATAACGCTTGAAACGAAACAACCGAAGGCGATCTTGGTTGGTCAAATCTAGAGTCATCTTCTCGGGTAAAGACCATTTTTACCGGTTTGCCAATGGCTTTAGCCGTTAATACAGCTGGAATCGCATAATCGCCAAATAAACGACGACCAAAGCCACCACCTAAGTATTGCTGATGCATAACAACATTTTCATCTGAAACTTGTAGCGCTTTAGCGATCGCTGGCAAAGTTAACGACTGCCATTGATTACCGGTATAAACGTGCCACAGACCATTTTTTTCTTCTACCGTTGCGTTAACTGGCTCTAAAGCAAAATGTAACGCGGTATGCGTGCGGTAAACAGCATTAATAGATTTATCTGCTTTAGCACTCGCCGCTGAAAAGTCGCCGTCATTAATAAACAACCCACCTTCGTTTTCATCAGCAACTAAACGCTCACCTTCTTTAATAATATCTTGCTCGCTAACTTTGGCTGTTTTACCCGCTTGATAGCTTACTTTTAACGCATCGCCGGCTTTAATCGCGCCGTAATAAGTATCAGCCTCGACACTCACCCAGCCCTGAATGTTTTCACTTGGGTCTTGCAAAATATGATAGCCAAGATAACCTTTAACCTTTTTAGCCGCACTATCATCAACATTGGTGACCTTAGTGCCATAACGTGTTGGTGGAACAATAGGTCGAGCATAAACCATCCCTTCCAACTCAACATCAATACCATAAACCGCCGAGCCATTGGTTTTATCGGGAATATCGAGGGCTAAACTAGGCTTGCCGACTAATGTTCTTTTACTGGCTGGTTTTAAGGGTAAGGCATCAATTTCTTTTGGTGTAAAGACACGATTAAAGGTGCCCTGAGTGACAATTTCACCAAAACTTAACGATTGTTCTTGATAAATTACTGCACCATTTTCAACACGACATTGCTCTGCTGGGCAATTCAATATTTTTGCCGCGGCTTCTATTAGCGCAATACGACCGGCTGCCCCAGCCTGAGAAAGTGGCTTAAACGTTTGAAATACTGACCAAGAACCGCCCGTGACCATATAACCCCATTTAGGGTCAGTGTCTACATGAGTAATAGAGACTTTAGACCAATCTGCGCCTAACTCATCCGCCACAACACGTGCGAGTGCCGTACCAATATGCTGCCCCATTTCTGCCTTAGCAATATTAATGTTCACATCGCCCTGTGGGTTAATTTCAAACCATACAGTTGGCGAAAACAATTTATTTTTCAGGGTTTCTTGTGGGCTTTGCCCGATATTGGCGGCGCTAGCTAGGGGGGCGAAAGCCATTAATAATGTACTACTGACCGTACCAACTAAAAAACGACGGCGAGATAAGCTGACATTGTTTTTTGCATCTTTAATATTTTGCATTGTCATACGCCTTTATGATTGTTGGGTTGAAGAGCGTGGATCAAAAGTTTGTACATCGGCTGACATAACATCTGCAGCACTTTTAATGGCGCTTTGAATACGGATATACGCCATACAACGACATAAATTGCCGCTCATATGATCAACAATTTCTTGGTCACTTGGCGAAGTATTACTGGCTAGCAAAGTTGCGGCCTGCATAATTTGTCCAGATTGACAGTAGCCGCACTGAGGTACTTGTTCATCGATCCAGGTTTGCTGTAATGGATGATTGTTGTCTAAACCTTCAATCGTGGTGATATTTTTATTTGCGGCGGCTATTAATGGAAAAGAGCAGGTTCTGATCGCCGCACCATCGATATGTACAGTACAAGCACCACACATTCCAATACCACAGCCAAATTTTGTGCCTTTAAAGCCAAATTCATCACGGATAACCCATAATAAAGGCGTGTCTTCCTCTGCAGTAGAGGAAACATTTTTCCCATTTAACTTGAATGCAATCATAACTTTCTCTCCAAAACTGAGCTAAAAAATTATCAACTCATCTATTTATTAAGTACACCACTTATTAAAGTAGCTGATTTTTATTTCTGATTATCTCTGTATTAACAGATTGAATTATTTTCAACAGCGCAAACTTCTACCTTAAGATAAACTTTGAACAACTTATTGATAATTATATAATGATGCGTTTATTTATAGTTAACTTATGCCTAAAAAATCAAAAGTTTGAGCAATAATATTTATTACTACCTTCATAGGTTAGCACCTTAGGTTTATTTTTCCTCATTAAGGGAAAATATTAAACTAAGCTAAGCGTTCGCCATCAGAATTAGCGCTATTTTCGACGGGACCGCTATCACCAAAAAGGTACAATAGTACAAAATTACTATTATTGTAGTCACTTAGTTTAAGAATGTCGCATACGATCGAACCCTATAACTGTACTATTGGGCTATTTCGGTACTATTGAGCTTTCGTGCGATGCTGCACAGTGATGTGGATCAATCCCACTTAACCCTTGGGATTATCGGTTGTATGAATGAGGCGGTTAAACGATTATAAATGGCGATGTGCATTAATGTTAAGCTAAGACGCTAACTTTTCAATAATGGTCAGCTGAGTGCTGATTAAAAACATGCATTAAGTGATGGGTGGCTTCTTTGCTGCTAACTGAACAAAATAGTATCGACCTAAGATCACCGTTAAAATACCACCAAGCACTAAAGCGGATGACTCAACCAAACGTAATGTAATCAGTTCATTGGCAAACACTATTCCGCCTGCAGCAGCAATAACAGGTACAAACAACTGCACAACAGCGGCTTGTGTAACAGAGAGTCCCCGCAGCGCTATATACCAAACAAAATAGCCTATGCCTGAAGCTATACCACCAGACAATACCGCAAGTAATATTCCCATTGGTGTTATATGAGCATCATTAAGTCCAAAAATTATCAGTATTAAAATAAAAGGAGATGTTCTCATAAAATTATAGGCGGTATCACTAAGTGGATTTTTAGATGTTCTGCCAGCAAGGGTATAAAGTCCCCAAGCAACACCTGAAACAGCCATAAGTATAAAGCCTTTAAATGATGGTGTTACTAGGCTCGGCACGATTAAATAAACAAAGCCAGAAAATGCAATAATGAGTCCTACCCATTCAGTAAAATGAAGTTTATTACCTGAAATTACACTCGCCATAATCATCGTTATTTGTACTGCGCCAAATAAAATCAGTGCGCCTGTTCCTGTATCTAATGAGATATAGCCAAATGAAAAAGCGATAGCATAAATAAAGAGCATACCTGCCGCCAACCAACTGCCTTTAGATTTAGGTTTTGTTTCATTTGATTTACGTGTTAGTTGCAGCACAAGAATTAATATAATAATGCCCGAAAGAAGCCGTATAATAGTAAAACTGCTTGCGTCAATGGCATTATCACCTAATGCTAACCTACATAGCACAGAGTTTGCCGCAAACGCTAAAAGGGCAAAAATAGTACTCGCAATAATTTTTATAAAATTGATGTTCAAAAAAAATCCCACTTAAAAAACACTAGATTACTGACTTAGGTAATATCTTGGCTGCAATTAGCCAGTAAATCTCCCTTATACCATTGCGCACAAGGGAGCAGCCATTATAAAGTAACCGGATTATGTTTGTTTAGAAATTGAAGCACTTTTTCATGATATATAATTCGGTTGTCAGACTTATAAAAATTATGCCCTTCATTTTCAATTTCAAACCATTCGTACGACTTGTTATGCTTCTTTAATTGCTTAAGTAATACTTCTGCTTGCTCTAAAGGTGTTCTGTCATCCTTGGTGCCATGTACTAATAAAACGGGTGCTTTTAATAAATTAATCTTATGAATCGGTGAATGGGCTTTTTGGATGTTTTCTAGACCGACTCTTTTAATTAATACTTTCGCTACCTCAGGCTCTTCGTGATCAACCAATAATGGCAAGTCATAAACCCCTGATCGAGCAATAGTACACTTAAACAGATCAGGTTCAATAATGCTGCTTTGAATAGCACTATAACCGCCAAAACTTGCGCCCATGATGCAGAGACGGCTTTTATCTATATATTTTTTGTCGACCAAATAATTGATGCCATCTAAAATGTCATACTGAATTTTATCTCCCCATTGGCCAAAACCAGCGGCTTCAAATTTCCAACCTAAACCTGTTGAACCACGATAGTTAACCTGAACCACTGCATAGCCTCTCGAAGCTAATAATTGAACTTCTGGATTAAATCCCCAATAATCTCGAGCATGTGGGCCACCGTGAACTAAAACAACAGCAGGTACTGCGGCAGTAGTCGTTTTTGTTGGTAAGGTTATATATCCTTGAATGGGGGTGTTATCTCTTGCGTCAAATTTAAACGAGTATTGCGGATGTAATTTCTTAGTATCAATACCCTTCTTGCTATGTGCAACGTAACTCAACTTATTGGTTTCACGGTCAAATAAATACCATAAGGTCGGTTGAATGTCGCTCGAAAGAGAGATTAAGGCTTTGGTCTCAAATGTCTTATCCCAGCTAACGTTAATGTGATAACCGGCAAATTGTCCTAAGAAGTCCGAAAGTTTTTCAGCCATAGGATGCTTTTTATCTAAAATTTTATATTGCGGGTACTCGTCAAAGTAAGAGACGGCAAAAGGTCTACTTTGATTATCTAAGTAAAGCCAGTTGGTATCATAACCATCCACGGTATATAACGTCGATAATTGCTCAGTTTTTGGATTAAATAAACAAATAGAAATAGTATCGTTACCACAATAATCACTTACCACTAGTTGCTTTTGATCTTTATAAGTACTGATAATAGATAAGCTAGAGCTTGCATTTTTAGGTTTATAGTACAACCAAGACTCATCATCAAAATCATAACGCGCGATAGTAATATCATCATCTTCCGTGTTGCTGCTAAGCCATAACTCTTGGCTTTCATCGAAGTAATCTAGCTGAGTCGTTTGATGGTTTGCCTTGCTATCTTCAATTTTTGCTAACGTTTCTATTTGACCCTCATATATATTTAACTTAAAAACCCACATACCTTTATCATTATATTGTGACGTTGAAATAATGATATGTTCGGGGTCATCCTTTAACATGCTGATTATTTCAGGATGCGCCAAATGTTTTTCGTAATCGTGGTCTTTAGTGCCTTTTTTTATTTTTCCTCGACGAACAAGTGAACGGACACCAAAAATAAAGTCACCTTCATCTTCATCTATATTAATGCTATAAATTTCACCATAGTAGCCCTTCCTCTCTTGATTTCTTTTTTTACTGGCAAGAAAAACCAGTAATCTTTCATTATTTGCCCATCGGTATTGACCGACACTGTCTTTATTGGCAAAGGAAATTTGATTAATCGCTTTCATCGTATCAACAGCAACGATGATAAGAACAGGCGTCCCTTTTTGATCTTGGATCAAAGCAAGGTGTTTACCATCAGGAGATAAACTAACATCACGGTAATCGTCTTCCTCAAAGAGTGTATTAATATCGAGGTTTTTTACCGCTAGTTTGTTTTCTATATTTTTATTTTCCAACGCGATAGCCATGGAACAGTAACTGAAAAACATGAAAACTAAGGTCAGTATTTTTTTTGTTTGGGGATACACAGAACATCCTTTTATTATTATATTTCTGTTTATTATATCCTTGCGTTTTAATAAAGGGCAATATTTATTCGACAGTTTTACCATAGCCTTTATAGCTAACTTATTATAATAAAATGAGTTTTTATTAAGCATCCATAACGCTTGCTTGGATAAAACGGTGAGGTAATAAATAGCAGAAAATCTTCTGGCTTTACCGACAAGCCAAGTAACAGTAACTCAAACGGTTAAAGCACAAAGTTATTGCATGAGCATGCCTCAATAAATGGCTTTTATTTAATTTTTCACCTACACTTTTGATGAACCAACTCAAATAATAATACGATTACTTTGTATTATTATTACTCTTCCATATTCCATTTAGTTGTTGGCGGTTGTCATGGATGAACAATCATATAAAGGAAGCCAACATGACTAAAAATCTAAAAGTAATATTATTTTATTTTGTACTATTAACCTTGTTCTTAATGTTAGGTTGGGTGTCAGTACCGGTAAGTGCAGAAGAAAAATCAGTAAAAAACATTGCTAATGTGTGGTTATTTGTACCAAAACCAGGACAAACAGCTAATTTTGAACAAGCGTTTATAGACCACATTGCCTATCGAAAATTAATGAAAGACCCACGAAGCTGGTCTGTTTATCAAGCTGATATGGGGGCAAATATGGATGCTTACATCGTTCGGTCTTGTTGCAATACTTGGTCAGAGCTTGATGATTACCGTCAGTGGAACATTCAAGCGAAAGCCTCTGAAAACTGGCGTAAAAATGTCAGCAAATATATTTCTCATTATGAACACCACCGCGCTGAAAATGATCTAAACAACAGTCATTGGCCAGCAGATGTTACTTATAAATATATCGGTGTTAATACCTATCAGCTGAAGTTAGGACACAGCGAAGCTTTAGAAAAAGATAAGAAAATCATCAGTGATGCGGCTAAAAAAGAAAATTGGCCATATAATTGGTTATGGTATGACAGAGTCAATGGCACACTTGAAATGAGTCTGGCTATTCCTTACATGACTTATGGAGCTATGGCTCCACCAGATATTAAGTTTAGTAAATTACTAGCTAAACATTTGGATAGTCCAAAGAAAGCTAAAAAAGTACTGCAAAGATGGTCATCACACTTTGATGAAATTTCTTATAACATTTACATATTACGTGAAGATTTATCGATGTAAGGTATTTGATGACTAGGCGCCGAATGAAAGTGCGTATAGAGCGAATAAAAAAGCGTCTTTGGTAACAACTAAAGACGCTTTTATTTTATAAAGACTATTTATTTCACTATATTAAAGCTCACTGTATTAGCGCTTACTGTATTAGAGCTTAATAACGGCCATCTTATCCTGAGACATATCATGCATAGTGTAAGCGATGCCTCCGGTATTATATCCTGAACTTTTGCGCCCAGCGAAAGGCATCCAATCAACCCTAAAGGCAGTATGGTCGTTGACCATTACAGCTGTAGCGTCTAATTCCTGTATCGCCTTCATCGCAACATCAAGATTTTTGGTAAACACCGATGCCTGAAAAGCATAGTCTAGTGAATTAGCCTGAGCAATAGCCTGGTCAATGTCATCATAGCCATAAACACAAATGACTGGACCAAAAACTTCCATGTTAGAAACTTTTGCATCAACTGGCGGTTCAAGCAGTACTGTTGGCGCATAAGTAGTATCACCCAAGCGTTTACCGCCGGTAACAAGTGTTGCGCCACCAGTCACGGCTTCATTAACCCACTCTTCAACACGATCGACTTCTTTGGGACGAATTAATGGCCCACATTCGGTTGTTTCATCAATAGCGTTACCGACAACGAGCTTTTCAGCGCCATCAGCTAGCATTTTTGCAATGGCTTGAGCTTTATTTCGAGGCGCAAAAATACGTTGTACAGAAACACATACTTGCCCCGAATGATAAAAACCACCTTTGAGCAAACTCGGGATCATTGCTGCAATATCGGCACTTTCTTCGATAATAACCGGGGCAACGCCACCATGCTCTAATGCACAGCGTGTTCCTGGCGCTAATTTAGAACGTAACATCCAACCAATTTTGGCTGATCCAATAAAACTAAAAAAGGCGACGCGAGGGTCAGTGATCATTCTTTCAGACGTTGATGTCTCGCACGTAATAAAGCGACACCACTGAGGTGGTAATCCCGCTTCGTGCATAATATCAACGAACACCTGACAAGATAATGGTGTATCTCGAGCCGGTTTAACTAACACCGGACAACCTGCAGCTATCGCAGGAGCTACTTGATGAACAATTAAATTTAGTGGGTGATTAAAGGCTGAAACAGCAACCACAACTCCAATAGGCTCTTTACTGGTAAAAGCAATTCGCCCTGCTCCGGCTTCAGTTAAATCCATCGGTATTTGCTTACCCGTTAATGCCGATATTTCTTTTGCGCAAAGCTCTACACCATCGATAGCTCGGGTAACTTCTACACGAGCATCGACCAGCGGCTTTCCGCCTTCACTTGCGATGAGTAACGCTAATTCATCAGCTCGTTGTGAGATTAACACCGCCGCTTTTTTAAGAATACTTATCCGCTTAAAGGCAGGTAGCCATTGCTTACGATCTTTGAAGAGTTGCTGGGCAGTCTCTAAATATTCATCAATTTTATCCCACGTTACCGTTGGAACTGAACCTACATAAGTTTGGTCATAAGGGTTAACCACATCGAGTGTTTCAGCGGTACTATTTTTGTCTAAGTCGGCCATAATCTGCTCTTTATTAAGTTAAAAAATGCTTGCTGACAAGCGATATTAAGACAAAAGGTTTATATTAAACAAACCTTTGCTGCCAATTCATCAATCAATACCCTTTGATTCTCAGAGTAATCAACGGGTAGTTCAACAAGATGAACACCTCCCGCTGAGAATGCTTTTTCATAGGTAGCAATAATATCTTCAGCAGAGGTAACTCTGTGCCCTGTTGCGCCGTAACTTTCTGCGTATTTAACAAAATCAGGGTTATTAAATTCCAAGCCCCAATCTGCAAAGCCAGAGCTGGCTTGCTTCCAACGGATCATTCCATAAGAGTTATCATTTAACACGGTGATCACTAGGTTCAAGCCTAAACGAATTGCTGTTTCTAATTCTTGTGAATTCATCATAAAACCGCCATCCCCGCATATTGCCATCACACGTCGGTCAGGGTTTAACATTGCTGCCATCATACCTGATGGCAAACCAGCGCCCATTGTAGCGAGGGCATTATCGAGTAATACCGTATTAGGTTGATATGCTTTATAATTACGGGCAAACCAAAGTTTGTACATACCGTTATCTAAGGCGATGATATCTTTTTCACCCATGACTTTTCGAATGTCTGCAACAAAGCGCTGAGGAATAATAGGAAAGCGATTATCGTCAGCTCCTTCTTCAAGATGCTCATCTATGGCGAGTTTTACCTTATCAAAATAACTTCTATCAAACTTTACTTCTCCTGCTAACTTATCTTTTAAAGCAGTCACAGACGCCGCGAGATCACCAATAATTTCTGATTGAGGAAAATATACTTGATCAACTTTCGCAGATTTATAGTTAACATGAATAACTTTTTTACCCCCTTGCTCCATAAAAAACGGCGGTTTTTCAATAACATCATGTCCAATATTAATAATTAAATCTGCACGTTCAATCGCACAATGTAAATAATCACCAGATGATAACGCTGCAGTGCCTAAAAAGAGACTTGAGCGTTCATCAACAACTCCTTTTCCCATTTGAGTGTCAAAAAAGGGAATACGTGTTGTGTGAACAAGATCACACATTGCCTCTCGAACATTTTGACGATTCGCGCCCGCTCCAATAAGTATTAACGGCATTTTAGCGGCCTTTATTAACGTAACCGCTTCCTCGAGTGCCACCTCATTAGGACCTGCATAATGACGTTTATGGGGTGTCATAATCCCTGCCGTACAATCTTCAGCAGCAATATCTTCAGGCAACTCTAATAATACAGCACCCGGGCGCTCTTCTTCACTGAGACGGAAAGCTTCACGCACTAATGACGGAATCGTATTGCCATGGACAATTTGTTTAGACATTTTGCAAATGGGGTCAAACAAGCCAACTACATCAATAATTTGGAACTGGCCCTGCTTAGATTTTTTAATTGGTTTTTGTCCGGTGATCATAATTAAGGGCATACCACCTAAGTGAGCATAGGCCGCAGGTGTAGCTAAATTTGTTGCTCCTGGGCCTAGTGTTGCCAAACAAACGCCCGCTTTATTAGTCAAGCGTCCATAAGTTGCCGCCATAAATCCTGCGCCTTGTTCATGGCGAGTTAACACTAATTTTATCGACGACTTGCGAAGGGACTCGAGCATATCGAGGTTTTCTTCGCCGGGAACAGCAAAGATATGATCGACTCCTTCGGCTTCTAATGCTTGCACAAATAAATCGGATGCTTTTATTTTGTCATTTTCGTTCATAGTTTTCCCTCATTAGTTTGTACACAATGCTTTATAAAACTTTACCCAACTACCCTACCATCAATGAGACTTAAAAGTACGGGCGCTATTTTAAAACGCCATAACCTCGATGAATATTAGGGTGATTGCTAAACTATTTTTATCGCCACTATTTTATCGATGACGATCGCCATAAATAAAACAGCGTTGGTAAAACCAGTAATGTTAAAATAACCGCGCTCAACATACCGCCAACCATAGGTGCGGCAATACGACTCATCACTTCAGAGCCCGTACCTGTGCCATATAAAATAGGGAGTAAACCAACAATAATAGCAGCAGCAGTCATCATAACAGGACGAACACGCATCCCAGCGCCATGTAAAACAGCCTGTAGTACATCTTCTTTTTTAGTGATGATACCTTCTAAGCGATGTTCACTTAGCATCGATTGGTAAGCCTGATTGAGGTACACCAACATAATAACCCCAATCTCTACAGCAACACCCGCTAACGCAATAAAACCAACGCCAACAGCAACTGAGAAGTTAAAGCCTTCTAAGTACATTAACCAAATGCTTCCTACCATCGCAAAGGGTAAAGTTCCCATAATCATCGCCACTTCAATAACGTTCCTAAAATTCAGATAGAGTAAAATAATAATAATAAATAAAGTTAATGGCACCACATAAGTCAGCTTAGCTTTAGCACGTTGCATATATTCATATTGTCCAGCCCAAGTAATAGAGTAGCCAGCAGGCAAGATTAATTTATCAGCAATCACCTGTTGCGCCGCTTCAACGTAGGTTCCGACATCAACGCCATCAATATCAACAAAAGCCCAGCCATTGAGTCGGGCATTTTCAGATTTAATGCCCGGAGGTCCATTTTCTACGATGATATTGGCAACATCACCTAACGAAATACGTTGTCCGTTTGGCGTCACTATGGGCAGTGAAGATAATTGTTCAGGCGAATCACGATAATCTTGTGGATAGCGTAAATTAACGGGATATCGCTCTAAACCTTCTACCGTTTTAGTAACATTCATTCCACCAATAGCCGTTGCTACCACTTGTTGAATTTCTGCGATATTTAGGCCATAACGAGCAGCTTTTGCGCGCTGGATATCTATTTTAATATAACGGCCACCGGCAACTCGCTCTGAATAAACGGACGCTGTGCCGGGAACTTCGGCTAAAATGACTTCTATTTGCTGACCTATTTCTTGAATAACGTCCAGTTGTGGCCCCGCTATTTTTATGCCTACCGGTGTCTTAATACCGGTTGCCAACATATCAATACGCGTTTTAATAGGCATAACCCAAGCGTTGGTTACTCCGGGTAGTTTGACTAACGCATCAAGTTCTTTCTTTAAGCTCTCTGTGGTTACGCCCTCTCGCCATTGGTCATGAGGTTTTAACTGAATAAAAGTCTCTATCATAGTCAGTGGCGCAGGATCTGTTGCGGTTTCAGCTCGACCAACTTTACCAAACACGGTTTGTACTTCGGGGACGGTTTTAATCAACTTGTCGGTTTGTTGAAGAAGTTGACGAGCTTGACCAATAGAAATCCCTGGATAGGTTGTCGGCATATACATCAAGTCACCTTCATCAAGTGGTGGAATAAATTCGCTACCAATTTTATCCAATGGATATATGCCAATAGCCAACACAGCTAATGCCGCAACTAAAGTGATTTTTGGAAAATGTAAAACCTTCTTCAAGGCTGGCATATAAATAAAGGTCAGAAATCTATTAACCGGATTTTTATGCTCTGCTAACACTTTACCGCGAATAAAATAGCCCATAAGTACCGGAACTAAGGTAATAGCTAACGCCGCAGAAGCCGCCATAGCATAGGTTTTAGTAAAAGCGAGTGGAGCAAACATTCGTCCTTCTTGTGCTTCTAAAGTAAATACCGGCACAAAACTGACAGTAATAATTAATAAGCTAAAAAATAATGCCGGCCCAACTTCACTGGCTGATTCTGTGACGATTTGCCAGCGATTTTCTTTTGTTAAGGGTGTTTTTTCCATATGCTTATGCATATTCTCTATCATGACAATGGCGCCATCAATCATCGCACCAATAGCAATAGCAATACCGCCCAACGACATAATATTCGCGTTAAGCCCTTGCAAGTGCATAATGATAAAAGCGGTTAATATACCTACCGGTAAACTAATAATTGCCACTAAAGAAGAGCGAACATGAAACAAGAAGATAATACACACTAATGCGACTACCCCAAATTCTTCGAGCAACTTGTAGGCTAGGTTATCTACTGCGCGTTCAATTAAGGCAGAGCGGTCATATACAGGTACTATCTCAACGCCTTCGGGCAAACCTTTTTTGAGTTTTTCCAGTTTATCTTTAACACGATTAATGACTTGCTGTGCGTTTTCGCCAAAACGCATCACCACAATACCACCAACAACTTCACCTTCGCCGTTCAACTCAGCAACACCACGACGCATTTGCGGACCTGTGCCTATATCGGCAACATCTTTTAATAACAGCGGTGTTCCCTTCTCGTTAACCCCTAGCGGAATGTTTTCTAAATCACTGACACTTTTAATATAACCTGTTGTCCTGATCATATACTCGGCTTCTGCCATCTCAACAACTGATGCACCTATTTCCTGATTACCTTGTTTAATGGCCTGTTGTATATGAGAGAGAGGTATACCAAAAGCACGCAGTTTTTCTGGGTTAATTTGTACTTGATATTGTTTAACCATGCCACCAATAGCAGAAACTTCCGAAACGCCAGGCACGGTTTGTAACTCAAATTTTAAGAACCAATCTTGTAAACTCCGTAATTGGCTTAAATCATGTTGACCAGTTTTATCGGTTAGGGCATACAAATATACCCAGCCCACGCCTGTAGCATCGGGACCCAATTGAGGGCGAGCATCACTGGGTAAGTTTGGGGCAACTTGACTTAAATACTCAAGAACTCTTGAACGTGCCCAGTAAAGATCGGTATCTTCATCAAAAATAACGTAAACATAAGAGTCACCAAAAAATGAATAGCCTCTTACCGTAACTGCGCCGGGCACGGACAACATAGCTGTAGTAATGGGATAAGTAACTTGGTCTTCAACAACTTGTGGCGCTTGACCCGGGTAACTTGTTTTTATGATGACTTGCACATCAGATAAATCTGGTAGTGCATCAATAGGCGTTTTGCTGACAGAATATAAACCAGCAGCCACCAGTAATAATGTTGCAAGTAAGACAAAAAAACGATTACCAACAGACCATCGAATAATAGCAGTGATCATCATTATTTCCTTTCGTCGTTAGTCATGTTATTTATATCGACACCAGGTGCCGACATTGCCATAGCACTAACAATAATAAAATTACCCGCGCGAACTTCAAAGGTAAACATCACATAGGCATTGATTGAAAATAAGGTTATATCAACTTCTTCATCGACAATAAAATCGACTCTATCGGCTTCTCGATCCCATTTTACAATGGCTTCTCGGTCGATAGTCACCATTCGATGATTTACCATGGTCGAAATAACGGTACCATTGACTGTTGCAGAGGAAACACTCTCTTTGATAACGTTATCATTGCTATCACTCATCGTCATCGCTATTGAGTCATTTGAGTCATTTGAGTCAGACGTTGTTTGTTCCAGCTGATAATGCATACGTTTAAAGTCAGAAGATTTACTCGATTCAGAATCCAATAAGAATTGTGCCGAGCTCACGACTTTATCGCCATCAGTAAGGCCGGTTAGTATTTCAACACTGTCACTGCCATAACGCCCAACAGAAACCTCAACTGACTTAAAACTGCCTTCTCCTAATGCCAAAACAACTCTGTCTTGATTACCCGTGCGAATTAACGCTTCTTTAGGAATAATGAGTGTTCGTTTATCACTTGTTGTATCTATGGCAATTTCTGCAAACATATTAGGCTTAAAGTCACCCGCTTCATTATTAAAACGTAAACGTACTTTCACAGTACGTGTTTTAGCATCAAGTATTGGGTAAATATAGTCCACTTGTCCCTGCCATTTTTGACCCGGTAAATAATCAAGTGTCATGGTAACGGGTAACGCGGTTTTAACTAAACTTGCTTGCCTTTCAAACACCTCAGCCTCAACCCAGATTTCTGATAAATTAGCTACCGACATTAATGTTGTACCTGGCTTTACAAAAAAACCTTCACGGATATTTAGACTTTCAACAACACCAGTTTGTGGTGAATAAAAAGTTATTTTTTGCTGTACTTTTCGCGTTTTCTTTAGTTCTTTAATCGCTAGTTTAGGTAACTGTAGTGCTGATAATCTATTTTCTGCCGCATTAATTAATCGATTATTTTTTCTCTCTAATGCCAGCAGTAGCTCTTCTTGGGCATTAACTAACTCAGGAGAATAAATATCATATAATGGCTGATTTTTTTTAACTGGATCTCCAACCGCTTTCACATAGAGCTTCTCAATCCACCCTTGTACACGAGGGTGAATATGAACAAGCTTATCTTCGTTATACGTAACATAACCAACGGTATTAATTTGGCTATTGAGCTTTTTATATTGAACATTTACCGTGCGTACGCCTAAATTATTAACAACATCAGGTGAAATACGAATGGTGCCGGGACCTTCATCGGGTCCTTTGCCACCGTCATCGTAAACGGGTACTAAATCCATGCCCATCGGTGATTTACCCGGTTTATCTTTGATATAATTGGCATCCATTGGTGCGACCCAATAAAGTGGCACTTTCTCTTTAGACGTAACATCCGATACTGAGTTACTGCCCGAAGTGATAAGTTTAGTGAGAGCAACAGTCAGCATCCCACCAATAATAATGCCAAGAACTAATGGTTTAGCGGATTTTGTTGAGGTAGATGTGCTCATTGTTTTTCTCCCGAAATAATCGTATTTCGTCTACTTTTGTCTAAAGCCAGTTTGCTATTTTTGTTTTGTATAGCGACCGAATTGGCACCGCCAATAAAAAGATAATTAAGCTCAAGCCTTATCTTCTGCTCTTCTACATTAAGTGTTAGCTCGTCGATTTCAGCGTTTAGCACGGCAATACGTGAGCGAACAACTTCTGAAAAGTCGCCATCATCATTGGTATAAGCAGTCAAAGAGGCTTCTGCTTGGTCATGTATTTGTGGTAATAATTTATTTTTATATAAATTTTGTCTGTCGTTTAAGCGCAATAGTCTTCCTTTGGCGCTCGAGTAAGCACCTAGCAGTTGTCTTAGTAATAGTAACTTTTCGGTTTTCACCGCTTCTGCTTGAGATATCGCCGATTGAACTTCTTTGTCTTGTCGGTTTTCAGTAAAAAGGGGGATGTCAAAAGTTACGCCTATAGAGAATAAATCGGCGCGACTTCCTCCCATAGCATCATCGCCACGATAGCCATAACTTGCATTTACACCCCATTCAGTTTTATATTTTTGCTGCGCCAAATTTATCCCTGTTTTGGTCGCAGTCACCTTCTTATCGACAGCAATAACCGCCGGGTGATTTGAAAAATATGGCAGCAACTCTCCTGGTGTAAGCCAATTTTCTTTCAAAACTAAGTGACTATTCATTAACTCTATTTGCGGTAATTGATGACTGACTACAATATCATGTGAAGAAAAGTCAGTTAGTAATGACGTTTCATCTATTGTACTACCCGTCTTATAAAATGTGTTTAGCCAGGGTAAAAGCATGCCTTCATAGTGATTTTTCTGCTGTGCTAATTTATCTAACCTGTCTTCTAAATAGGTTAATTCTAATTGCGCACGAACAATATCTTGTTGACGAGTTTTACCTAAAGCCGATGAATAGCTTGCAGTTGCTACATCAGCTAACTGTTCAAATAACGATCTGTTTTTTTCAATTAAGACAATACTTTGCTGAACTCGATAGGTGTCCAACCATAAACTTCCTACGGTAACCGCAACCTTTGATTCTCTGTCTTTACGTTGATAGGGAAACGCTTCACTTTCAATTTTTAGTTGTTGGCTTTTAATCGCTAAACTGTCGCCACGTGGAAACATTTGTGAAATAGCTACTTTAATTTGCGTCATACCTTCCTGGCCAAAGTCAAAACCGTTAGTCGGTAAATTTGCCAAGCCAATTGACATTTTAGGATCGGGTAAGGTACTAGCAGCTGAGCTCATCGATTCAAGAGCGTTTTGTTGATGAACATTCCCCGTTAACCAAGGATCATTTTTTTGAGCGACCTTAACTGCCTTTATAAAAGACAATGGTGGCGGGCTCTTAACCATTTTAACATCAGAGGCGCTGGCAGAAATGACAATCAAAGCAAGCAGCCCTGCACTGTATTTTAAGTAAAACTTACTATTGATGTTGTGATTATTCATCAGCATATTCCTTAATGGAACACCGTTTGTCAGAACCCATGTTAACGGTCGCGTCACAGTAGCAAGTGCAGGCACTTTATTATCTGAGCCAACAGCAAAGTCTGCCATTAATTTTGGTGTGAATTTTTTTGAAAACATAACCCCTCCAAGAGGGATATCAATTAATATTTTTGATTAATTAGGTTTTTTATCAGTGATAAGTTGTTATAACAACGCAATATCAAAAGAGCCTAATACAAGAGTAATGATATAAATGGTCCAAAATTTGGAGGCATTTATCCTGTATTTAGCTTAATATTGGTGGGCGGTACAAAGATGCTGGTTGTTGGCTTAAAGCCAAACTAGAAGAAGAAAAAATCTTAGCTGAAAAATTAGCGACAGGTCCGTTACCTGCAACACCTTTGATAAATGCGATAACCATAGAGCAACCGCCAGCAGAGCATTTACATGAAGACGTACAACAATCTTCTTTTGTATTTTCTGACTGCTCAGTTGAGTCACTAGCCATAATGTGGTCGCTGTGATCCATCATAGACATATCTTGTGGCTGCGCATTCATTACCTTCATACCTATCATTTGATAAGCCATACTAGTAGACGCCATTGCCTGACCAACAAAGGCCAAACATACGAACAATACTATTAATGTTTTAGGGAAAAGAAATCTCAAAGTAGCCAACAAAATATTATGATAATAATAAATGATTACATAACTGTTTTTTTTATTCAATAAAAAATATTAATCACTACTTTTCATCGGTGTTAATTACGGTGATTATTTTAAGTAACTTTTAAGAATAGAAATAACATCTTCTACTTCTGCTAATCGTTGCTCTTTTGTCATATCCTCCGCACCTAAATGCTCTCGTAAATGAGCTTCTAGCACTTCTTTCATCAAACCATTAACCGCACCTTTTATTGCAGCAACCTGTTGCAAAACAGCCATGCAATCGGGCTCTCCTTCTAAAGCAGTCTCTAGAGCAATTGATTGGCCTTTTATTCGTCTAACACGACTAAGCAGCTTTTTATTTCCGGCGGCAGTATGTGACATAAATTTCCTTTACTTGAATTGTAGTATACTAGGGTATAGTATATTTCAAAAAATATATTGATGCTATGACTAACTGCATTAAGCAACCGATGGAGATATTTAATGAAAAAAGATAGTGGTATTCAGTGGGAACACTCGCACGATTTTGGTATTGACAGTAAGCTTCATGAAAATAAAGTAAAAATTGTTTTCTGGCTAACAACCATCATTATGGTACTTGAGATTGCTGCTGGTACATGGTCTGGTTCTATGGCTCTGCTTGCTGATGGTTGGCATATGGGCACTCATTCTGCCGCTTTTCTTATTGCTATTTTTGCTTACTCTTATGCTAAAAAGCATGCCAGTAATAAAGACTTTAGTTTTGGAACAGGCAAAGTAAACTCTTTAGGTGGTTTTGCCAGTGCAATTGCATTAGCGATTGTCGCATTGATGATGATAATTGAATCTGCTCAGCGATTGTCAGCCCCGCTATCAATTCATTTTAACGAAGCAATCGTTGTTGCGATTATAGGGTTAGTGGTGAATGTTGCCTCTGTTTTCATCTTACATGATGATCACCATGACCACAACCACGATCACCAGCACGACCATACGATGAAAGCCGCCTACTTTCATGTACTGGCGGACACCCTCACCTCTTTATTAGCGATTGTTGCCTTATTGGTGGGTAAATATATTGGTTTATTATGGATGGATCCACTCATGGGGATTGTCGGTGCCATCGTTATCTTGCGTTGGTCTTATGGATTAATTAAAGAATCAAGTGAAGTACTGCTTGATAAATCGATAAAGAAATCAACCATGGATGAAATATCAGCGGTATTAAGTGAAAAAAATAGCGTGATCAACGATATTCATGTTTGGAAAATAGCAAGCGCACACCAAGCAGCAATTCTTAAAGTAACCTCTGCCGAGCCTTTAGATTCAAACGAATATGAACGTATTTTAAAAGGATTTTTACCACAGTTATCACACATATCTATTGAAATACGCCATGATCAAAGTGAATGCATGACCTAACTTGAAGCGATAAACATCGGTAATTTTATGACTTGATGATGTAATAGCGGTTAAAGTTGAAATTTACTTTTACGATGTTTTTCATCCTTAAAATTAAAATGCAGCCACATTAGCAGCCCCAAAAGGGTTGCTAATGTGAGATAAGCTTTATAACCATTCCCATAGCATTGACAGCATATGGTTAATATCTAGCTATTAATTGATTATTAAATTTTAGCGCTAACCGCTAATGTTAATTCATTCAACAGTGCTTGCTCGTTAACAACATGAATTAAAGGAACTAGGGTATTGAATGACGTTGGTAAACATTTTACCGTGCAAGTTTGCAGCTCGGCATTGTACAAAATATAATCCCAGTAGAACTGATGAGTCACTGCAATATGCTCGATGCCATCATCATTTTCTGTGTTAGACAACCGCTCTTCTTTTGTTTGGCTCGCTTTACTCAGTAATGCTTTTATTGAAGGTCGTTTTTCAACTTGCTCTTCATTTAAAAGCAGCGTTAGCAAACTAACATTACGTTTAGTGTTTAAGACATTAAACCTTTCGGTTTTTTTAAACCAAACGAGTGCTTTTTCAAGATCTTGCTCCATGTGTAAACCATACATCATATTATAAGCAAGTTGATACATTGCACCAGGCTCA
The DNA here is from genome assembly GCF_014077405.1 of Colwellia sp. BRX10-9. NCBI lineage: Bacteria > Pseudomonadati > Pseudomonadota > Gammaproteobacteria > Alteromonadales > Colwelliaceae > Colwellia > Colwellia sp. BRX10-9. The sequence goes on along the minus strand of NZ_JACGVV010000012.1, from coordinate 334 downwards.
CCATCTCTGGCTGCTCGGATCAGTAACTTATTGGCTAAAGGTATATTTATTTCACGCCCATGACCTCTATAATTCATGATTGCCATCGCTAAGTTTGCCAAAGACGAACCTTCTCTAGCATATGTCTTAAAAAAGTTATATTCCATTTTGCAATCGCGCTCACAATAACTATAGTTTATTGCTGATTCCGCATTGGCATTAAATAAAAAAAAACCAATTAAAAATCCCGCTAATAGTTTGATACTTTTCATATTATTCCTTCATATAAAGTAAAAAAAGTTTTATATAACCAGACTTAACTCATGGTTAAAATCTGAATAAATTTAATATAACA
>NZ_JACGVV010000048.1:0-21621 GCF_014077405.1 Colwellia sp. BRX10-9 | reverse complement strand
ATAGTGAGTTTTGTTAAAGGTTAAAGGTTAAAGGTTAAAGGTTAAAGGTTAATTAACGATTAAGTCACAGAGGTTTTTCTCAGTGACTTAACCGCACAGCAGAATTAAATATGCTCTATAACGATACAGCCTGCCGAATAACCGGCACCAAAAGAACAGATTAAAGCTTTATCGCCAGTAACCATATCATCATGGTTCAAGTGAAAAGCAATAATAGAACCCGCCGAAGCCGTATTTGCAAACTTGTCTAAAATAATTGGCGCTTCATTGCCCATAGGGTCACGGCCTAATACTTTCTTTGCAACAAAGTTATTCATGTTGATATTGGCTTGATGTAAAAATAATCTTTTTAAATCTTTAGCTTCAACATTTGCTTCTGCCATTTGCTCGGTAATTAATTGAGAGACCATTGGCAGTACTTCTTTAAAAACTTTTCGTCCTTGCTGAACAAACATTTTGTCATTATCAAGCATGGTTTCTGGATCACATTTATTGATATGACCAAAGTTACTACGAATGTTATTAGAAAAGGTCGTGATCGGCTTCTTAGTTAATATTTTAAAGCAATGGTCAGCCGTAGCGGTTGCTTGTTTTTCAATAACAATAGCCGTTGCAACATCGCCAAAGATAAAGTGACTGTCGCGGTCGCGTAAATTAATTTGTGGAAAATTGAGTTCAGGGTTAATCACTAACACTGTTTTTGCTGTGTCGCCATGCAAAGCATTTGAAGCATTCATAATACCAAAGGTTGCCGATGAACAAGCGACGAGCATATCGTAAGCCCAACCTTTACAACCTAGTTCTTTTTGTACTTCAATGGCAATTGCAGGATAAGCGCGTTGTGTGTATGAACAAGCAACAATGATTAAATCGATATCGTCTGCTGTTTTATTTGCTGCAGCCATCGCTTGTTTCGCGGCGCCAACAGCCATTTCTGCTTGTGCTGATAATTGCTCATCACTACGCTGAGGAATAAGTGGCATCATGGTTTTAGGGTCAAGTGCGCCGTCTTTATACATAACATAGCGACTTTTAATGCCTGATGCTTTTTCAATGAATTCACTTGAAGACGGTTTTAAGGCCGTTAACTGCTCACTGTTAATAGCGGCGGCATTTTCAATATTATAGTCTTCAACATATTGATTAAATGCGGTGACTAATTCATCGTTTGAAATACTGTGTGGTGGTGTAAATAGACCTGTACCACTGATCACGATTGACATGTATTTTCTCCGTTTGTAATTTTCTAGTGGTCGTACCATGAGACTTATTGTATTAAAGTACAAGCACTTCAATGCTTTTAATTTATCTGTTATGGATTATACCCGTTACTGATAAAAGTGCACTGTCAAAAATTTAGCTTGTTTGACAGACGTTAACCGTTAATTAAAAAGCTTTTTACGCACCATTGCTCGATAGTCTCTTGGAGTGAGTTTTAATTGTTTCTTAAACAGCCGAGTTAACTGGCCTTGCTCTTGATAACCCACCTGAAAAGCGATTTCTTGAATAGACAGATTACTTGATGATAGTAAATCTTTGACTGTTTCTACACGCATTTTTTGCCAATAATGAGAGGCTTTAACGCCGGTAGCATTTTTAAAACGCCGACTAAAGGTTCTATGGCTAATACCAAATTGTAACGCCAGTTCAGTAAGCGATAATGTTGATGATAGATTAGTACGCATCCAGAATTGAATTTGAGTGATCAATTCATCAGGATGTCGATCGACCGCACCTTCTAAATAACGTTGTTCTTCATATGGTTTTCTTATTTCATGAGAGAAATTACGCTCAACATGTTGTGCAGCAGTCTCACCGTACGTTTGATGAATAACGTGAACGGTAATATCAGCTAAGGCATTTAAACTTGCCGCACAGTAAATACGTTCTGACTGGGTAATAAAAAAATCTGGTTTCAATTCAACGTTAGGATAATTTCTTTTGAATTGGTTAACATAATGCCAGTGTGTTGTTGCCGGATGATGATCAAGTAGTCCTGACTCAGCAATAAAACAAACCCCTGTACCACCACCAATAAGCGTTGAACCTTGTTGCCACATACGATTAAGCCAACTTACCATTTTGGGCTGTTTTTTGATTATTGGCCTAGGGTTGCGCCAAAGACTAGGAATAAAAATATAATCTGGACTTTGGGCATGCTCAATATCTTTATCGGGATAAAGCTTAATAAGTGCTCTGGTGCGCACTGGGGCTAATAGTTCGCTCACCATTTCAATACTGAGTTTAGGTGATTGCCTATCTTCTCTTCGAGCAAAAGCTTCGCCTGCTCTAAGCATTTCAATAGGTAAGCTTACGCTGGTTGCTAACATATGATCATATAAAACCAAGGCAACATTGATTGTTTTTCGGCTTGTCTTGAGTGGCATATTAATAACTTTTGCAATATTTGGCTGTTATTGTATTGTTTTTGGCTGAAAACGACAATTAATTATTGGTATTTCTTTTTACACTAGTAACAAGAATTACGACTCATGTATTTAAGAGAATTATAAATGACTGCTTTACCTATTATTGTTGGCATGGGCGGCGTAAACGCTGCTGGCCGCACCTCGTTTCATCAAGGTTTTCGTCGTATTGTTATCGACAAATTAACTGCAGAAGCACGCCAAGAAACTTTTGTTGGTCTTGCTACTTTGATGAATATCTTAACTTTCCAAGCAGGTCAGTTAGTTGACGTTGAGGGTAATAGTGTTGCATTAAGCGAAGTAGAAGCACGTTTTGGCCAGCAAATTCTTGATGGCACCCTTATCCGTAAAATTGAAAATAATCACTTTGACCCTGACGCGACGCATTGCCACACAAATATGGCGGCAACACCGAGCACTGAAAATATTACTTTTGAAATTAAAGAAAAAGAATTACCAAAACCCTTACCGCGCTCATGGACAGTAACACCCTTAGCAGATAAACGCGTAAAGGTTGAAATTACTGATAATTTAGATATTAAACATAGTAGTTATCGCGATAATCCGATTAAAGCAGCGGGACAATTACCTACCGGCTTTGAACCGTCGACATTATATAATAGTCGTTATCAGCCACGTGGCTTACAAACGACTATTTTTGGTGCTGCAGACGCTATTCATTCAACGGGCTTTAGTTGGGATGAAATATTAGAAAAAGTAAGCCCAGACCACGTGGGTACTTATTCTTCTTCAGCTTTCGGTCAAATGCAATCGGAAGGTTTAGGGGGCATGTTGCAAAATCGTTTGCATGGCGATCGTGTTACCACTAAAAACTTAGCGTTGGGCTTAAACACCATGTCAGCTGATTTTATTAATGGTTATGTGACCGGCAGTGTGGGTACCACCTCGACTTCGACTGGCGCTTGTGCAAGTTTTCTTTATAACTTACGCAATGCTATTCAAGATATTAAATCAGGTCGAGTGCGTGTTGCTATTGTGGGCAGTAGTGAAAGCCCAATAACACCGGAAATTATTGAAGGTTTCGGTAACATGAGTGCATTGGCTAATGAAGAAGGTTTGAAAAAACTTGATGGTATTACTGATGGCCAAGCTGACCATCGTAATACCAGTCGCCCGTTTGGTGAAAATTGTGGTTTTACTATTGGTGAAGCTGCACATTTTCTGGTGATTATGGATGACGAATTAGCCGTTGAATTAGGCGCTAAACCTTTGGGGTCGGTTGCTGATGTATTCATTAATGCCGATGGTATTAAAAAATCTATTACCGCTCCAGGTCCTGGTAATTACATTACCATGGCGAAGTCAGTGGCATTAGCAAAAAGTATTTTAGGGGAAGAGTCGGTACAAAAGCGTAGCTTTATATTAGCTCATGGTTCAAGTACCCCACAAAACCGTATCACCGAGTCGTTAATTTATCACCGTTTGGCCGAAACTTTTGATATTCATAATTGGCCGGTAGCCGCGCCTAAAGCTTATGTTGGCCATACTATTGCACCAGCAAGTGGTGACCAAATCACTATGGCGCTAGGTGTTTTTGCTCATAATATTATGCCGGGTATTACGACCATTAAATCGATAGCCGATGATGTACATAATGAGCGCTTGAATATCGCTCTTGATCACTGGCAGTGTGAAGCGATGGATGTTGCTTTCATCAATTCAAAAGGTTTTGGCGGTAACAATGCCACGGCCACTATACTCTCACCAGACGTAACGCTCTCTATGCTGAAAAAACGATATAGCATAGCAGAAATGACCCGTTACCAAGAAAAGTTATCTGCGGTTGAAGTGAAACAAAGTATCTATCAAGAAAAAGCCAACAATGGACAGTTTGAATTAATTTATAAATTTGGTGTGGGTGTACTAGGTGATGATGATATTGAAATTAACACTGAAAATATCTCAATGACCGGCTTTACTAATAGTATTGCCTTACCCAGTAAAAATCCGTTTGCGGATATGGTGTAGTCATAACTTAACCCCTTGCAAGGTTATACTAAGTAAAAACGAAAGAGCAAAGCATTATCGCTTTGCTTTTTTGTACCTTTATAAACAGTACCTTTCGATCATCTTCAGTAATAGTTGTTCAGTTTTATCAATTTCGCTATGCGCTAGAAATTCATTAGGCTGGTGTGCTTGATCAATTGAACCAGGACCTAAAACGATAGTTTGACAACCCAGTTGTTGAATGAAAGGAGCTTCGGTCGCATAGTTTACCGCACAACATGAATGACCACTTATTTCTTCGGCTATAGTGACAAAATCACTGTTTTTACTTTGTTCAAAGCTGGGTGAACTCGGATCCAATTCACTAAATGAAATTCTATTAGGGTATTTTTCAGCTAACGGTTTTAACGCTTCACTGAGTAGTAAGATAAGTTCGCTGTCAGTCATGCCGGGTAGGGCACGCATATCAATGTCTAACTCGCAGTGACCACAAATTCTATTAGCATTGTCGCCACCGTGTATTGCGCCAAAATTAAGGGTTGGCTCCTTTACATCAAAGGCTTGATTACTATAATTGAGAGCCAATTTTTCTTTGAGTTGCATTAATTGGCCAATCACTTGATGGATAATTTCTATCGCATTCACGCCTAAACTTGGCTTGCTTGAGTGTCCTGATTGACCTTGAATAGTTATGCGATGGGACATATGACCTTTATGCATGATGACAGGGACCAAATTTGTTGGCTCACCAATAATAGCAACATCGGGTTTTATCTGTTGGTTTTTGGTGAAAAAACGTGCGCCAGCCATGGTGGTTTCTTCATCTGCGGTGGCCAAAATGTAAAGTGGTTTTTTTAACTGTTGCGCGGTTAATCCTTTACAAACTTGTAAAATAAAAGCAAAAAAACCTTTCATATCACACGTGCCTAAACCATAAAATTTATTATCTTTATCAACAATTTTGAACGGGTCTGACTGCCAACGATTTTCATCAAAAGGTACAGTGTCACTATGACCTGCCAGTAACAATCCTCCTGTTCCACTACCGAGTTTTGCTAATAAATTATATTTATTGCGCGTTTCTGGCACCGCTTGAATGTCGATACTAAAACCGAGTTGTTCAAACCAACTTGCCAATAGTTGAATAACTGCTAAATTTCCTTGATCCCAGTTCGCTTGTGTCGAGCTAATAGAAGCACTGGCAATAAGTTGTGTTAATGAATCAGTAAAGTTGGGCAAATTTTTCATAGTGGCTCACAGTTGAAAATGAATAAATAAAAAAAACCATGGGTAATTATGCTTATTTGTTGCATAACGAGTCATTGGGTGTTATTTTCCTATTCTAGTGTAAATAACCTAAATATAGAAGGCTATTGAAAATAATTTGTTTTCTGCTTTCCTTAGGTTAATAAAAAATTAATAGATGAGGTTGTATGAAAGTCGCGGTTATTGGAGCAAGTGGATATGTGGGTGCAGAGCTGATTAATTTATTGTCTGCGCACGATAAAATTTCCCTTGAATATTTACTGGTGTCAGAAAACAGTAGCTCGGCAGATATGACCTTTTCGCAATTACATCCGCGTTACTTAGGCGTATGTGATTTACCTTTAGTCTGTTTTTCACAGCGTTGGTTCGATGATACGGTACAAAAGCTTGATGCGGTATTCTTTGCTACTCCGCATGAGTTCAGTGCTGACTGGGCACAAGCTTTTGTTGAGAAAGGTGTTAAGGTTTTCGATCTCTCGGGTGGTTTTCGTTTAAAAAATAGTGAAGATTATCCAACATTCTATGGTTTTGAACATAAAAACTTATCGGCGCTTGCCCAAGCAACTTATGGTTTAGCCGAATGGCAGCAAGATGATATTGCTAATACACAATTAGTTGCTGTACCTGGCTGTTACCCAACAGCAAGTTTATTATCACTTAAGCCGATTACCGTAAATAACTACCATCTTGAAAACTCTCTCATTGTTGTTAATGGGATCAGCGGCGTCAGCGGTGCGGGTAGAAAAGCCTCATTAGCGACAAGCTTTTATGAAGTCAGCCTAACACCCTACAATATTTTACAACACAGGCATCAACCCGAGATAAGCCAAGAAGCTAATGCCGCGGTTATTTTTAATCCTCACCTTGCACCTTATAAAAGAGGATTGCTGGCAACTGTCACTTTGCAAATCAAAGCAGGTATTACGACAAAACATATTAACGAAGCTTTTTTAAACGCTTATCAAGATAAGCCATTGGTGCGCTTAACCGGCGCTTGGCCGAAAATAGACAATGTGGCTAATACACCATTTGCTGATTTACATTGGCAAGTCGATGAAGAAAAACAAGTTGTTGTGGTGAGTTGTGCTATCGATAATTTATTAAAAGGTGCTGCTTCACAAGCGGTGCAATGTGCGAATATTTCTCTGGGTTTAGCGAGTGAGTATAGTTTGTTGCACAATGTAACTTTGGGAAAGAGTTAATGACTAAGACAATAAACACATCAGTAACGTCTAAAACTAACAAGCCATTAGTGATCAAAATCGGTGGCGCTATTCTTGAAAAAAAAGATGCTTTAGCTGATTTATTAAAAATTATCGCGACATTAAAAAATCAAGCCGTGGTGCTAGTGCATGGCGGCGGCTGTGTTGTTGATGAAATACTCAGCCAAGCTGGTTTTACTTCAGAAAAAAAACAGGGTTTACGTGTTACACCTCAAGAGCAAATGCCCCTTATTGCGGGTGCATTAGCAGGTAGTGTTAATAAAGCGATTGTTGCCACTGCAGCAAGTTTACACATGCAAGCCGTTGGATTGTCACTGGTCGATGGTGATATGGTTTCGTGTCAGTTAAGCGATAAAGGCCTGGGTATGGTGGGTGAGCCTAGTGCAAATAATAGTAAGTTACTCGATACACTTTTAAGTGTAAACTTTTTGCCGGTTATCTCTTCTATTGGTTCATTAGCCAATGGTGAGTTAGTGAATGTTAATGCGGATGATGCAGCTGTCGCAATTTGTCAGTTACTAAATGCCGAATTGCTACTGCTAACCGATGTTAATGGTGTAAAAGATGCGCGTGGCGAATATATTGCTTCACTGAGTAAAACTCAGGCAAATTCCTTAATAGAGCAAGGTGTTATTGCTGGTGGGATGACCGCAAAAGTTAATGCCGCTTTGCATGCAGCAAGCCAATTGCGACGAAGTATCGCGGTTGCCAGTTGGCAGTCGCCTGAGCAAATCATCAATCTAATAAAGGGTGATGCCATTGGCACACGCATTCAGCCACATTAACCACAGTTAAGTCACACTTAATTTAACGATTTTTCGGATAGGACTTATCATGTCACCGACACACACAAGATTAGAAAACTTTTTAGCAGATGATCAACTGACTAAAACACAAATAATTGATCTGATTGCTTTAGCAATAAAGATTAAAAACCATCCTAGCGACTATAGTAAAGCTTTAGCGGGTAAATCTGTAGTGATGCTCTTTGAAAAACCTTCATTAAGAACACACGTTAGTTTTGATATGGGTATTAACAAATTAGGCGGCCATGCGCTATATTTAGGCCAACAAAATGGCAAACTAGGTGAGCGAGAACGAGTTAGTGATTACGCTAAAAATCTTTCTTGCTATGCTGACGCTATCGTTGCACGTGTTTTTGAAAACAGCGCCATCGAAGGTTTAGCTGAGCACGCAACTATTCCAGTGATTAATGCACTGTGTGATATATATCATCCGTGCCAAGCACTAGCTGACTTTGTCACTTTGCAAGAATATTTTGTTTTAGGTAAAGGTATAGATTTAACAAAGGTTAAACTTGCTTATATTGGTGATGGTAACAATGTGTCCAATTCGTTGATGTTTATGGCTGCAATACTAGGGGTCGATTTTACCTTGGTTTGCCCAGCGGGGCATGAACCAGAAGCACAATTATTGAGTAAAGCGAAAGCTTTTGCAGATAAGTCAGGGAGTAAGTTGGTACTTACATCAGATGTTGAGGCTTTAGGGCCGCAAGATGCTATTTATACCGATACATGGGTATCAATGGGCTTTGAAGATGCCAGTAAAAAAGCTGCACTTCTAGAGAAGTTTGCACCCTATCAAGTGAACCATCAAATGATGAAAGGCAGTGGCGCCAGTATTGTGATGCATTGCCAACCAGCGCACTTAGAGGAAGAAATAACAACCGCACTTTTTGACAGTGAAATGTCGGTAGTTTTCCAAGCAGCAGAAAATAGAATGTGGGCGCAAAATGCGGTACTCGTTACGCTATTAGCTAAATAATAGTGTAGAAATTATTAGGTCAGCAGCTGATTTATATTCAGCATGACAATTTATCAAGATTAGTTAGGAATAAGACAATGGCTTTAGCAAAAAAACAAATCAAAAAAGTAGTATTAGCATATTCTGGTGGATTAGATACCTCAGCGATTATTCCATGGTTAAAAGAAAATTATCAAGGCTGTGAGGTTATCGCGTTTTGTGCTGATGTTGGCCAAGGTGATGAAGAGCTTGAAGGTGTTAAAGAGAAAGCGATTGCTTCAGGGGCATCTGAATGTTACGTGGTTGATCTTAAAGAAGAATACATAAAAGAGTATGTGTACCCCATTTTAAAAACCGGTGCGGTATACGAAGGTCAATATTTATTAGGTACGTCAATGGCACGACCTATTATTGCTAAAGCGCACATAGAAATCGCTCTTAAAGTGGGTGCTGATGCCGTGTGTCATGGTTGTACGGGTAAAGGCAACGACCAAGTTCGTTTTGAGTCTTGTTTTGCTGCACTAGCGCCAGAGCTTACTGTTATCGCCCCATGGCGTGAGTGGGACATGGTTTCGCGTGAAGACTTACTAGATTATCTTGCCGAACGTAACATTCCTTGTGCGGCTTCATTAACTAAAATCTACAGTCGTGATGCTAATGCTTGGCATATTTCTCATGAAGGTGGTGAGTTAGAAGACCCTTGGTGTGAGCCATCAAAAGAAGTATGGACCATGACAGTTGATCCTATGGATGCGCCTGATGAGCCTGAAAAAGTACAATTAAGTTTTGCTGACGGTGAGCTTGTTGCTATTGATGGTATAGACTTCTCTGGCAATGGCCAGGAAAACAGTGCCGGTGCTTATCAAGCGTTAATGTACTTAAATGCTAAAGGAGCTGCCCACGGTGTTGGTAGAATCGATATTGTCGAAAACCGCTTGGTTGGTATGAAGTCTCGTGGTTGTTATGAAACGCCAGGCGGTACTATTTTGATGGCGGCTTATAAAGGTTTAGAGTCACTTATTCTCGACAAAGAGTCACTTAAGTATCGCGAATCTATTGGCCTTGAATTTTCACATGTTATTTATGATGGTCGCTGGTTTACCCCGCTTGCTAAGGCTCAATTGGCTTCTGCTGCCTCATTTGCCGAAAAACTAACGGGTGATGTGGTTGTTAAATTGTATAAAGGCATGGCGCAAGTCATACAACGTCGTTCGCCAAATAGTTTGTATTCTGAAGCATTTGCTACTTTTGGTGCTGACGATGTTTATGACCAAAAACACGCCGAAGGATTTATTCGTTTATTTAGCTTATCGAGTCGGATCACCGCACTTTCTCAAAAAGATACTGTGCTAAAGCATAAGGAAAAATAGTCATGGCTTTATGGGGTGGACGTTTTAAAGAAAAGGCGAGTTTACAATTTAAGAAGTTCAATGACTCATTGCCGGTAGATTACCGCATGGCAGTGCAAGACATTGTTGGTTCAATAGCCTGGGCGCAAGCTATTCATGAAGTAGGCGTTATAAATGAAGATGAACTGGTTCGCTTAACGGCAGCATTGCAAGAATTAAAAGCGTCGGTAGAAGAAAATCCGCAACAAATATTGTTGTCTGATGCGGAAGATATTCATAGTTGGGTAGAGATCCAGCTAATTGAAAAAACGGGTGACTTAGGTAAGAAGCTTCATACAGGGCGCAGCCGTAATGACCAAGTGGCGACTGATTTAAAGCTATGGTGTAAAGAAAAGGGCGGCGATTTACTGTTTGCTCTTGTCAATTTACAACAAGCGATGATGAATTTAGCAGAACGTGAAAAAGATACGGTACTACCAGGCTATACCCATTTACAAAGAGCGCAGCCAATAACTTTTGGCCATTGGTGTTTAGCGTATGTAGAAATGTTTAACCGTGATATTGGCCGTTTAAAAGATGCGCTTTATCGTTTAGATGTTTCGCCACTGGGCTCAGGCGCTTTAGCAGGTACCGCTTATCCTATTGACAGAAATGCACTGGCAAGTCGCTTAGGTTTCAGAACAGCCACCATGAACAGTCTTGATGCTGTTTCTGACCGCGATCATGTCATTGAATTGTTGGCTTCAGCCAGTATTTCAATGATGCATTTATCACGTTTCGCCGAAGATTTAATTTTCTACAATTCAGGAGAAGCTGGCTTTGTTGAAATGAGTGATTTGGTCAGTTCTGGTTCATCATTAATGCCACAAAAGAAAAACCCTGATGCCTGTGAATTAATCCGCGGTAAGTCAGGTCGTGTTTTTGGCGCCTTAACGGGGATGTTAACCACAATGAAAGCGTTGGCACTTGCTTACAATAAAGATATGCAAGAAGACAAAGAAGGTTTATTTGATGCGCTTGATACGTGGCAAGAATGTATGGAAATGGCAGTACTCGTTGCTGATGGTCTGAAAGTAAATCGCTCACGGACATTAGCCGCGGCGCAACAAGGCTATGCGAATGCCACTGAACTTGCTGACTATTTAGTCGGTAAAGATATTCCGTTTCGTGAAGCACATCATATTGTCGGTGAAGTCGTATTAGCTGCTATTGACAAAGGTGTACCTTTAGAAGATTTAACGATAAGCCAACTACAAGAATTCAGCGATAGAATTGAGCAAGATGTTTATCAGCACCTTTCTATTGAATCGACACTTAATAAGCGTGAAGCACTCGGCGGTACTTCTCGTTCACAAGTTGAAAAAGCACTGGCGACTACTCAGTCTGGCAATGAAGCTATCTTAAATGAGCAAGTTGTTGGTGCGCCAGGCAAACAAAGAATTCAAAGGGCATTAAAGCAAGTAAAACAGCGTTTAAATGCGCAACGTGCTGCCGCTATGTCTGTTCGTCGAGCGAGAATGTCTGATGTTGACAGTATTTATCAACTGACCAACTTTTGGGCCGATAAAGGGGAAATACTGCCACGGTCACGTGACAATATTATTCATGATATTCAGAATTTTGTTGTTGCCGAGCTTGACGGTAAGGTTGTTGGCAGTGCATCACTTTATATCTACCAAACAGGTTTAGCTGAAATACGCTCAGTTGTTTTACAAGATGACGCCCAACAGCAAGGTCAAGGCAAAGCACTTATTCAGTATTTGTTAGAGTTTGCCTATCAAATGGAATTAGAGCAAATTATTGTTTTAACTTATATTCCAAAATATTTTCAGCAGCTTGGTTTTAACTTAATTGATAAAAGTTCACTAGCCGATAATATTATTGAAGATAGCGAACCCAGCCCACATAAAGACCCTGCTGATGAAGTCGCCATGGAATACATACTTAGTCAGCCTCAACAGGCATAATTTCAGTCGTCATTTTAACTGATTTAGGCAAGGTATTTACTTTAGCTAAGATCCTAAACGCTAGCGTTTGGGATAAACAAATAGGTAGTTACAACTTAGAAAATGGATAGCATCAATAATAACGAACAAAATTATGTTAAATGGTTTAGAAATGCTGCGCCCTATATTAATGCGCACCGTGGAAAAACAGTGGTGCTTATGTTTGGTGGCGAAGCCGTGCTTCACCCAAATTTTGCCAATATTATTCATGATATTGCTTTGTTGCGTAGCTTGGGTGTTAAGTTAGTCTTAGTTCATGGCGCTAGGCCACAGATAGAAGAGCGTATGGATCAGCGTAACATTACTCGCCATATTGAAAATAATATTAGAGTAACCGACGCTGAAACTTTGGTTGCAGTAAAAGATGCGACGGGTTCATTGCGCTTACATATCGAAGCTTTACTCACTATGGGCTTAGTTAACTCGCCTATGCATGGTTCGCGAATTCGTGTTAGCACCGGGAATTTTGTCATTGCTAAACCGATAGGGGTCCGTGATGGCGTCGATTATAAATATACCGGTAGCGTAAGACGAATCGATGCGGTCGGTATTCATACCCAGCTTGATTATGGCTCGATAGTGGTATTATCGCCGATTGGCTACTCTTCTACCGGTGAAGTGTTTAACTTAGCACTTGAAGATGTCGCGACTAAAACAGCACTCGCCCTTAAAGCGGATAAATTAATTACCTTTACTCAAGAGGATGGTTTAATTGATGAATCGGGTGAGCTTATTCGTAGCTGTAGTGTACGGCGAGTAAAAACGTTATTGGATGATAAAGATTGTCATGTTCGCCAATTATTATTAAGAGCGATAATCGAGAGTGGAGAAAATGGTATAGAGCGTTGTCACTGCGTGAGCTACCAAAGTGATAGTGCTTTACTACAAGAGTTATTTACCCGCGATGGTGCCGGTACTTTAATTGCTAAAGATCATAAAGAAGAAGTCTGTACCGCTAGCATCGATGATGTCGGTGGCATTTTAGAACTGATTGCCCCCTTAGAAGAGGAAGGTATTCTGGTGAAGCGCTCAAGAGAACTTCTTGAAGTTGAAATTGATCGCTTTACGGTACTTAAAAAGGAAGATGTTATTATTGCTTGTGCTGCTTTGTATCCTTATCCCGAAGCAAGTTCAGGAGAAATAGCCTGTGTGGCGATTCATCCTGATTATCGCAATGGAAATCGAGGTGAGCGCTTAATGAATGCCTTAGAAGTAAAGGCTTTTGATCAACACTTAACCTCATTATTTGTCTTAACAACGGTCAGTGGTCATTGGTTTAGAGAACAAGGTTTTATCGAAAGTTCAATGGAAGATTTACCTGAAGGTAAAAAACAGCTGTATAACTTCCAACGAAAATCTAAGGTATACATCAAACATATTTAGTGAATAGGTCTCGCTGTTATCAATTCAACGTTTATTTATGAAAATATATGCCGCTTTTAAAAGCGGCTTTTTTGTTTTTAAGGTGGGCTTTAAATATTTGAGTTTGTTTATTTATGCAACAAAGTAAATATAAAAGCATTTATATACAATAATCGTGCACTTATGTAACAGTAATGTTTCATATTCGTTACTTTTAGGGCATATTGTGTGCCGCGCTCATTATTTGTTTGTAAGGTTTATACTTTTCAATGGTCATATTTAGACTTTTAGTCATTCTTCTCATTGCTTTTGCAATGACTTTGCTGACTTCTTTTGCACTCAAAGCAGAAACTGACTTCGCGCTAGAAAGTGGTGATCAATTTACAGCAACGCTGTTATCTGAATATGGTCAAATAAGTAACTTTCTTAATCAAGGAAGTGATGAAGAAAGTACCGGCTACATAAAAATTGAACCGTCCGTCTTTATTCAAACACAGTTATCACGACATTTAATACAATTAGCGACAAAGGTCAGTCATTACCAATTTAGTCACTTTAGTGAAGACGATCATAATAATTTATTATTTAAGCCAAGCTATTTCTTTAAGCTTGATCATAACAAAACACTGTTTGCAGATATTAAGTTACAGGAAAGTTATGAATATCGCGGTACTGGCCTATCTTTAGGGAATGCAGAATCAATAACAAGCGGAGATGATAAAAAATCGCTTGCCGCTAATATAGGCTACTTATATGGCCAAATTGATTCAGTGGCGAAATTAAAACTTTCAATCGGTCAAGAAGACTTTCGCTATAAAACAAGACGAGCCGAAAATAAGGCACTTGACCGTGTTGATCAAAGTGTTGCGGCTAGTTTTGATTATCTACTGTCAGGAAAGACATATTTTGCTGCAGATTTAGCTTATACCCAATCAAACTTTCAAAATAATAGCCCATTAAATAAAGACATATATGCGGTATTAGTCGGTATGAAGTGGCAATCGACGGCTATAACTCAACTGCAAGCATTAATTGGTTATCAAAGATTAACTTTTGAAGAAACATTGTTTGCCAGCGATACTCGCTTTAAATGGCGAGTTGATATTAATTGGCAGCCAACGAATTTTATGCAAATGAATATAAACACCCAACGAAATTATGAAACAACAAACAGAATTGTCGATAGCTATCGCGTTGTTGACAGTACTAATTTACAACTTACTCATCAAGTGACTGATTATTTTCAGACATCTGCGGTTGTTGGGTATAGACAAGAAAAGGTCGTTTACCTTGAGCAAACGATTAATGAAGATTATTTATACTCAGAGGTTAGGTTGAATTATCAACGTAATGATTGGCTGACTGTATTTGCAGGTTTTACTTTTAAAGAACTAACAGCAAGTGATGATAGGCTAAACAACCAGGGCAATAGCTTATCGTTAGGCTTTAATGTTAATATTTAGTATTGGATAAAAAATATGCGTTACTATGTTTTGTCACTAATTTTAGTGTTCTGCAGTTTTTTTTGTGAGGCAAGTGATTATTTACTGGGCCCTGGCGATAAAATACATATTGTTGTTTACGGTGAAGACGATTTAACAACTGATGTGAAAATTGATAAATCGGGTTTTATATCTTTTCCGTTTTTAGCTGATATACAGGTAATAGGTTTATCAACTAAGAAACTTGAAACCACAATAAGAAAAGGCTTACTAGGAGATTATATTGTTGACCCACAAGTCTCTGTTTCTGTGTCTATTTATCGGCCGTTTTTTATCCACGGACAAGTTACACGACCAGGAGGTTATCCTTATCAAGATTATTTGACCTTAGATAAAGCCATCGCAATCGCTGGAGGATTATCTAATAGAGCGTCGACTTCTGATTGGAAAATCACACGACTAGTCAACGGTGTTAAAGTGACGTTAGAGGGGAATATTGCTACTGAGATCCACCCTGATGATATTATAAAAATAGAACAAAGTTTTTTCTAAAATAAACATAACAATAACAATAAAAATAATTATAAAAACTGAAAAAGGATTTTCGACAGATTTTATTAGCCGTATTTATATGTGGTTTTGCAAATAATAATGAGCAGTAATGTTAAACGATAATCAAAGCGTAAATTTTAATGCCCCAAACCAAGAGATAGATTTAAAAGAGGTCTTAAGACCGCTTTGGTCTCGACGTTGGCAGATTGTTTTCTTTACTTTACTCGTTTCACTGATGGTTTCTTTTTATGTTTCGTTGCTCAAGCCTTCCTTTAAAGCCACGGCTATTTTACAAATAGGCAGTAATAAACCCGCTAATACTTTATCGATTAATGACGCCTTTAATGAATCTAGCGCCAGTAAAGAGCAAGTTAAAACCCAGTACGAATTATTAAAGTCTCGAAAATTTGCTGAGCGCGTTATTATTAGTTTAAATTTGGTTGAACATCAGGAATTTAATAGTGGTAAATACAATGACAAAATAAGCTTCTTCGCTGACATAGGAAAGCGGACTAGTAGACCAACGGTCAGTAGCTTAATCTCAATCTTTGAAAGTCGTTTAACTATCGCTCCGATAGCGAGCACCGAACTTGTTAAAATAAGTTTTGCTGCTCACTCACCTCAATTAGCACAAAAAGTCGCTAATCAAATCGGTCTCACTTATCTTCAATACCAAGATGAAATCCATAGCGCGTCAAAGGAGTCAACGTCGCAGTGGCTTGTTGACCAACTTGAAGAGTTAGAGAAAAAGCTTGAAACATCAGAGCAAGCACTACAAGAATACCGTGAAGCGGAAGGTATTGTTGATATTTTAGGGATTGCTGGCCTAGTTAGCTCTGAGTTAACCGAGTTAACTTCTTCAGCAATACGAGCTGAAAAAATCAAAGATGATTTAGAAGTAACTTACCAAAGTATGCAAAAGCGTCGAAAAAATACCGCGCAACTTCTGGAACTTCAGGAAATCAGTCAGCAAAGTGATCTTGTACAATTAAGGCGTGCCGATGAAAAAGCAGCACGTAAGATATTTGAGCTTTCCAAGCGTTACGGGCCCAAGCACCCCAAACGTATAGCGGTGCAAGCAGAGCTAGAGTCATTACAAAAAGGCATCGTACAGCTCGTTGATGAAATTGTAATATCTATTGAAAAAGATTACCTAAACTCTTCTGAAAAAGTTAAAGCAACGAATAATCGTTTGGCAATTGCGAAAGTAGATTACTTACGCTTGAGCCGTTTACAAAATAAATTTTCACAATTGCAACGCGAAGTTGATACCAATAAAGAACTTTATAATAACTATTTAGTCCGTTTAAAAGAGACTGACGCTATGGGTAATTATAAAGCAAACTTTTACGTGCGTTTTATTGATAAAGCGATTATACCCACGGATAGATTCGCCCCGAAAAAAGCCCTCATAGTGATTATGAGTTTTATGCTATCGTTTGCGATTATTGCCATAATTATCATTATGCGTGAGATATCAATGGATACGTTAAATTCACGTCGAAAACTTGATAGCTTTACCGAAGCACCTGTTCTCGCTATTTTACCAAAGTTTCAAGCGCCAAGTGCTGAAAAAAAGAGTGATCCCTATTACACAGATAATCGCTTTACCGAAGCGGTGCGCACGTTAAGAACCTCTTTATTGTTTAATGGCGAAAGTAAGCCAGCTAAAGTGATTGCGATAACATCCTCGGTGCCAAATGAAGGAAAGTCGACTATAGCACTACATTTAGCCCGTTCGTTTAGTGAAATGGAAAAGGTTTTGCTCATTGAAGCGGATATGCGACATCCGACCGTAGCAAAAAATATGAATTTAAGTCCACATCGCCCAGGATTATCAAATTTATTAGCGAAAACACATCAAATTAATGAATGTATTATCCGCGATAAAAACTTAAAGTTAGATATTTTAACCTCGGGTATTTCTCCGGCTAATCCGCTAGTTTTTTTATCAATGAAGCGCCTTAATATGCTCATTAAAGTTTTTGGTAATTTTTATGACCGAATTATTATTGAGACACCACCGGTAAATGCTGTGAGTGATGCGGCTATTATTTCTAAATTAGTTGAAACGGTTTTGTATGTTGTTCATGGTGAAAAAACGAAACGAGAGCAAATTACCACAGGTTTACGTATGCTAAAGCAAGTCAATGCACCCATTGAAGGCATCATAATCAACCATAGCCAAAGCATTGATGCTGATAAATACCAAAACAAGTATTACAACGAACGAGCCAATAATATTGTTAAATTACCGGTACGTAAACAAGGATAGTGTTCTTCTATCTATCTATCTTTCAGTAGTCAATGCAGCCAATATTCGAAGGCATCATAATCAACCACAGCCAAAGCATTGATACTGATAAATACCAAAACAAGTATTACAACGAACGAGCCAATAACATTGTTAAATTACCGGTACGTAAACAAGGTTAATGTTCTTCTATCTATCAATAGTCAATGCAGCCAATATTCGAGGGCATCATAATTAACCATAGCCAAAGCATTGATACTGATAAATACCAAAACAAGTATTACAACGAACGTGCTAATAACATTGTTAAACTACCGGTACGCAAACAAGGTTAATAAACATTGTTAAATTACCGGTACGCAAACAGGGTTAATCTTTTTCTCAATATTAACCTCTTCCGCTTATTGAAAACTGCGGTAGAATAAGAGTAAGTTTTTACCAGCAAGTACTTCTGCTTATAATATGAAATCACGCCAACAATTTTCCCTACAAAAAAATAACAGTTTTGCAGTCTATGCAACGACACCCATTATTTATTATCCAAATAGTGAACAAGATCTGCAATTATTAGCAGCGGTGACTAGCGAACCGTTTTATATTTTAGGCGCGGGCAGTAATACGCTTTTTGTCGAGGGTGTTACACCGGTAATTATTAAGCCTGAGTTTTTAGGGATTCATGTTAATGAAACAGAAGAATATTATCAGGTCAATGCCGCTTGCGGTGAAAATTGGCACGACTTGGTATGCTTTTGTATTGATAAAGGCATTAACGGTCTAGAAAACTTAGCACTTATTCCTGGCAGTGTTGGCGCTGCTCCAGTACAAAATATTGGTGCTTATGGCGTTGAAATTGCTGATTTTATTGAAAGTGTAACTTGGTTTGATTTTGCTAAAAATAAATCACAGCAGTTAACTCAGGCACAATGTCAATTTGACTATCGCGATAGTATTTTTAAAAATGCTTTAAAAAATAAAGGTATCATCACAGATATTACTTTACGTTTTCCAAAAAACTGGCAGCCTAAGCTGAATTACCAAGGATTAAACACCTTGCCCAAAAATAGTCATGCTAGGGTTATTATGGATACCGTGATTGCCATACGAAATGCTAAGTTACCTGATCCCAAGGTTATCCCAAACGCTGGCAGCTTCTTTAAAAACCCTGTGGTTAGCGCTGAGCAGTTTTTATTATTAAAAAGTAACCATCCAGAAATTGCGGCTTATCAACAAGATAATGGCACTGTTAAGCTAGCAGCAGGTTGGTTAATTGAAAGAGCAGGGCTTAAAGGTTATCAACTCAACGGTGCAGCTGTGCATAATAAGCAAGCGCTAGTGCTAACCAATATTGATTCGGCCTGCGGGGCAGATATCAAAAATTTAGCCCTACATGTACAGCAAACCGTATTAGCATTATTTGCCATTATGCTGCAACCAGAAGTAAGAATGCTCGGTGAGCAGGGCGAAGTTACCTTAGGAGCTATAAACTGATCATGGCCAAAGCAATACGAGAGCAATTAATACAATATTTAGCTGATGGACAATTTGTTTCTGGGCAATGGTTAGGTGAGCAGCTAGGGGTGAGTCGCGCAGCAATATCTAATCATATCGCCTCGCTAATTGAAATGGGGCTTGATATTTATAGTGTTACCGGCAAAGGCTATAAATTATCTGAACCGTTAACACTATTAGATGAAAAAGAAATTCAATACAAGTTAAGTGCATTGGGTCAGAAAAACAAAGTCGAAGTGCATAATATTATCGACTCAACCAATAGTTATTTATTGCGTCGTTTACCCAATCAAAATCATAATTTGCAAGTCTGTTTAGCTGAATATCAAGATGCA
The DNA here is from genome assembly GCF_014077405.1 of Colwellia sp. BRX10-9. Taxonomy (NCBI): domain Bacteria; kingdom Pseudomonadati; phylum Pseudomonadota; class Gammaproteobacteria; order Alteromonadales; family Colwelliaceae; genus Colwellia; species Colwellia sp. BRX10-9. The sequence goes on along the minus strand of NZ_JACGVV010000048.1, from coordinate 2,165 downwards.
GGGCGGGGTCGACGCGGTCGTAAGTGGATCTCACCTTTTGGTTCACATATATATATGTCGATGTATTGGTATTTAGAGCAAGGTATGGCGGCAGCTATGGGATTAAGTGTCGTGTCGGCTCTAGCGGTTAGCGATGCAGTAAAAGAACTTTATCAAATTGATGTGCAGTTAAAGTGGCCCAATGACATTTATTTTGGCGGGGTTAAGCTGGCTGGTATCCTTATTGATTTGGATGGGCAAGCTCTTGAACCGTGTCACTGTGTTATTGGTATTGGTTTAAATATTAACATGCCCCAAAAAAGTGCAGAACAAGTCGATCAACCTTGGACAGATTTGCAAAAAGCTATGATTCAAAGTACCACCGAGCATGAAAATAACGCGGTTAATACGATTGACCGAAATGTTTTAGCTGCAACGTTAATTTCTAAACTCTCATTAAGGCTTCAGCAGCATCAACATGAAGGGTTGTTGTCTATGGCCAATGAGTGGGCCAAACAAGATTATTATATCAATAAACCGATAAGGTTAATCACCGGCACGCGTGAAAAGAAAGGTATTTGTCGAGGCATTAATAACCAAGGAGCTTTATTGTTAGAAGTTGATGGCCAAATTAGTCCTATTTATGGTGGTGAAGTTAGCTTGAGGGCTGACACATGAGGTTATTAGTTGATATTGGCAATACTCGCACCAAATACACTTTTGAGCAGCAAGGTGAATTATCAATAATTCAAAGTGAAAGAAATGAAACCATTAATGAAAAGTGGCTATCAAGTATCACTGAATCAGTGGTATCTATCGTCGTTGCGAGTGTTAGCGAAGCTTATATTATAGAGGTCTTTATAGCCTATGCTCAGCAGCATAATATTGAACTGCACATAGTAAACAGTGAAAGCAAACGCTTTGGCGTTACTTCAAGCTATCAACAACCGACAACGTTAGGTATTGATCGATGGTTGACGTTACTGGCGGCTAATATTTTGTACCCAGATGAGAATGTCCTTATTATTGACGCGGGAACAGCGACAACCATAGACTTACTCGATAGTCAGGGCATACATTTAGGTGGGTGGATTTTGCCAGGTATTGATATATTATTTAATAGTCTTTTATCAAATACTACAAAAGTGCTGGCAACTCAAGAACATCAGGCCAACATTTCTTTTGGTAAAAGTACCTCTGACGGTGTCAATAATGCTTGCTGGGCAGCAACACTTGGTTTTATTGAACAAGGTATCAAGCAAGCTAATAAACAAGTCTCATTAGATAAAGTATTACTTACTGGCGGTAACGCTAAAAAAATAGCGGCTTTATTAAACAGGCAACATTACATTATTGATGAGCTAGTCTTTATCGGCATGCAACGATTCTAATTCGCTTATGGCAAATTATATCGCCAGTTTGTGGCAACATTTAACGTTAGGCGATTAAAAAAACATCAAATGGTTAAAAACATGGTTTTTTTTTGTTTTTACGCTTGCAAGGGAGAAAACATTCCACTAGAATTCGCACCACTTAATGTAGTGCCGACTTAGCTCAGTTGGTAGAGCAACTGACTTGTAATCAGTAGGTCGCCAGTTCGACTCCGGCAGTCGGCACCATTAATAAAATTGTTGTAAAAGTATTGGAGGGGTTCCCGAGTGGCCAAAGGGATCAGATTGTAAATCTGACGGCTCAGCCTTCGGTGGTTCGAATCCACCTCCCTCCACCACTTTGCAATAATGAAGATAGAAAAGCGGACGTCGTATAGTGGTAATACCTTAGCCTTCCAAGCTAAAGCTGCGAGTTCGATTCTCGCCGTCCGCTCCATCTTTAAGTGATTGCTGATATGGCTCAGTTGGTAGAGCGCACCCTTGGTAAGGGTGAGGTCGGCAGTTCGAATCTGCCTATCAGCACCATTCCTTAAGATTTCTATCTCACTAAATTTATTTTATTTTTGTTAATTTATCTCAGAGGCATTACATAATGGCTAAAGCAAAATTTGAACGTTTAAAACCGCATGTAAACGTTGGTACTATCGGACACGTTGATCACGGTAAAACTACTTTAACAGCTGCTATCTCTGCAGTATTAACTAAAGTACACGGTGGTGAAGTTAAAGATTTCGCACAAATCGATAATGCTCCTGAAGAGCGTGAGCGTGGTATTACAATCAATACTTCTCACAT
>NZ_JACGVV010000022.1:0-75277 GCF_014077405.1 Colwellia sp. BRX10-9 | reverse complement strand
TGCCTGAAGCGAGATGCGCATGATACGCTTCTCAGTTTTGATGTCAACGTTTTATTTAATTTAATTTGAAGTTTCTTTTCGAAGATTCAAACCTTATCTATAAAACGTTAAGTTAACTACTTTACCCTAAAGTGATGTAGATAACTTATCAAAACAGCTCTTTCGTGGTTCGTTTTGACTGAACCCCTTGGAACTGGAGCGCATTCTAGAGATTTCTCGCTGGGCGTCAACCCTTTTTTGCAATAAGTTTGAAATAAACGTTTGTTCGCTTAATTAACGTACAGGCCACGTTTTTATTGAGGTTTATTCGACCGAATACCACATTTATTAACCACACTTCTATTAGCTGATACTCTTTCGTTAAACTAAACATTTATATTAATACAGTTTATAACTGATATTTTTTCAACCTTTAGTCGATATTTGCTAATATTAATGCACAAGTTCACAACCTAATTCTCATTATGAATAAAACTATATTACGTAGCTACAATAAAATCACACCAAAATTGGGCCAAAAGGTCTATATTGATGAGTCTGCTGTACTCGTTGGAGATATATCTATGGGTGACGATGTCAGTATTTGGCCTTTGGTCGCCGCTAGGGGTGACGTTAATACTATTAGCATTGGCAATAGAACCAATATCCAAGATGGTACGGTATTGCATGTAACCCGTAAAAGCGCAGGTAATCCAACAGGCAATCCTCTCATTATAGGTGAAGATGTTACCGTTGGTCACAAGTGCATGCTACATGGTTGCACGTTAGGAGATCGTATACTTGTTGGTATGGGGGCAATCATTATGGATGGCGCGATTATTGAAAGTGACGTTTTTATTGGTGCAGGTTCTTTGGTGCCTCCTCATAAAACGTTAGAGAGTGGTTACCTATATGTAGGTAACCCGGTAAAACAAGTGAGATTACTAAAAGAAAGTGAGCAAGCATTTCTTAGTCAGTCTGCGATTAATTATGTTGAGCTTAAGAATGAGTACCTTGCTCAATAATAATTTATTAGCCCGTTACTTATAGTACAGCTCTATTCGACTTTCAGGGAGTGGCTCATTATCGTCGAGCCACTCTTCAACGATTTCTTCTAAATCAAATTTCAATGCATCACTCATTACATTATGCTTTGTACACTTAATAAGAATATTAATACGCTCACCAGAGAGTAATCCACTAAAGATCCAGCCCTGTTGGTTGTTATCATAAGTTATATCATCGTTGAAGATTATTTGTTGATTCATCTTAATCCTCTTTTCTTAGCCTATTTAGCACCGATGCGGTTTCAGGTGAAACATTTCGCCAAGTTCTAAAACTTTCGGCGGCTTGTTCTACCAACATACCTAAACCATCAATAACATTACTTGCGCCATTGGCTTTCGCCCAAGCTAAAAATGGACTAAGTTCTTTACCATAAACCATATCGTAACAGTCGGTATTAGCAATAAGCTCTTTTGATAACGGTGGAATTTTCCCCGTTAAGCTTGCCGATGTTGCATTGATAATAAGGTCAAACTTTTCTGCTCCCAGAGCATCGAACCCTGTAGCCGTTAATTTATTGTTGTTAAACTTTTTAATCAGCTCTTCGGCTTTACTAACTGTTCTATTGGCGATAACAATTTTCTGTGGTCCTTGTGCTAATAAAGGTAAAATCACGCCTTTAGCGGCACCACCAGCACCAAGTAATAATATACGACTATTTTTTAATAATATTTTATGATTAAGGAGGTCTTGTACAAGCCCTTCACCATCGGTGTTATCGCCAAATATTTTACCACCCGCAAACGTTAAGGTATTTACCGCGCCGGCAAGTTGAGCCCGCTCGGTTAATTTATCGCATAATGCCATCGCTTGTTCTTTAAAAGGAGCGGTAATGTTGGCACCTTTAGCGCCACTATGCATAAAAGTAATGATTGTTTGTTCAAATAGCTCTAGTGCTACATATTCACTTTGGTAGTTAAGCTGCTGCTGAGTTTGCTGCGCAAAAGATTGGTGAATGATGGGCGAACGTGATTGTTTGATAGGGTTACCAAAGACGCGATATTGATCCATAGAAAGCACTGGGTAATAAATTATACTTAAGGTTATCGTAATAAAGGCATGATGAATATAAAAAAAGCAGTTACCTTTATATAAAAGATGACTGCCTTAAAAGGGTGTTGTTAAGAGTTTGTGTTATTAATAATACTAAAACTTATAACCCAACATGATTGAATAAACCATAGGGTCAATTTCTACTGACGCAGACCCTTTAATATCACCAATTTTGAAGGAGGCATCGGCATTAATATCAATATAGCGAGCGGAAGCATTTACGTGCCACTTATCATTTATTAAGTAATCGGCGCCCACTTGAAACGATAAGCCTAATGAGCCATCAAGCTCTAAATCATTAAAACCTAAAGATTCAGGTGTACTTTTAAAACTTTCATCAAAAAATATGGTGTAATTTATGCCAACACCCACATAAGGTTTAATGTTCGATGCACTGTTAAAGTAATAAAGTGCACTAATTGTGGGTGGTAACTGTGTGACTTCCGCTAATGTCGCACCATCGACGTTCGCACCAAACAGTCCGGCAGAGATACGTTGTTGATCGTGAATAATGACATCATGGGCGAATGGTGTTGCAGCTAAAACTTCTATTGCCCAATTGTTATCATAGAAATAAATAAAATTTAAGCCAAGTTGAGTATTGTCATCAACAGAAAGAGATAATGGCGTGTTACCTCCTAATGCTTCAACAAAAACCCCTGACTTACCGCTATCTGGGTTAACCATAGTCGCACCACCACGGAAAACAAAATCTCCGGTTTTATAATCTTCAGCAAAGGCAGTTACAGAAAGAGAAGCTAAAACAGCTAAAGTAAGTAAACGTTTTTTCATGTGCAAAGTCCCTGTTTATTTTGTGGGTATTTAATGAAACGGATTCTATAGAGACTTAAAAATAAAAACATGACCTAGCGCAATAAAATTGCGTTGTTTTAACTTTTATTTAAACATTTTACAAATAGAGGGGAGTAGAGGTAAATAACAGTGGCAAGTAAGCTTGGTGACGAAAATATAAAACAGCTAATGTCATTGACAGAAACACGAGAAGCTTTACGCTTCTCGTTCAATCGGCGTTCAAAAAAATCTAGCTGAAGTATTATAAATGATAATAATTATTGAGCTAACCAGTCTTGCGGTACTAAGTACTGAGCCAGTTCAGCTTCTTGACTTGTTGGATCGGGCTGATAATTATATTCCCAACGAGCAAGTGGCGGCATCGACATTAATATCGATTCTGTACGCCCACCTGACTGCAAACCAAATAAGGTTCCTCGGTCAAAGACTAAGTTAAACTCAACATAACGGCCACGGCGATATAATTGAAATTGACGTTGTTGCTCAGAGAATTCAATGTGCTTTCTTTTTTCGATAATCGGAACATAAGCGTCAACAAAGCCTTGCCCAACAGCTTTAATATAATTTAAGCAAGTATCAAAATCCCATTGATTCAAATCATCAAAAAATAAACCACCAACACCACGCGTTTCATCTCGATGTTTTAAATAAAAATATTCATCGCACCATTTTTTATGCTCATTATAAACATTTTCACCAAAAGGCTGACAAAGTGATTTAGCCGTTTGGTGCCAATGAACAACATCTTCTTTTATAGGATAAAAAGGGGTTAAATCAAAACCACCACCAAACCACCACACAGGTTCCTCACCTTCTTTCTCAGCGATAAAAAATCGTACATTAGCGTGTGACGTTGGAATATAAGGATTTTTAGGGTGAATAACTAATGAAACACCACAGGCTCGCCAGGTTCTACCGGCTAGTTCAGGTCGATGAGCACTCGCTGATGGAGGTAACTTATCACCAGAGACTTCTGAAAAGTTTACACCACCTTGTTCAATAACAGTCCCGTCGGTTAATACTCGAGTACGGCCACCACCGCCTTCAGCGCGTATCCAGTTATCTTCAACGAACTGCCCACTTCCGTCGGCGGCTTCTAATGCTGAACAAATATTGTCTTGCAGTGATTTTAAAAATTCAATGACTGTTTCTATGCTTACTTGGCTCATGCTCGAATTGTCTCTCCGGTCAGTGCATCAATTATTCTTGAAGGTTGAGTATACCCTAAAGTACTACCTTTTATGATGAAATCGATTTCAGCTGACAAAGTTTCTTCAACGTCTTGCCAAGTTCTTGCCGGCTCCTCCCCTGATAGGTTAGCACTGGTAGAAACAATCGGTTTATTTACCTTGTTGCATAGCGCTACTACATCAGGTTGGCTAGTCAATCGAACGGCTATGGTGGAAAATTTTCCAGTAAGTAGCCGATGGGTATTGCTATTTTTTGGCAATAATTGAGTAATACCGTTAGGCCAGCGAGAAAGTATACTCAAGCGTTTATCTTGCGGTATTTTACTGTCATCAATATAAGGGAGTAATTGAGAGTAGTTAGCCGCTAGTAAAATGAGGCCCTTTTCTGGAGAGCGTTTTTTAATGCTAAGTAATTTTTCAATTGCGAGTAAATTATCTGGATCGCAACCTAGGCCAAAAACAGCTTCGGTTGGATAAGCAATAATACCACCTTGGCTGTAAGCCTCTTCGGCAGAAGTCATCATAAATAATAATGGAAAATTAAAGGATTATTTTATGATTATACGGCGTTTATCTAACAGATAAAATAAGTGTTTAATTTCAGATAAAAATAATTTTATCGCCAAAATTAAACACTTGATAGTTATGAGAGGCTTTTTACTTTTTCACGTAAAATAAACTTCTGCACTTTACCTGTCGACGTTTTTGGTAAATCACTAAACACAATTGTCTTAGGGGCTTTAAATGTAGCCATATGTTCTCGACAAAAACTGATGATATCTTGCTCTGTAGCGCTGCGGCCTCGCTTTAATGAAACAAAGGCACATGGAGTTTCCCCCCATTTCTCATCGCTTTTAGCGACAACGGCTGCCTCTAATATGTCAGGGTGTTGATATAAAATACTTTCGACTTCTACTGAAGATATATTTTCTCCACCTGAAATAATAATATCTTTAGAACGATCTCTTATTTCAATATAACCATCAGGATGCTTAACGGCTAAATCACCAGAATGGAACCAGCCATGTTTAAATGCTTCATTGGTCGCTTTCTCATTTTTTAGATAACCTTTCATCATACTATTACCACGAAACATAATTTCACCAACCGTTTCAGCATTACAAGGGACGGGCTGCATAGTTTCAGGGTCTAATACATCGACTTCTTCTTGTGTAGGATAGCGTACACCTTGACGTGCTTTTAACGCTGCTCGTTCATCATCGCTTTTATCATTCCATTCATCTTTCCACTCACTTACCACACAAGGCCCATAAACTTCAGTTAAACCATAGCCTTGGGTAATATCAAACCCCATTGCTTCCATCCCTTTAATAACGGATGGTGGTGGCGGAGCCCCCGCGGTCATGATATTTATGCCACGTGGTACTTTTGCCAGTAACTTTTGGTCTGCATTTAAAATCATATTTAAGACGATTGGCGCACCACAAAAATGGCTGACCTTATGTTCAATTAAACTTTCAATGATTGCGCCAACTTCTACCTGCCTTAAACAAACTTGTGTTCCACCCACAGCAACAACAGTCCATGGAAAACACCAACCATTACAATGGAACATTGGCAGTGTCCATAGGTACACTGAGTTATTGCCTAATGGCCAGATCATGTTGTTACCCAGCGAATTTAAATAAGCGCCGCGATGTGAATAGACCACACCTTTTGGGTTACCCGTTGTCCCTGAAGTATAATTTAACGCCAGCGCTTGCCATTCATCATGAATTAAATTTCCGGTGAAATTTTCATTACCTTCGGCAAGTAAGTCTTGATACTCAACAGAACCTAAACGTTCACCGCCTTCACTCATTACATCGTCGATATCAATAATCAGCGGTTGACGTGAACATAAGGTTAGTGCTTTTTTTACCACACAAGAAAATGCCGTATCGGTTAAGAGTACATCACATTCGCCATGGTCGAAAAGAAAAGCAATACTTTCAGCGTCTAAACGAATGTTTATAGAATGTAATACTGCACCCGTTAACGGCACACCATAATGGGCGTCTAGAAAGGCAGGAATATTAGCCGCCATGATGGCTACTGTATTACCGGGCTTAACACCGCGTTGCATTAATGCAGAGGCTAAGCGTCTAACATTATTACGATATTCACGATAAGTAATTTTTTGTTTACCATGAATGATGGCAACGCGTTCAGGATGTACGTCGGCGGTTCGATTTAAAAAGTTAATCGGTGTTAAAGGCTGGCTATTGGCTGCAACTTTGTCTAAGCCTTGGTCATAAATATTGTTCATCGACTTTCCTCATTATATTACGGTGCTGGTAGCTATTTAGTGCTACTTAACTTCTGCACTTACTGAGGATAGTTTACGCCTATTATTGCGTATAAAAATTATCCTTTGGTCTAATGGGGGAATTGGGGTATTCACATTCGATCGCAGTAAATATCTAGCGGAATATTTATATTTTAGCTAAACAAAAATATCAGGGTAAATTTTGGACATAAAAAAACCAGCAAGTAGCTGGTTTCTCAAATAACACATAAAATTTATGTTAATTTTTCTTGCATCGCTTCATCTTTTGCAAGTAAAGCAATAACATTAGCAGCGCGTTCTGCTTTTACTTTTTCTGCAATAGACGGATCAGCAACACCTAATATTTGTGCGGCTAAATAACCCGCATTTTTTGCACCAGCTTTACCAATAGCAACTGTTGCAACCGGTATTCCACCAGGCATCATAACCGTTGAAAGTAAGGCATCATGACCTTGTAATGGTCCGTTATCAATTGGAACACCAATAACTGGACGTGTGGTCATTCCTGCAACAGCACCAGCTAAATGAGCCGCTAAACCTGCAGCACATATAAAGACTTTACAGCCACGTTCTTCGGCATCTTTTACGTAAGCTTTAGCAGCATCAGGGGTTCTATGTGCTGAACGAACACGTACTTCATGTTCAATACCAAATGTTTTTAAAACGCTGATGGTTGCTTGCATAACAGGTAGGTCAGAATCTGAACCCATTAAAATTGCAACAAAAGTTGATGACATTTTGTCTCTCCAGAAGTTTAGTTAAATAATTGCGCGTATTATATCTCTTTACGCTTATAGGTGCATTTCTTTTCTGGACAGATTATGACGTTACCACTCGCCATTTTACGCTTCACTAATATCGGCCAATGGCATTCAGGGCAATTTTCAGCAACGGGTGGATAATTAAGGACATACTTGCATTTAGGATATTGTTCACAAGAATAAAATGTTTTTCCATAGCGATTGGTACGCTCAATTAATTCGGCTTGCTTACCCTTTTTCTGGCACTGTGGGCAAGCTACGCCAACGTCTTCTTGACCACTAGTATCTTCAATATGATGGCATTGGGGATAATTGGAACAACCGATAAACATTCCATATCGCCCTTGTTTAACCGCAAGTTCATGTTGGCACTCTGGGCATTCAGTTCCAGCTAAAATTTTATCTTCGACACGTTCGTGTTCAACAACTGGACGAGTGAAATCGCAGGCAGGATAGGAAGCACAACCAAAAAACTTTCCCGACTTACTATTCTTTATAACAATTTCACTGCCACATTCTGGGCACACTTCATACGCTTTTTCTAAAGCATGTTCGTTCTGTGAAAATAAGGGTTTATCAGAATTAGGCATAATGCAATCACTAGAATATTGTTAACGTTATTATGCCACGATTAGCCAAACTTAAGCGAGTTATACGATTGACACTTAATGTAATGGACCTTCTTGCTCATCAAAAATAAGATCTTCCATTTGCGAGTAAGCATTTTCTTTACCTGGCACGTTAAATAACACCATAAGTACCACCCACTTTAAATCATCAATCGAGAAGAACTTAGTATCTAACTCCATCACGCGGTCAATAACCATTTCTCGTGTGGTAAAATCTAGGACATTCACTTGCTCTAAAAATAAAAGAAAACCTCGACACTCAACATCAAGTAATTGCATTTCATCATCAACATAGACACGTACTGAGCGACGCCCTACTCGCGTTAAATACGGATAAGCATCGGTGTCTTGAAGTGCTGCTAGCTTTTCTAACCAACTTAGCGCTTTATATATTTCGTCTTGATGAAAACCTGCTCGGGTAAGTTCATCCGTTAATGACTCATGATCCACCATGATTTCGGCTTCACTATGTATATAGTTTTCAAAAAGATACATCAGTATATCAAACATAATTAGCCCCTATTTTACTCTTAGGTAACCCCCTGGAACCGTAGCAACCAGACCTTTAAGCTCTAACATTGTTAACCGAGTTAGTACGACATCTATCGGTAATTTGCTTCGTGAAACCACCATATCTACGGGGGTGATTTCATAACCCACACTAGCTAACAATGAATCGTTAAACAAGTGTTGTTTTTGACTTTTTTCTAAGCGTTGTTCTTTCTCTTTGTTTATCGTTAAGTGTAGACCTCTTTGTGGCAGTAGATCTAATTCATCAACTATATCGGCAATATTATCGACAAGTTTAGCACCTTGTTTAATCAGCCAGTGACACCCTTTAGCTTGTGGGTTATTAATGGTACTTGGGATAGCAAACACGTCACGATTTTGTTCTATGGCGCAACGAGCGGTTACCAAAGAGCCACTTTTAATAGTGGCTTCAACCACCAGCACCCCCACACTTAAACCACTAATCAATCTATTTCGTTTGGGGAAATAACCTGGCTTAGGTGGGGTGTTTGGAGGAAATTCACTGATAATAGCACCGTCATTGTCTAGAATGTTTTTTGCTAATAATCTATGTCTTGCTGGATAGACCTGATCTAAACCGGTCGCGACAACCGCGATGGTTTTACCTCCTGCCGATAACGTTCCCTGGTGAGCGGCGCCATCTATACCTAGCGCTAAACCACTCGTGACCACTAATCCAGCATTTGCTAACTGTTGTGCAAATTTAAACGCATTCTCTCGACCATTAATACTGGCATCTCGGCTACCGACCATGGCAATTTGCATTTGGTTTAATAGGCTAATATTTCCTTGGGCAAATAAAACCAATGGCGGATCATAAATTTGCTTTAACTGTGAAGGGTAACGAGAGTCAACAAAAGGAATAATGGCACTAATACATCGTTCAGTGGCGGCAATAATTTCAGAAATTCTTTGCCAATCAGGAGATCTAATCGCCGCTATCTGTTTTTGAGTAAGGTTTAATGATGACAGTTCTTGTGAGGAATGAAAAAGCTGCTCTACCCCAAAGAGTTCAACAAGTCTTAATTTTTTATCGATAGCTAGGCGTGGTATAAGCTTAAGCGCCAGCCAAAAGTGACTCGCGCTTTTCTTTTTATACTCATCACCCTGTTGAGGGATAACAGCTAAATTATACTTTATTGTCACTGTCTTCTCCCTAAGTACAGCGGTTTTACTTGTAAATTAAGATGAATTGCCTGTTGGTTAGTTTTCCACGGGTGAAGTAATAATATCTTGTAATCGAAGCGGTTTACTTGAACGCATAACGAGCGCTAAACTCACTTGCTGATACACTTTAAAAATCATCATTTCGCCAACAACCTCTTCTGGCATTTTATAATCAGAGCTCTCAACATTTGCCATACGATTCCACCGTGAAGCATCTTTGCTATACGTTGGGCCGTTACTTGTTTCAACAACACCTGGGCTGATTCGTTTTACCGAAACAATATCTCCTTGCTCAACGGCATGTTCGGCGCCACGATTAATCATTACGACGTCGAGTTTTCCAAATTCACTTAACCCACTCATACTGTTGATAATTAGTCCACGTAACGACTTAGTCGCTGGCTTTAGACTAAAAAATGACGGGTATTGTTGGTTTTCATTGACGGGCAGAATGAAATCACCGGAACGAATTTCTTCTTTAACGCCATCGACATACAAGGTAGCAGGCACTTTATTGTCAATATCACCGGTGCGTAAGACTTTTCCGGTACCTACAACACTAATGTTGTAGCCTAAAAGTTCTTGTGTTTCAGGGTCATAAATAGGCTTTTCTTTCTGATATATACCATAACCTTTGCCTAACTCTAATTCGCCGTTTACATAGAGATTAAAGCCGTCAATACTAGAGTTATAACCTTCATCACTCCCTAGTATATAAGGGAGCTTTGCAATGTCATCTTCAGATAAAATGCTACTGTAATTAATATAAGGCGCAATCACGTCCAAGGATAAACTTGAAATAGCAGATTGATCTTTTAATTTAACTCGTGCTCGGGGCGACCATTTAAGTTCAGGCTTTCCTCGCACTAACATTGGTTGCCCTTTTTCGTCAAAAACTAAACGAAGCTCGTCACCAGGATAAATTAAATGAGGATTATCAATATCAGGATTCAATCGCCACAACTTTGGCCAGAGCCAAGGCTGCTTGAGAAATATTGCTGAAATATCCCACAAAGTATCCCCCTTTTTAACAAAGTAAGATTTTGGGGCATTTTTATTTAATGTTAACTCATCAGCAGTAACCAATACTGAAAAAGATAAGCAGAGTATTAACAAAAAACTACGTATTAGCATGATAGTTCGCCTATTAAACAGATATATTAAGCTTTTAGCCTAAACCACTATTATTAATTATATTTAATAGCTAAAATTGAAACATAACACTCAATGCGATATTTCGCGAATTATTTGAATATTTATGACTATTTTAAACGTACTTAGATTTCCTGACGAACGCTTGCGCACTAAAGCGTTACCTGTAGAAGATATTAACAGTGATGTACAACAAATAATTGATGACATGTTTGAGACCATGCGAGAAGAGAACGGTGTTGGTTTAGCTGCCACCCAGGTCAATATCCATCAACGTATTGTCGTCATTAATGTTTCAGAAGACGAAGACCAGTCTTATGTCTTGATTAACCCAGAAATAATTAGCCATAGTGATACGACCGAAATCAATGAAGAAGGTTGTTTATCTGTGCCCGGTTGTTACGCAAAAGTTGACCGCTACACAGAAGTTACCGTGAAAGCGCTCGATCGTGAAGGACAAGCCTTTACCTTAAATGCAACTGAGTTACTCGCAGTTTGTATACAGCATGAATTAGATCATTTAGATGGTAAGTTATTTGTTGATTATCTATCACCATTAAAACGCCAGCGGATAAAAGCAAAACTAGAAAAAGAAGCTCGTTTAGCCAACAATTAATTATTGTTTTTATTAATATAATTCGGAATAAAACTTTGTCAAAAGCTCTTAAAATTATTTTTGCTGGCACGCCAGACTTTGCTGCACAACATCTGGCGGCGCTAATTAACTCTCATCATGAAGTGGTCGCGGTTTACTGTCCACCCGATAAACGTGCTGGACGTGGTAAAAAGCTAACCGCTTGTGCTACCAAAGAACTCGCTTTATCGCATGGTATTGTTGTTGAGCAACCAGTTAATTTTAAAGACGCTGGCGATCAAGAAAAGCTAGCCAGTTATAATGCTGATATTATGGTTGTTGTCGCTTACGGCTTATTATTGCCAATGGTTATTTTAGAAGCGCCGCGTTTAGGCTGTGTAAATGTACATGGCTCGATATTGCCAAAATGGCGTGGCGCCGCACCTATTCAACGTTCATTAGAGGCCGGTGATAAAGAAACAGGTGTGACGATTATGCAGATGGACAAAGGTTTAGATACCGGAGACATGATAGCTAAAGCAACCTGTGAAATTACTCAACAAGATACTAGCGCCACACTCTATGAAAAATTAGCCGATATCGGCCCTATTGCTTTACTAAGCACGCTTGATTTAATGGCTGAGAACAAGCATAGCGCCGAGCCCCAAGATAATAATTTAGCTAACTATGCGGCCAAACTTGATAAAGATGAAGCAGAATTAGATTGGCAATTACCCGCTGTAGAACTTCATCGTAAAGTTCGTGCTTATATACCATGGCCAGTTGCACAATTTACCTTTACTGATGAAAAAAATATCGAACATCGTATTCGGGTTTGGCAAGCCAGCTATACTGATGAGGCTCATGGTTGCCTGCCTGGAACAATAATTTCGGCAAATAAAAACGGCGTTACTGTTGCTACAACTTCAGGTTCACTGTGCTTAGAATCATTGCAATTACCCGGTAAAAAGCCAATGCCAGTGCGTGATATTTTAAACGGAAAAGCACTATGGTTTGCTGAAAACAGCCATATCAATAATTTAACTGCAAACAACATGAGTGAACAATAATGGCGACTAATATTAGAGCCCTAGCGGCAAGGTGTTGTTTTGCTGTTGTTGATAAAGGCAGAAGCCTTAGCGATGAGTTACCCAAAGCTCAAGCAAAAGTAGAAGGTAAAGATAAAGGACTTTTACAAGAACTTTGTTACGGCGTTTTACGGTATTTACCGGCACTTGAATATGACTTACGCCAGTTAATGGATAAGCCATTAAAAGGTAAACAACGGGTTGGCCACTTTCTTATTCTAGTGGGCATATATCAAGTAAAGCATACGCGCATTCCTGACCACGCGGCGGTAAGTGAAACAGTAGCAGCAACAAAACCTTTAAAGTGCGACTTTTTAAGAGGTTTAATTAATGGTGTCTTACGTAATGTTCAACGTAACCTAGCCAAAGACGATGCAGCAGAAATCGCAGCGAAGTTACCTGATCCAATAAAATATTCACACCCAAGCTGGTTTATCAAAAAGGTACAAAACGCTTACCCTGATCAATGGCAAGAAATTCTTAATGCTAATTTAGAGCGACCGCCGATGTGGTTAAGAGTCAATCAACGCCACCATAATGTGACTGAATATTTAGCTTTACTCGAGCAAGCAGAAATCCCTGTAGCACTCGTTGACGATAAATCATCAGCGATTAAACTCGTTGCTGCTGTAGATGTTAATAAGCTTCCTGGCTTTATTGATGGTTGGATCTCAGTTCAAGATGGTGCGGCTCAACAAGCCGCGATATTACTCGATACTCAAGCGGGTGACTTTGTGCTTGATTGTTGTGCTGCCCCAGGTGGTAAAACTTGCCACATTCTAGAATTAACCCCTGACTTAGCAAAAATGACGGCCATTGATATTGAAGAAAGTCGTTTATTAAGAGTAGAAGAAAACTTATCGCGCCTTAACTTATCAGCCGAGGTAATTACTGCTGATGCTGCTTCACAAGAATGGTGGGATGGACAACTTTTCGACCGTATTTTACTCGACGCCCCCTGCTCGGCTACCGGTGTAATTCGTCGCCACCCCGATATAAAATGGTTGAGAAAAGCAGAAGACATTGAAAAACTGGCAATATTGCAGCAACAAATATTAAAAAACATTTGGTCTTTACTTAAACCTGGCGGTATTTTGCTTTATGCAACCTGTAGTATTTTACCCGAAGAAAATATTCAACAGATAGAAGAGTTCTTATCTGAGAATAACAATGCTAAATTAGTACCAATAACAAATGAAAAAACCGACATAGGCTGGCAAATCTTGCCAAATGAGCAATCAATGGACGGTTTTTATTACGCTAAATTAGAAAAAACAATATAGGCTCTGATGATCTTTCAACCTTGCCGCTTAAAGACTAAAAATGAAAGTTAACTTATGAAAATAATAATAATTGGCGCAGGGCAAGTGGGCGGAACATTAGCTGAAAATCTTGTTGGTGAGCGTAACGATATTACGCTCATTGATACCAACGCAGAAACCTTGCATGAATTACAAGATAAAATGGACTTGCAAGTTGTTATTGGTAATGGCTGTCACCCTGATGTATTAAAGCAAGCGGGTGCAGAGGATGCCGAGTTGGTTATCGCGGTAAGTAGTGATGATGCAACGAATATGCTCGCCTGCCAAATTTGTTATACTTTATTTAACACCGCAAATAAAATAGCCCGAATTCGTTCATCACAAATATTACGCTACCAAAAAGAACTCTTTCAATCAAAAAACATACCCGTAGACCATGTTATTGCTCCAGAACAATTAGTTACTCGTGATATTGCGCGTTTAATTGATTACCCTGGCGCACTACAAGTCTTAGAGTTTGCCCAAGGAAAAGTCAGTTTAGTTGCCGTAAAAGCTTATTACGGGGGGTTATTGGTTGGTCATGCCCTGTCAACTTTGCGCGAGCATATTCCTAATGTTGACACACGAGTAGCGGCTATTTATCGTAACGGAAAACCTATCCGTCCGCTGGGTACTACCGTTATTGAAGCAGATGATGAAGTGTTTTTTATTGCTGCCACTATCCATATTCGTGCGGTAATGAATGAACTGCAAAAACTTGAAGCCTCATATAAAAGAATTATGATCGCTGGCGGTGGTAATATAGGCGCCGGCTTAGCTAAAATCTTAGAAAAAAATCATCAAGTTAAACTTATTGAACGTTCACCAAAGCGTGCGGAATACTTAGCCTCTGAGCTCAATGATACCTTAGTTTTTATTGGTGACTCTTCCGACCAAGAACTGTTACTCGAAGAACATATTGATCAATTCGATGTGTTTATTGCGGTCACCAACGACGATGAAGCAAATATCATGTCATCTTTGTTAGCAAAACGCTTAGGTGTACGTAAAGCGATGGTGCTAATTCAGCGAAGTGCTTATATAGATTTAGTACATGGCAGCGATATCGATATTGCCGTATCACCGCAACACGCTACTATCTCGGCATTATTGACACATGTACGCCGTGGTAGTATTGATAACGTATATAGCTTACGTGGTGGTGCTGCAGAAGCGATTGAAATTATTGCTAAAGGTGATGAAAAATCTTCAAAAGTAGTCGGTAAAACCATTCAAGCAATAAAGTTGCCGCCGGGGACCACCATTGGCGCCATTGTTAGACAGGATGAAGTGTTAATTGCTCACTCTGACACTAAGATAATGTCAGAAGATCATGTTATTCTTTTCTTAGTCAATAAACGTTATATTTATGATGTAGAGAAACTTTTCCATGTTGACGCGCTAACATTTTATTAAGATAAAAAGTGAATCTCGAGACATAAAAAACCCCAGATTTATCTGGGGTTTTTCGTTTCTATTATTACACTATACTCTACATCTAAGAGCGCCAGAAACCTGGAGTAAAGAGTACTAATAAAGTAAATATTTCTAATCGCCCAAAGAGCATAGCAACAATTAATACCCATTTACTGAAATCGGTGATCTCAGCAAAATTTGCGGCTACAGCACCTAAGCCTGGACCTAAGTTATTCAGACAAGCAGCCACTGCTGTAAAAGCCGTAATGTCGTCCATACCTGTGGCAAGCAGTAACAACATACAAATAATAAATACCGCAGCATAAGCTGAGAAAAAGCCCCATATCGCTTCAACAACACGATCAGGTAAAGCTTTACGACCTAATTTTATCGTAAAAACGGCTTTAGGATGTACTAAACGGTTTAATTCTCGTAAGCCTTGTAGATATAAAAGTACCACTCGTACAACTTTCATTCCGCCACCTGTACTCCCCGCACAGCCACCAATAAAACTGGCAAAGATTAAGAGTATTGGCAGTAATGTCGGCCAATCGGCAAAGCTGGTTGTTGCAAAGCCGGCGGTGGTACTAATAGAGACTGACTGGAATAAGGCTTGGTCGAATGCTTCAAAACCATCTTCGTAAGTGCCTGTTGCTAACAGCACAATTAAACAAATGAGTGTTAAGACAAATTGGATAGCAATAAAGACTTTAAATTCTGGATCGAAGAAGTAATTTTTTAAGGAGCGACTGTGCAATACAGCAAAATGCAGCGCAAAATTTACCCCAGCGATCAGCAAGAAAAACACACAAACAAAATTTATCGCGGGGCTATTAAAATAGCCGATACTGTCGGTATGTGTAGAGTAACCCCCGATAGCAATTGTTGAGAAAGCATGACAAATGGCATCAAAGATAGACATGCCTGCTCCCCAATAACTAATCGCACAGGCAATAGTTAAAAATAAATATATATACCATAAATGTTTTGCTGTATCGGCAATGCGCGGCGTCATTTTTGAATCTTTAACCGGTCCCGGTGTTTCAGCACGGTAAAGCTGCATACCACCAATACCTAGCATAGGTAAAACGGCAACCGCTAAAACTATAATACCCATACCGCCAAGCCACTGTAATTGCTGGCGATACCAAAGTACTGCATGCGGTAAACCATCAATCTCTTTTAAGATGGTCGCCCCAGTTGTTGTTAAGCCAGAAAATGATTCAAAAAAAGCATCTGCAACAGATAAATTAGGCTTGTCTAAGAGCAAAAGGGGCACCGCAGAGAAACTCGCCAGTACTACCCAGAATAAAACGACAATTAAAAAGCCTTCACGTGCGCGCAAGTCACTTTTTTCATTTTTAAACGGATACCAAGCAAGTAAACCTGCAAATAAGCAAAACAGAAATGCAGTCAGAAAGGAGACACCACCACCATCACGGTATAATAGTGCAATTAAAGCAGGCGGTAACATGGTTACACTCAACAGAGCAACCAGTAAGCCAAGAATTCGAATGATATTTTTTATTTGCACGAGTTAATTTTTATTATTCAGTAAAGTCATCGACCACATGTTTTTTGATGATAAAGCATAAAGATAAACACTGCGACTTTAAATCACCTATTTCGTCTTTAATTTATTCAGCTGACACGTTTATTATAAGATTCACGTTCCATATCGACTATTTCGACGCTAATTGAAATTGATTTAATAGCAAAGGAATTTAGATGACTTAACACGAGTTTAGATAGCTCTTGCCTTTGTTCTAAATTGCGACCTGACAGGATTTTGCAACAAACATGAATAAACCTTTGTTGATTATTGCTAGTTTGACTTTCATTTCCCACAGTAAAATATGTAAAGGGTGTTGCTCTTACTTTAATATCAGTCGGAGAAAATAATAAAGACTTAACTGCTCCTGCAAAAACGGCAGACATAATTTCTTTAATATCTAGTTCTTGAGCCAGTTCTTGTGAATATTCGATAATACAATGTGGCATGAGGGTGTCCTTTTTTATCTGATATTATCTTATATTAGGGTCAGTAGACCTAAGGGTTAATAACCCGGCAGAAAGCGTTTGTAATTGTTGCTTAACTTTTGTTAGTTGTTCTTCAGGTAACGCTATAATCAATTCTACTTGAGCGGCAAAGTCTTGTTGAATAATTTCACCCTTAGCTTGTTCAACAAAATACAAGACATCGTTTATCTGTCCGTAATCGCACGTTAATTGCTTTTCTACCATAGGAACTTTTGTACTTGTTTCTACTAACAATAATGCTTGACGAACACTGCCACCATAAGCCCGTTGTAACCCACCCGTACCGAGCTTAGTACCGCCAAAATAACGAACAACTATTGCACATAACTCACCAACATCACCTCCTTGTAAAACAGCTAACATCGGTCGTCCTGCTGTACCCGAAGGTTCACCATCATCAGAAGAGCCATAACCTTGGCTATCATCTGGTTTTCCTGTGAGAAATGCATAGCAATGATGGCTTGCTTGAGGATGTAATTTTCGACACTTAATTAATAGTTCTTTAGCCTCTTCGTGGCTTGTACATGGGGAAATAAAACAAATAAAACGACTACGGCTAACGATTGTTTCATCAACAATACTGTTAGCCGCTACTTTGTAAGGTTTGTTCATAAAATATAAAGTCGTAAATATAGTCTTAAGGGTTATTTCAACTCTAATTCACGGGTCATATTTTCGTTATGCAATTGATGAACAATAATATTATCTTCAATACGAATGCCACCAAATGGACGCATAGCCTCTATTTTTTCCCAATTTATCATTTTGCCATTTTTTGAAGCTTTAAGATCGGCCAATAATGATTCAATAAAATATAAGCCTGGTTCAATGGTAAATACTTGATTACTTTCAATAATACGTGAAGTACGTAAAAAAGGATGTTGTTCTGGTGTATTAGCATGAGTACCGCGTTCATCGGCCATAAAGCCGCCAACATCATGAGTTTGTAAGCCTAAATGATGACCTAAACCATGCGGAAAGAAGGTTGAAATAATACCCGTTTCAACTGCTGTATCAACATCAACATTAATAAAGCCGAATTCATGTAAGACATTACCAATATCACGATAGGTTTCAATATGTAAATCGACATAGCTTTTCCCGGGTTTTAAGCCATCAACAGCATTGAGCATCAATTTGTTCATGCGGGCAATCAATTCAGCAAACTTATCTCGTTTAAATGAATAAGTACGTGTTATATCAGAGGCATAACCATTAAAGCTTGCGCCTGCATCAATTAAAAATGAACGATGTGCTTGCGGTACACCACGGTCTAAAGCGGTGTAATGTAAAATTGAGGTATTCGTGTTCAGTGCAACAATATTGCCATAAGGTGTTTCGTCACCGGTATGATTGGTTGCTTTTAAATAGGCTTGCTGAATATCAAACTCTGACGAGCCTTGCAAGAAAGCGCTTTTTGCCGCTTTATGACCAGTAACAGCAATCGCGTTCGACTTACGTAAACACTCTTGTTCATATTGCGTTTTATAAGCGCGATGATAATGTATGTAATTAAGTAAAGGCTCAGGGTTTATATTTTTAAATCCTAGCGCTTTTGCTACTTCGATATGTTCGCCTATGTAGGCAAAATCGGTTTTATCATAGGGTAGCAATTTCTCAACATCAGTCGCTTTGGTCAGCACTTTAACATCAAAAAAATCATTCCAATAGTCATTAGCTAAAGGTGTGATTTTATGCCAAAAATCAACAGGTTGGTAATAGATAAGTGTTGGTTTATCTTCACCATTAATAATCAACCAGCAATTGGGAATATTCACTAATGGTAACCAAGCTTTAAAATGAGGATTCACTTTAAAGGGGTAACCATAATCATCGAGAAATACTTTAATTTCTTGACCAGAATGAATCACTAAACCTTGTAGATTCTCACGTTTTAAAACAGACTTCGACCGTTGCTGAAGTTCGCTAATATGGGCTGGGTAAAGTGTTGCTAATTTGATCATTGATCGCGCCTCTGAAAATTTTCCAATATCATATCATACTCTTCTAACGTTTGAATTTACTGAGCAATACTCATCGTAAATATCTGATCAAAGAGTGATACATCCTGCCCTACTTTTATTTGATATATTTCTTGATACGCCATAACACTTTTCACATACTCACGTGTTTCTTTATAGGGAATCGTCTCTATCCAAATATCCGCTGGCATAGGCTCCAAGCCTTTTAACCAACTCCGAACACGATACGGACCGGCATTATAAGCTGCTGTAGCAAGCACTTGATTACCATCATGTCGGTCAAGTAAACGCTTTAAATACTTTGTACCTAGCTTTATATTGTCTTTCGCATTCAATAAACGCTTGTTAGTCACTTTACGCTTCTGTAAATGTTTAGCTGTTGCGGGCATAACTTGCATTAACCCCTTTGCGCCTGCGGGTGAGTTAGCATCGGCCATAAATGAGCTCTCTCTGCGCGCTATTGCAAATGCCCAGGCAGGGTTTATTTTGTAAATTCCGGATGAATGCGTTATTTCATCAGCAAATGCTAATGGAAAACGTAAATCAACATCATTCAAATAACCCACTTTAGATAAGGTAAAAATGGCGCGATCAAACCACTGTGCTTCATAAGCTATTCTTGATGCGGCCAATTTTTCTCGATCACTTAACTGCGATAACCAATAATTCCATTCAAGCCGAGCTTGATGAAAACGTCCAATATGGAAGAATTCAAAAGCCCGCTTTGCTGCTGGGTTTTTCAATAAGTCGACTTTTTCAGCATCAGTAATCGCTAATGGATAATTTTGTAGGTTAACACTTTGCTTTATAGCACTTGCGGCAAGGAACCCATAGTAATGACGTTTATTCGCTAGTTCACTTAATACTTCATGCCCTAGTGCTGTTTCTCCAGTTTCAAGTAGGCTACGTCCATACCAGTAGCGCCATTGATTTTTCTGGTGTAATGTTTCAGGTAGTGCCCTTAAATCAGCTTTAATCGCTGGCCAATCTTGAGCTCTAAGTAGATCAGCCATTCTCCATTGCACAATGTTTGTCGACTGCAGTTTCTCATCCACTTTAGCTAGCCATGTCGCTGAGCTTTTATGGTTTTTACTGGCTAACGCAATAGCGAATTTTAAAACAATTTGCTGTTGTTGTGCTTCTGAAAAAGGTAATACTTCGATAGCCTTACTATATGTCTTTAACGCTTTTTCAGAGTCACGCCAAATTAAACGTTTTAAACCATAAGCGGCAATAGAGGCTTCTTTAACAGATTTCTGTGGAAAGCGTTTCATATTGCTAATGTAGGCAGGATCACGTCGCACTTTATGCCATAAGCTGCCTAAATACTGATCTTTTTTTGGTAGTAGTTGAGTCAAATAAGGGATTAAGGTGTGTTTACCGCCATCTGCAGCCAGAGCTATACGTTGCCATATACGTTCATCGGTTCTATAACCTGCTTTTTGCCAAAGCGTAAAAAGTGGATCACACACTTTCGGCTGAGACTTTCCTACCACCCATAGTTTAGTGACTTCAGGTAAAATTTTTGACTCCGCCACGCCTGATTGTAATTGATAACGATAATACTGACAGGTTAATTCCACATCAGAGGTCGGCTTAAAGAAGTCCTGAAATAATAATGCGTTGTCTTGTTTAGCTAAATAGTTCAGCCATTTTTTACGCAGTGGCCAGTCGAGTGGTGATCCGCGATATGTTTCAAGGAACTGACTAATTTCACCTGTATATGACATATTCATACCATGCATTAATCGTTGCTGATCTAAGTAAGGCTGCAATGGGTAATAGTGTAACTGCTGATACAAGGTTTGATAATGCAATGAATTGGGTTGCCAGACGTACTTTTCTGCTTCTTGAAATGCATCACGAATACTGGTTTGACTTATTGATGTTGTTGCACTAATTGTACTTGAGAGGAAAAGTGAGAATATTATTAACACTGACGATGTTAAACGAAACATAGCGTTACCTTAATTATAAGAAAATTTACTTCCCTTGGCCGTTAATTGACCCGTTCTACCTAAATATATTTCTGTTTACATCTGTAACTCTACCCTTAACAGACTAGTTAGCAGTTACCCTTAATTTTTCATGCATAGCCCAACAAAGCAAGTGAAATTAGCATTCTGTAATGCTTGATACTTATCATCAATAAATTAGCTTTTAAAGTCGTTACAAGGTAATGATAATTTAGTTTTTATAAATAAAATTTAGTCTTGATACCCTGCTTTCATTTTTTTTGCTAACATTGCCTTATTAATTATCTCCTTTGTATATCACCATGAATAATAACCCTGAAGATGTTTTCAAAAATCCCGACCATTTATTAGATGCTGTTGGGTTACGTTGCCCAGAGCCCGTCATGATGGTAAGGAAATCGATTCGAAAAATTTCCGCTCAAGAAACTTTATTAATAACGGCAGACGACCCTTCCACAACTAGAGATATACCCAGTTTTTGTCGTTTTATGGATCATGAACTTATCGCCCAACAAACTCATGAAAAACCTTTCCTTTATTTGATCAAAAAAGGGAAAGCTTAACACTTTCCCTTTTTAAATATTCAGCACTAATAAGTAAGTGTCGATACGACTAACGCTTACCTATTGTAAAAGTGCAACATCAGCAATCGCAAAGAAACTATTCCTAATTTCATTTAATAGCGTTAAACGATTAGTTTTTATCGCTTCATCGTCAGCCATCACCATAACATTATCAAAAAAGTTGTCTATCGGTGCTTTTAAACAAGCAAGCTCTGTTAATGCCGCCTGGTAATCTTTTGCCAACATCATCGGTGCAATCGTAGCTTTCACTTCATTAAATGCTTCAGCTAACGCTTTTTCTTGTGTTTCAGTGGCTAAATCAGCTTTAAACGTTGGGTAAAGTTCACCGCTAAATTTAGCTAAAATATTACCAACACGTTTATTAGCGGCAGCTAGTGTTGCGGCTTGTTCCAATGATTTAAAGTGACTTACCGCTTTAATACGTTTTTCAAAGTCTAAAGGTTCAGTTGGCGCATTGGCTAATACTGCTTGAATAACGTCAACTGATATACCTTGCTCTTGGTAATAGGCTCTAAATCTACCCAAAACAAAATCAACAACTTGGACATTAACGTTTTCATTTGAAAGTTTTTCACCGTATAAACTAACACTCTCTTCAATTAAGGTATTGATATCTAATGGTAATTTTTTCTCGATGATAATTCGAATCAAACCAATTGCCGCACGACGTAACGCAAAAGGGTCTTTATCACCTTTAGGAGCTTGGTTAATACCAAAAATACCCACTAAGCTGTCAATTTTATCTGCAATAGCGACTGCACAACCAATATTACCTTCAGGTAAGGCATCACCAGCATAGCGAGGTCTATATTGATCTTCTAAGGCTTGAGCAACTTCAGGTGCTTCGCCATCATTCTCAGCGTAATATTTACCCATAGTACCTTGTACTTGAGGAAACTCTAAAACCATATCAGACATCAAATCAGTTTTACTGAGTAAACCTGCTCGTTTTGCTTGTTCCGTGTTCTCGCCTATTTGTCCGGCAATAACTGCGCTTAATGAAGCAATACGTTCAGATTTCTCTTTTAATGTTCCTAACTGTTTCTGAAATAATACCGATGATAAACTTTCTAAACGTGACGCTAACGTTTTGCTCTTATCCGTTTTAAAGAAAAACTCCGCATCTGCCAAGCGTGGACGAATGACTTTTTCATTGCCCTTAATCACTTGAATAGGGTCTTTACTTTCAATGTTGGTTACAAAAATAAACTTATTTAATAACTGACCATTTTTATCATTTACCGGAAAGTATTTTTGGTGATCTTTCATTGAATAAATAAGTGGTTCAGCGGGAACATCTAAAAAGGCTTTGTCAAAACTACCAATTAATATTACCGGCCATTCAACTAAACCAGTAACTTCTTCCAATAACTCATCGTCAATTAATGCAACACCATCTAATTGCTGAGCGGCTTTATTAATTTCTGACAAAATTAATGCTTGGCGCTCTTGGTAATTAACTTGAACGAATGCCGACGTTAGTTTGTCTTCGTATTCATTTGCATGCGCTAAAGTAACGAAACCTTCATGATGAAAACGATGTCCCGTGACAACATTACTTGAACTTACTTCTAAAGTTTCACCGACAATGATTTCTGCGCCAAACATTATGGTCAAGGTATGGACTGGGCGAATAAATTGAGTACGAGTACTGCCCCAACGCATAGGTTTAGGAACAGGTAGTTTACTTACCGCAATATTGACCATAGCAGGAATTAACTCTGCTATGGTTTTTCCTGTTTGTGTCGCACGATGTAATAACCATTCACCTTTGTCAGTCTTTAAGCGCTGAGCTTCTTCAACACTAATACCATTGGAACGTGCCCAACCTTGCGCGGCTTTGCTAGGATTGCCTTCAGCATCAAATGCTACATCAATGGCTGGACCCCGTTTTTCAATTTCTTTATCGGCCTGTTTTTCAACTAACTGACTGACCTTTACCGCTAAACGACGTGGTGTAGCAAACCATTGAATATCTTCGTAAGTTAAACCTGCGCTATCTAGTTGATCTTTTATTTGCTGATAAAATGTAACGGCAAGATTTTTTAATGACTTCGGTGGTAATTCTTCAGTACCTAGCTCTATTAGTAGTGTTTCTGTGTTCATTATGATTTCCCACCAGCAGTATTATTATTTTTACAAAGAGGAAAACCTAATTCTTCACGCTTATCGTAATAAGCCTGTGCACAAGCTTTTGATAATGTTCTGACTCTTAGTATATAACGTTGGCGTTCGGTCACTGAAATAGCGTGACGAGCGTCTAATAGGTTAAAGGCGTGTGAGGCTTTCATAACTTGCTCGTAAGCGGGTAATGCTAAACCTGCTGCAATTAACTTCTGGCTATCTTTTTCACATTGATCAAAAGTATTAAACAAAGCATCGACATCTGCATGTTCAAAATTATACGTTGACTGCTCAACCTCATTTTGATGAAAAACATCACCATAAAGTACAGTACCCATAGGACCATCAGCCCATACTAGGTCATAGATACTATCAACATTTTGGATATACATAGCTAAGCGTTCTAAGCCATAGGTTATCTCACCTGTGACTGGCGTACACTCTAAGCCACCTACTTGTTGGAAGTAAGTAAATTGTGATACTTCCATACCGTTTAACCAAATCTCCCATCCTAATCCCCAAGCGCCTAGCGTTGGTGATTCCCAGTTGTCTTCAACAAAGCGGATATCATGAACTAAAGGATCAATGCCCAGTTCTTTTAAAGAATTTAAGTATAATTCTTGAATATTTTTCGGCGAAGGTTTTAACATGACTTGGAATTGATAGTAATGTTGTAAACGATTAGGGTTTTCACCATAACGGCCATCAGTTGGACGGCGACAAGGTTGAACATAAGCACTGCTCATTGGCTCAGGACCAATAGAACGTAAAAATGTCATTGGGTGAAAAGTACCAGCGCCGACTTCAAGATCAAGCGGTTGTACGATGACACAACCTTGGCGTGACCAGTAGTCTTGCAACTGAAAGATTAATCCTTGAAATGTTTTTATATTGAACGTACTCATAATTTTCCGATTCATTATTCGTGTGAGTTTTACCGATAACGGCTAATGATATTAAGTATACCGATTGCATTATTATTAACCTAGTAACAAGTTAACAAACTTTGAGTTTTTACTCGGTAATCAATTTACTTTAGCTATTACCGTATTGCAGAATGTTAAAATGCCCAGATTTGATGTCCGGGCATTTATAATTTTAAAATAACGCGCTTAACTATATATCTAAGTTAGCTACATTTAACGCATTCGCTTCAATGAAGTTTCTACGTGGTTCAACATGATCACCCATTAATGTAGTGAACAATAAATCCGCGGCAATAGCATCTTCAATGGTAACTTGTAACATACGACGAGTTTCAGGATCCATGGTGGTTTCCCATAACTGGCTTGGGTTCATTTCACCCAATCCTTTATAACGTTGTATATACTGACCACGTTTAGATTCAGCCATTAACCATGTTAGTGCGTCTTCAAAAGTAGTAACCGTTTTAATTTTTTCACCACGTTTAACATAACCACCTTCTTCAATGAGACCATTGATAGCAGTATTTAAACCAAAAATAGTTTCAAATTCTTTTGAATGAATGAATTCATAACCACAATCATAAATATGATCAATACCATGTTGGCGAACGTTAAAACTTGGATAGTAGATATTTCTTTCTTGGTCATGCTTAATATCTGCAGAATAGATAGAACCATTACCATCTTGTTCGTCTAATTGTGCGACTAAGTCACCAACCCATGCTTCTACTAACGCTTTATCATGAAAATCAGTTTTAACAATTTCTCTGCTGTAGATCATTTTTTCTAATATATCAGCAGGTATTTGACGTGAAACACGCTTAATAATGTCATGCGTTTTACGATACTGTTTCACTAACTGTTCTAAAGCTAAGCCTGAAATAGCTGGTGCTGATTCATTAACATAAATCTCGGCACTATCTAGAGCTAACGTTGTTAAGTACTCTGTTAAGCCGTCATCATCTTTAATGTAACGCTCTTGCTTACCTTTTTTCACTTTATAAAGTGGTGGTTGAGCAATAAAGATATGACCACGTTCCATTATTTCTGGCATTTGACGATAGAAAAACGTCAGTAATAATGTACGTATGTGAGAACCATCGACATCGGCATCGGTCATAATGATGATACTGTGATAACGAAGTTTTTCTGGATTATATTCATCGCGACCAATACCACAACCTAAGGCGGTGATTAATGTTCCAACTTCTTGTGATGAAATCATTTTATCAAAACGTGCTTTCTCAACGTTAAGAATTTTACCTTTCAACGGTAATATTGCTTGGTTTCTACGATTTCGCCCCTGCTTGGCAGAGCCGCCAGCAGAGTCTCCTTCGACAATATATAGTTCAGAAAGAGCAGGATCTTTTTCCTGACAATCAGCTAATTTACCCGGTAAGCCAGCAATATCTAATGCACCTTTACGGCGCGTCATTTCACGGGCTTTACGAGCAGCTTCTCGCGCTCTAGCTGCATCAACAATCTTCATGATAATAGTACGAGCAACAGAAGGTTTTTCTAAAAGGTATTCACCAAGTTTTTCGCCCATCGCTTGTTCAACAGCTGTTTTTACTTCTGAAGATACCAATTTATCTTTGGTCTGCGATGAGAACTTAGGATCAGGAACTTTAACCGATATTACCGCGGTTAATCCTTCACGAGCGTCATCACCCGAAGCACTTGTTTCTGTGCTACCACCTTTCTTCGTTTTATTAAGGCCTTCTTTAACCATGTAACTATTTAGTGTACGTGTTAAAGCAGTACGGAAACCGCTTAAGTGAGTACCACCATCACGTTGAGGAATATTGTTAGTAAAACAATGAATACTTTCTTGGAAACCATCATTCCATTGCATAGCAACTTCAACAATAATGCCGTCTTCACGCGCTAAATCAAAATAGAATATTTCTTCATTGACGGGTGTTTTATTGGTATTAAGGTAATCGACGAAAGCTTGAATACCACCATCAAATTTAAAATGGTCTTCTTTGCCTTTTTCACGTTCATCAATTAAACGAATTGAAATACCAGAGTTTAAGAAAGATAACTCACGGATACGTTTAACTAATAAGTCATAGTGAAATAAAATATCTGTGAAGGTATTTTCACTTGGCCAAAAACGTACTTCAGTACCTGTTTTATCACTAACACCAACTTCAGCTAAAGGAGCTTCAGCAACACCTTCGTGATATATCTGCTCAAATAATTTACCTGCTCGGCGAATATTCAGTTTTAGCTTACTACTTAAAGCATTTACTACAGAAATACCAACACCATGAAGACCACCTGAAACTTTATAGCCAGAGTCTTCACCACCGAATTTACCACCAGCATGAAGTACTGTCATGATAACTTCAGCAGCAGAAATACCTTCTTCAGGGTGAATGTCAGTTGGAATACCACGACCATCATCTCTAACCGATACAGAGCCGTCTATGTGTATTTTAACAACAATTTCAGTACAATGACCTGCTAAGGCTTCATCGATAGAATTATCTAAAACTTCAAATACCATATGATGCAAGCCACTGCCATCATCCGTGTCACCAATGTACATTCCTGGTCTTTTACGTACAGCATCAAGTCCTTTTAGAACTTTGATACTGTCTGAGCCGTATTCATTTTCTACTGTCATAGCGTATAGCCTATTTACCTATTGCTGAGATTTGTCCATGTTTCACGTGAAACATCTTATAATTATTATCAGTAGGAACCAAGGGTTCTACTGCGATTTTATCAATTGCCGTGATGATAACTTGGCAGTCTAATTTATTTATCGCGTTGTTTAATAAGGTTCTAGAATTTAAATCTAGTTCCGCACCAACATCGTCAATTAATAAAATTGGTTTTACTCGCTTAACTTTTTCTATTAACTTAGCTTGCGCAAAAGTTAACGCCAGTAAAAACAACTTTTGTTGGCCACGTGATAACTGATTGTCGATCACCACATTACCCGTTAAAAATTTCACATCAAACTTTTGTGCGCCGTATAAACTAAAGCCTGCTTTTTTTTCTCTCTCTCTATTTTGTAATAACACATCACTCAATGTTTTTTTACTATTCCAACCTTGGCTATAAGATATCGATATACCTTCAGCTAAACTAGGCAACATCAACTCTAACCAAGGTTGAAGCTCTAAAGAAAGCTCCTTAATATATTCGTCACGTAATTTTGCAACCCTTACCGATGCCTCGCAGAATACTTGGCTCCAATAATCTAAGGTATCAACATCAGACCTATTACGTAAACAAGCATTTCTTTGTTTTAGTATTCTTGAAAATTCTTTCCAACAATCTGAAAATGAATGTTTCACGTGAAACAATCCTAAATCAATGAAACGTCTTCTTTGTTTCGGTCCACCAAAAAATAATTTAAAACTTTCTGGTGTAATAACTTGTACCGCAATATTTATTGCTAATTGAGAAAGCTGTCTATGCTTTTCTCCAGCAATTTTAATTTCTGTTAAGCCGGTAGCAAAATCTTTGGCAACACCTAACTGTAATCCTTTATCGTCTTTAGCACTAACAATGAATTTACTTTTATTGTGAGTAACTAAATTTTCAACTTGCGACGTTCTAAAAGACTTACCATGACCCAAGTAAAAAATAGCTTCAAGTAAACTGCTTTTACCACTGCCGTTATCACCGATAATAAAATTTATATTATCGTTTAATTCAATGGTATCTGCTGCTAAATTTCTAAAATCATAAGCGGTAAGTTTTTCTATACTCATTAAAGTCGCATTGGCATAACAACATAAATAGCTTCGTTACTTTCAGCACCTTCGATAACTACACTACTATTTGCATCGGCTAAAGTAAATTTAACCTCAGGCTCTTTTATTGCGTTTAGAACATCTAGAACATAATTTACATTGAAACCTATTTCAACTTCCTCGTAAGGAAAATCAATTTCTAATATTTCTTCGGCTTGTTCTTGTTCAGGGTTATTAGCGGTAATTTTTAATTCGTGTTTAGAAAAATTAAGACGGACACCTTTAAACTTATCATTAGATAATATCGAAGCGCGGGATAATAGTTGTCGTAAATTTTCTTTACTGGTGTTGAGTACTTTATCACCATTGCGTGGTAAAACACGACGATAGTCAGGAAAACGACCATCAACTAATTTACTGGTAAATGAAAAGCCACTATCAATAATACGAATATGATTTGAGCCTAAAAAGACTTGAACGTTTTCTTCGACTGGGTCAAGTAAACGAATAATTTCTAAGATACCTTTACGAGGCACAATAACTTGTCTAGACGGTAGTGTTAATTCATTAGACGAAATTTTACATATCGCTAAACGGTGACCGTCAGTAGCTACAGAGCGAATTTCGTTACCTTCTGTCTCTATAGACATACCGTTAAGGTAGTACCTAACATCTTGATTTGCCATAGAAAAATGAGTGCTTTCTATTAATCGAAGCAAGTCAGATTTAAATATTTGAAATTCAACATCACCTTTCCACTCTTCTATATTAGGAAAGTCAGCAGCAGGTAGCGTTGCTAAAGAATATTTACTTCTACCGGTACTGATAATGATTGCTTCATTATTCGATTCAAAAGATAACATTGAATCTTCGGGTAAACTTTTACAGATATCGAGAAGCTTGCGGGCGGGAATAGTAATTTTTCCATCCTCACCTTGGTTATCTATTTGCGTACTAGATACCATTTCAAGCTCTAAATCAGTGGCTGTTAACGTAAGTGACTGCCCACTTATATCTAAAAGAATATTACCAAGGATAGGTAATGTACTTTTACGTTCTACGGCACCAGAAACCAATAAAAGTGGTTTCAGTAATAATTCCCTATTTAATGAAAACTTCATTTATCTACCTATCTTTTTATGTACTTATTATTATAACGAAAGCTATGACGAAAGTGTTCTAGTTAAATTAGAATAATCTTCCTTAATGTCATGCGACTCTTCGCGTAACGCTTTAACTTTTCGACATGCATGGAGAACAGTCGTATGATCTCGCCCACCGTAGGCATCACCTATCTCAGGTAAACTATGATTAGTTAACTCTTTAGATAATGCCATTGCAATTTGTCTAGGTCTAGCAACAGATCTATTTCTACGTTTTGAAAGTAGATCGGCCACTTTAATTTTATAATATTCTGCAACAGTTCGTTGGATATTATCGATAGTAACTAACTTGTCTTGTAAGGCAAGCAAATCTCGTAATGCTTCGCGGACAAAATCAATAGTAATTGGCCGGCCGGTAAAATTAGCATTAGCAATAACGCGATTCAATGCCCCTTCTAACTCACGAACATTAGAACGTAAACGTTTAGCTATAAAAAACGCAACTTCATCAGCCAAATTAATATGACTTTCTTGTGCTTTACGCTTAAGAATGGCGACACGTGTTTCTAGTTCGGGTGGTTCTATTGCTATCGTTAATCCCCAACCAAAGCGAGATTTCAGTCTGTCTTCAACATCGACTTCTTTAGGATAACGGTCGCTGGTTAAAATAATTTGTTGATTGCCTTCAAGCAAGGCATTAAAAGTGTGAAAAAATTCTTCTTGGGTACGATCTTTACCGGCAAAGAATTGAATATCATCTATCAGTAATGCATCGACACTACGGTAGTAATGCTTAAATTTTTCCATCGCATTATTTTGTAACGCACGCACCATATCTTGAACAAAACGTTCAGAGTGCATATAGGCGATCTTTGCATTGGGTTTATTCAGTAAAATACCATTACCAACAGCGTGTAATAAATGGGTTTTACCTAACCCTGTACCACCATAAATAAATAAAGGGTTATAAGCAGAACCAGGATTATCAGCAACTTGAGAAGCGGCAGCACGTGCTAACTGGTTAGACTTACCTTCAACGAAATTGTCAAAGGTATATTTAACTCTAACATTGGTCGTTTTAGGTAAATTACTTTGTGGCTCTTCTCGTTTTTTATTCGAGGTAACAAGTTGAGGAATAGTATTAATAATATTCTGAGAGCTACTTTGGTTTGGAATACTGCCAACATCAAACCTGAGTAAAGGAGGATTTGTACTTTCTTGCAAAGTGACCAATTCATTTATACGACTTACATACTTATCTCGAACCCAATCAAGCACAAAACGATTAGGCGCATATAAAGTCATGATATTATCGGCAACAACACACTGTAATGGACGTATCCACATACTAAATTGCTGTGCAGGCAATTCTTCTTGTAGAACTGAAAGGCATCGCTGCCAAAGTGAATGATCCAACCAAATGCTCCTGAAATTACGCTATCTTTTGTTAAATCATCTTTTAGCTAATATGACAAATAAAACAAAAGTCGGTAAATATGGTATTTTGTAATGTGTCTATTATCACCATAGTTATCCACAACATCAATATTGACTTTTAAATAGTTGCCCTTTTAGAGAAAATAAATAAAAAAAACCACACATAAGCAATTAAAACGGTCTTCTTAGACTAATTTACTGCTAAAATATCGTTTACATATTATTTAGCTATTAGTGGCAATTGCTTATATTATTATGGAAATTATTTGATCAAATGTTATAAAACTGTGGATATAAATAAATAACCTAAAGATCTATTAGGATCTTTTTAAAATAGATTACTATAAGCATTGACAACACCTGCTACAAACTATAAAATTCGGCCTCTTTTTTTAGAACCAGTGTGCTCAATACGGCTGTTTGCCAGGGCAACAACAACAGACGGATGAGCGTAATGAAAAGAACATTTCAACCTAGTGTATTAAAGCGTAAACGCAACCACGGTTTCCGTGCACGTATGGCTACAAAAAACGGTCGTGCAGTAATTTCACGTCGTCGTGCGAAAGGCCGTAAAAGCCTTAGCGCATAATCTCTTCTTTAATCTTTAATTAAGAGATATTTTAACCATCATGGTTAATTATGAATTTAATCGGGAGTCACGCTTGTTGACTCCCGGTCACTTTCAATCTGTATTTTCTAAACCTCTTCGTTTCGGCTCTAGCCACATAACCATTCTTGTTAGTCCAAATATTGATGAACGTAATCGTTTAGGCTTAGCTATTGCTAAAAAACGCGTTAAATTAGCTGTTCAGCGAAATCGTATTAAACGTCAAATCAGAGAAAGCTTTCGACTCAATCAGCACGACTTACCTAACATCGATATGGTTGTAATGGTAAAGTCTGGTACTGATCAGTTAGAAAATGCCGAAATAAGAAAACAATTAGAAAAAATATGGCGAAAGATAATTCAGCGGCACAACAGCTAGCCATAGCTCTTGTAAAAGCTTACCAGCGCTGGCTTAGTCCACTACTGGGTAATAACTGCCGATTCCATCCAACTTGCTCTTTTTATGCTGTTGAAGCGATAAATCGCTTCGGTGTGATAAAAGGTTGTTGGTTAGCAGCCAAACGTATACTAAAATGCCACCCATTAAACGCGGGTGGATTAGATCCCGTGCCACCATCAAAAGAAGAGAAATAATAAATTATGGAATCTCAACGCAGTTTTCTTTTTATTGCGCTTATGGTTGTTACTTATTTGCTATTCACTGAATACCAAAAAGATAATGCACCCGTAGTAGCTCAAACAACAATGACTCAAACATCTGATCAAATTGCTACCGGCAATGGAGATTTTGTTCCTGAATCATCAAGCTCAGCAATGCCAATGTCAGCGCCTACTAAAGCAAAAGAACAAGTCATTACAATTAATACTGACGTGTTAATAGTAAAAATTGCGACTAGCGGTGGTGATATCATTGATGCGAAATTAGTCAAATTTAATACCGAACAAGGAAACGATATTCCTTTTACCGTTTTGCAAAACGGTAGTCGTAAATACATCGCACAAAGTGGTTTAATAGGCGCGCAAGGCATAGATAAAGTGTCCGGACGTCCTATTTACCAAACGAGTAGCAAAAACTACCAGTTAGAAGGCGATGATCCATTAATCGTTGATTTACAATATACTGCTGAAAATGGCTTAAACGTAATAAAGCGTTTTACATTTACAAAATCAGACTACAGCGTAAATGTTGAATATATTATAAACAACACAGCAACTACCGCTGCTACCGTTCAAATGTACGGACAACTAAAACAGTCTACATTAGTAGAAAGTGGCAGTTCATTAATGCCTACTTATCGTGGTGCAGCCTATTCGACAACTGAAGATCGCTATGAAAAATACGATTTTGGTGACATTGAAGAAAAAAGATTAAATGTAGCTACTGCTGGTGGATGGGTTGCAATGCTTGAACATTATTTTGTTTCCGCATGGGTACCGAGTCTAACTGCCGATAACAATATTTATTCAAGTTATTCTGCTAACAATGAAGCTGTTATTGGGTTTAAGTCACCATCTGTGACTATTCAGCCAAATAGCCAAGCGACAACCTCAGCTATTTTTTATGTTGGTCCTAAGGATCAATATAAGCTTGATGAGATAGCGCCAAACTTAGGGTTGACTATAGATTACGGCTTTTTATTCATGATCAGTAAGCCACTATTTTGGTTATTACTTCAAATTCAGTCTTTAGTTACTAACTGGGGTATTGCGATTATTGTAATTACCTTAGTCGTTAAGGGTGCTATGTATCCATTAACAAAAGCACAATACACCTCAATGGCTAAGATGCGTGAACTTGCGCCTAAAATGGCACAGTTAAAAGAACGCTTTGGTGATGACCGTCAGAAAATGTCACAAGCTACCATGGAAATGTACAAAAAAGAAAAAGTGAACCCAGCCGGTGGTTGTTTACCAATGATCATTCAAATGCCAATATTCTTAGCATTGTATTGGGTATTTTTAGAAAGTGTTGAACTACGACATGCACCGTTCTTTTTCTGGATAGAAGATCTTTCTACTATGGACCCTTACTTTATATTACCGGTATTTATGGGTGTAAGTATGTTCGTTATGCAAAAAATGCAACCGATGACGATACAAGATCCAATGCAACAGAAAATAATGCAATACATGCCAGTGGCATTCTCTGTATTTATGGCTTGGTTCCCATCAGGTTTAGTACTTTACTGGTTTGTCAGTAACATGATTTCAATTGCTCAAATGAAAATTATTTTCAGTGGTATTGAAAAAGCTAAACTAGCCAAAGCTAAAGATTAATTTCTACAGCGTAAAATTATTAAAGGCGGCCTATTAGGTCGCCTTTTTTATTTCCAGTGAAAAATGTTTATAATAGCTAAGCTATTATCTAGGAAATGATTATGACCGAAATTTTATATCAAAAAGAAACCATTGCCGCACAAGCTACTGCACCTGGTAGAGGTGGCGTTGGTATTATCAGAATATCTGGACCTGAAGTTAAGAGTGTTGCTCAGGCTATTTTAGGCAAGATACCTGAAATTAGAAAAGCTGAGTATTTACCCTTTAACGATGCTAACCAGCAAACGCTCGATCAAGGCATTGCCTTATATTTTAAAGCGCCCCACTCATTTACTGGTGAAGATGTCCTTGAATTGCAAGGACATGGTGGACCCGTGATTTTAGATATGCTGTTAAAAGAAATTTTAGCACTACCTAAAGTACGTATGGCAAAACCCGGTGAATTTAGTGAGCAGGCATTTATTAATGACAAATTAGATTTAACACAAGCTGAGGCCATCGCTGATTTAATCAACTCGAGTTCAGAGCAAGCGGCTCGTTGTGCATTACATTCACTACAGGGTGATTTTTCTAAGCTTGTTAATCAACTTGTCGAAAGTACTATTCATTTAAGAATGTATGTTGAAGCCGCAATTGATTTTCCTGAAGAAGAAATAGACTTTCTTGCTGATGAAAAAGTTGTTGGCGATCTGAAAAAAATCATAGGTCAGGTAGAAAAGGTTCAAAGCCAAGCCCATCAGGGCAGCATAATTCGTGAAGGAATGCGCGTAGTTATCGCTGGACGACCTAATGCCGGTAAATCAAGCTTGTTAAATGCATTAAGCGGACGTGAAGCAGCTATTGTCACAGATATAGCAGGAACAACACGAGACGTCCTTACAGAGCAGATACACATCGATGGTATGCCACTGCATATTATTGATACGGCCGGCCTACGTGAAAGTAACGATCAAGTAGAGCAAATTGGTATTGAACGCGCTTGGCAGGAAATAAATCAAGCAGATAGAGTGCTTCTTATGGTCGATGCTTGTGATGATAATAATGATGATCCACAGAAATTATGGCCAGAATTTTTTGCCAAACTTCCCAAAAATATTGGTTTAAGCATTATTAAAAACAAAGCAGATATTAAGGGCATAGCGACCGGTTTATCGGCGACTAATGATATTCCTACGGTAACCTTATCGGCAAAAAATGGTGATGGCATAGCAGAGCTCAAAGACCATTTAAAAAGTATTATGGGCTATCAGGGCAGTACTGAAGGAGGATTTATGGCAAGGAGACGACATTTGGCCGCATTAGAACAAGCTCACCATCATTTAATTATTGGTTTAGAACAGCTTGAATCTTATGTCGCAGGAGAAATTCTTGCTGAAGAGTTACGTTTATGTCAGATAGAACTCAATAAAATAACCGGTGAATTTACCAATGACGACTTATTAACAGAGATATTTTCGTCTTTTTGTATCGGAAAATAACGCTAAATACCACTTTAAATTTAAGAAAAAAGGGACAAAATGAGCTCATTTCAAATCATTGTTGGCAGTATGTTAGGTGGATCTGAGTATGTTGCTGAAGCCTGTGAAGAGACATTATTGGCACTAAATCACCAAACAACTCTTCACTTGCAGCCCGATTTTGAACAAATAATAGCCGATAATCAAACTTGGCTAATTTGTACATCGACTCATGGTGCTGGAGACTTTCCTGACAACATTCAAAAATTTGTTGAAGATCTTAAAAATAGCACTATAGATCTATCCCCAGTTAAATTTATGATCATAGGTTTGGGTGATTCAAATTATGATACCTTTTGTAAAGCCGCTAAAGATTTTCAAAAGTTATTACTATCAAGGGGTTGCAATGAAATAGTCGTGATCAAAACCTTAGATATGAGTGAAGAAATAGATCCAGAGGATCTTGCTCAACGTTGGTTAGAAAATAATAAAGATCTTTTATAAAGATCTTATTCATAAGTTATCAACAAAACTGTCCCCTACAACAACCATCTGTGGATAAGTCTGGGTAAAAGCTATTAATTTCTTATTATTATTCAGTGTATAGAATTCTAATTTATTTAGCTTGTGGATAACTAGCCATTTTGATCATAGGTTTAAAACCCTTTGATCAAAGTTTGATCACAGTGTTATGATCGTACTAATGAACTGTTATCTATAAGGAAAAAGGACTTATCAACAGAAAATGGCTTTACTAATAAGTAATAGTAATAAGATCTCTTTAAAGATCTTATATATTATAAGAAGGATCACACTCAGATCTTTTTAGTCATTTGATCATTCCCCTCATCGCAAAAAAGCGCTAAAATACGTTCCCTAATTTTTGAATAACAAATTATTCATAAAAATATTTTTAACGTTTAATCAAGGCCTGAAATTTATGTGGTACCAAGAATCTTATGACGTAATCGTAGTGGGTGGTGGTCATGCCGGAACTGAAGCATGTCTTGCAGCAGCACGTATGGGTTGTAAAACATTATTGTTAACGCATAACATCGACACCTTAGGTCAAATGTCATGTAATCCAGCCATTGGCGGAATTGGCAAAGGACATCTTGTTAAAGAAATTGATGCCTTAGGCGGATTAATGGCAACGGCTACAGACCATGCTGCAATTCAATTTAGAACATTAAATGCCAGTAAAGGTCCTGCCGTTCGTGCTACACGAGCACAGGCTGATCGAATTTTATATCGCTCGTATGTTAGAAGTCATTTAGAAAATCAAGAAAATCTTACTATTTTTCAACAACCTTGTGACGATCTTATTCTAGAAAATAATAGAATTGTCGGTGTATCTACACAAATGGGATTGAAATTTAAAGCGAAGTCCGTTGTTTTAACCGTTGGCACATTTTTAGCAGGACAAATTCATATCGGTTTGAATAATTACCAAGGTGGCCGAGCAGGAGATCCTGCAAGTGTAAATTTAGCAAAAAATCTACGTGATATGCCATTTCGAATGGATCGTTTAAAAACAGGTACCCCACCTCGTTTAGATGCACGCAGCTTAGATTTTACTAAAATGGAGCAACAACCAGGCGATGATCCTCGACCGGTATTTTCATTTATGGGATCAAGAGATGATCATCCAGCTCAAGTACCTTGTTACATTACCCATACCAACAGTAATACCCATGATATTATTAGAAATGGTCTCGATAGATCGCCAATGTACACTGGCGTTATTGAAGGCGTTGGACCAAGATATTGTCCTTCAATAGAAGATAAAATAACTCGCTTTGCAGATAAAGATTCTCATCAAATATTTGTTGAACCTGAAGGGTTAACAACCCATGAAATATATCCTAACGGTATATCAACAAGTTTGCCTTTCGATGTTCAAATGGCATTAGTACGTTCAATCAAAGGTTTTGAAGACGCTCATATCACTCGACCGGGCTACGCTATTGAATATGATTACTTTGATCCTCGCGATTTGAAACAAACCCTTGAAAGTAAATTTGTTGAAAATTTATATTTTGCTGGACAAATTAACGGTACGACTGGTTATGAAGAAGCTGGAGCACAAGGGCTATTAGCGGCGACGAATGCTGCAGCTCGAGTACAAGGAAAAGAAGAACTTATTTTAGGCCGCGATGAAGCTTACATGGGCGTATTGGTTGACGACTTAGCGACGCTAGGCACTAAAGAACCTTACCGTATGTTTACTTCACGTGCTGAATACCGATTATTGTTACGCGAAGATAACGCTGATATCAGATTAACAGAAAAAGGTTATAAACTGGGCTTAGTTGATGAAGCTCGCTGGAAAGCCTTTAACGAAAAAATAGAGATGGTTGAACTAGAGCGTCAACGCTTAAAAACAACCTGGATCCAAAAGGATCACTCTGGCGTAGATCAAATCAATGAGCTACTTAAAGCCGATATCAGTCGAGAAAATAGTTTAGAAGATCTGATCAGACGCCCTGAAGTTCGTTACGATGATTTAATGAAAATAGAAGGTTTAGGACCGGCAATTACAAATAAACAAGCTGCAGAGCAAGTTGAAATTCAAATTAAATATGCAGGTTATATTGATAGACAACTTGATGAAATATCAAAAAAGAAACGACACGAAAATACGCTGATCCCACTAGATTTTGATTTTACCCAAATATCGGGTTTATCAAATGAAGTTGTGGCAAAATTAAGTGATTCACGACCTGAAACAATTGGCAAAGCATCACGTATATCCGGTATTACACCAGCAGCGATATCGTTATTATTGGTTTATCTTAAAAAGCATGGTTTGTTACGTAAGATTGCCTAATTAAAATTATTAAAACGCGAAAAAAAAATGACACTTAAAACTGAACTAACATTACTCATTGATAAAAGCGAATTAACACTCGATGAAGCACAAATAGATTTATTAATTCAATATGTTGAATTGTTAGATAAATGGAATAAGGCTTATAACCTAACATCTGTCCGTAATACCAGTGATATGCTGGTTAAACATATAATGGATAGCCTAATGGTAGGCAAAGAGTTAAAAGGTCAATCATTTATTGATGTAGGTACAGGACCAGGTTTACCAGGTATACCGCTAGCTATTTTATACCCTGAAAGAAATTTTGTTTTATTGGACAGTTTAGGTAAAAGAATCACTTTCTTACGACAAGTGGTTTTTCAACTAAAGCTCAAGAATGTCACACCAGTTTTATCCAGGGTTGAAAAATATCAACCTGATGAACTCTTTGATGGTGTGTTAAGTCGAGCATTTGCATCACTTGAAGATATGGTCAATTGGTGTCAACATCTGATTGCGGATGAAACGGGGCGATTTTATGCACTAAAAGGTCAATTTCCCCGCGAAGAAATAGAACAATTACCAGAACATATAAAGTTTGTAGACAGTAGCGAAATAATCGTGCCTAATTTACAAGGCGAACGCCATGTTATTAAACTAAAAAAAATAATAATATAATAAAATACTTTCGAGGTCATTGTGGGAAAAATCATTGCGGTTGCTAACCAAAAAGGTGGGGTTGGTAAAACAACAACATCTGTTAATTTAGCTGCCTCACTAGCAGCAACCAAACGAAAAATATTATTAATTGATTTAGACCCTCAAGGCAATGCCACTATGGGCAGTGGAATCGATAAGTATGAAGTACACGCAACATGCTATGAATTACTTGTCGAACAAAAGTCTTTCGAAGAAGTGGTATGTCGAGAAACGTCAGGTTTATATGATTTAATTGCCGCCAACACTGATGTTACTGCTGCTGAAATCAAATTAATGCAAGTGTATTCTCGAGAACATCGTCTAAAAAATGCCTTAGCCCCTATTCGCGATCAATATGATTATATTATAATTGACTGCCCTCCTTCATTGAATATGCTGACAGTGAACGCCATGACTGCTGCTGATTCGGTGTTGGTGCCCATGCAATGTGAATACTATGCATTAGAAGGCTTAACAGCACTTATGGACACAGTTTCGCAGTTAACATCGGTAGTGAATGCTGACTTACACATAGAAGGCATTTTGCGAACGATGTACGACCCCCGTAACCGATTAGCTAATGATGTCTCAGAACAATTGAAACGTCATTTTGGTGATAAAGTTTACCGAACCGTAATTCCACGTAATGTCCGTTTAGCTGAAGCACCCAGTTTTGGCTCACCAGTAATGTATTACGATAAGTCATCAACTGGTGCAAAAGCGTATTTAGCACTTGCCGGTGAAATATTACGTAAAGCAGAACAAAAAAAACAAAAACCTGAAAAAACAATTGATTAACTATTTAGATAAACCCGAAGGAAAATTATGAGTCCAGCAAAACGTAGAGGCCTAGGTCGTGGCCTTGATGCATTATTAACATCAAATAAAGAAACTGATGATGCGACTCAACGTAATTTATCTTCTAATCAAGACAGTGAATTACAATATTTACCCATAGAGCAATTACAACAGGGTAAATACCAACCCCGCAAAGATATGTCGGCTGAGGCT
Source organism: Colwellia sp. BRX10-9 (assembly GCF_014077405.1). NCBI lineage: Bacteria > Pseudomonadati > Pseudomonadota > Gammaproteobacteria > Alteromonadales > Colwelliaceae > Colwellia > Colwellia sp. BRX10-9. Next base: position 35,556 of record NZ_JACGVV010000022.1, on the reverse strand, counting down.
TTAGAAGATTTATCAAATTCTATTCTTTCTCAAGGAATTATACAGCCAATTGTTGTTCGAAATATTAGTGAAAACAATTATGAAATAATTGCTGGCGAGCGTCGATGGCGAGCCGCGCAATTAGCTAAAATGGACAAGGTTCCTTGTTTAATTAAAAATGTACCCGATGAAGCTGCAATCGCTATTGCCTTAATTGAAAACATTCAGCGTGAAGATCTTAATGCCATGGAAGAAGCTATTGCATTAGAGCGTTTATTAACAGAATTTGAGTTAACGCACCAAGAAGTAGCCAATGCGGTGGGTAAATCTAGAACGACTGTTTCTAATCTACTGCGTTTAAATAATCTCAACGAAGACGTTAAGACATTGCTAGAACACGGTGATATCGAAATGGGACATGCACGTGCGTTACTAGCATTAGAAAAAGACATACAAAGTAATGCGGCTAGAACTGTTGTTGCTAAAGATTTAACCGTTCGTGAAACAGAAGCGTTAATTAAAAAGATACAAGCACCAGAGAAGGTGATTGAAGAAAAAGAAAAAGACCCAGATACTAAAAGTTTAGAGCAAAATTTATCAGAAAGATTTGGTTCACAGGTGACAATTGCTCATAACAAAAAAGGTAAAGGAAAATTGGTTATCTCCTACAGCGACCTATCTGAGCTTGATAGTATTATTTCTCGCTTCAACTCTTATTAGATTACGCGCATATTATATTTAAGGTAGTTAACGGGTAATAATAAAAAATATTGTTTATTACCCATTAACCACGATAAAAAATAAGTTTTATTTAACTATTTTATCTTTAGTTATGTCATTCAAAGGTAACGTTTTCATTTTCGATTAAAGCTTTCTAAATTTAGTGTTAAATTTTGTACATATTGGGGCAATCAGCGCCCTATTTTGTTGCATTAGTGCTGTAATTAAGTATACTTGCGACGACTTTTTTAAAGTTAAAGTATTAACTTTAAAAAATACTATGACTACGAAGCATTACGTTGGAGACCGCAGTGGCGAAAGGTTATCAAAATTTATTAACTACGCCTGGTCGAAAATTAGCGTCGAGACAAATCGGTATAATGACAATGTTGGTCGTTATATGCGCGGTAATAACATATTTCAATTGGGGACTCTTATACGCTTACTCTTTACTTGTAGGTGGAGTAGTGGTGATAGTTCCTAATATTATTTTCGCTTATAAAGCATTTAAGTATGCAGGTGCAAATGCCTCAAGAAAGGTTATGGAATCTTTTTATACCGGCGTAAAATTAAAAATGCTATATACAGCGTTATTATTCGCGCTAGTATTTAAATTTTTAGTGATTTCACCCTTAATATTTTTAAGCACATATTGTGTGGTGGTGTTTTTAACATTACTACTGCCAGTTTTTTTAACTGAACGTTAATTCACTGGCGATAAAGATTTATAAACTTTAACTTTTGGGATAATAAAATGGCAGAAGAAGTCACCTTATCAAGCCATATCCAACACCATTTAACTAATGCAAAAATGTGTACAACCGATACTGGTTTAGCATTTAATAAAGCATGTAGTGACAGTGGGTTTTGGACATGGCATATAGATACACTAGCATGGTCAATTGGCCTAGGTATGTTGTTTTTGTGGACTTTTCGCAAAGCTGCTAAAGGAGCTACTGTAGGTGTTCCTGATAAATTTCAATGTTTTATTGAAATGGTTGTCGAGTTTGTCGGTGACAACGTTAATAAAACGTTCCAAGGAAAAAGTACATTAATTGCACCATTAGCCTTAACGATATTTGTTTGGGTCTTTTTAATGAACTTAATGGACTTAATTCCAGTTGATTTCTTACCTGCATTTGCTGGTTTTGTCGGTGAAACTGCTTTCGGCATGGACAGTCACGATGTCTACATGAAAGTTGTACCAACAACAGATATTAATTTAACAGCTGCACTAGCACTTGGTGTGTTTTTATTGATGATTTTTTATTCAATAAAAATAAAAGGTCTTGGCGGTTTTGTTAAAGAATTAACCTTGCACCCGTTCAACACCAAAAACAAGTTAGCGATGGTATTTTTGATCCCTTGTAATTTATTACTTGAAACCATTGCTCTTGTTGCTAAGCCATTTTCGTTAGCACTACGTTTGTTTGGTAACTTATATGCAGGTGAATTAATATTCATCTTAATTGGCGCTGTTGGTTTGATGCAGCTTCCATTGCACTTTGTCTGGGCTGTATTCCATATATTAGTTATCGTATTGCAAGCATTCGTCTTTATGATGCTAACAATCGTTTACTTAAGTATGGCGAGTTCTGATAATCATTAATTTTTAACCTTTAACCTTTAACTTTAACTTTAACTTTAACTTTACAATTAAAACTTTGGAGAAAAAAATGGAACAAATATTAACAATGCCTGAAGCGATTAAGTTTATCGCAGTTGCTTTACTAATCGGTTTTGGTGCTATTGGTACTGCAATTGGCTTTGGTAACATGGGTGGTAAATTCTTGGAAGCGTGTGCACGTCAACCAGAACTAGCTCCTTCACTACAAGTGAAAATGTTTATTTTAGCTGGTTTAATCGATGCCGTTGCTATGATCGGTGTTGGTATCGCGATGGTATTATTGTTTGTACTTTAATTTCATTATTTGAACAGCTTACTATTAAGGAGGAGCGGTTGTGAATTTAAACGCCACTCTAATTGGTGAATTAATAGCATTCGTTGTTTTTGTTTGGTTCTGCATGAAATATGTATGGCCACCATTGAACGATGCTATTGAAGCTCGCCAGAAAAAGATCGCTGATGGACTTGCTGCTTCAGACCGTGCTGCAAATGATCTTGAGCTTGCTCAAGAAAAAGCTACTGCTCAACTTAGAGAAGCTAAGTCACAAGCTGCCGAAATTATCGAAGCAGCGAAAAAACGTGAAACGCAAATAGTTGAAGAAGCTGCAGTAAAAGCTCAAGCTGAGAAAGAAAAAATCTTAGCTACAGGTCACACAGAAATCGAAACTGAACGTAACCGTGTTAAAGAAGAATTGCGCAAACAATTTGCTATTCTTGCTGTCGCCGGTGCCGAGAAGATTCTTGAACGTTCTATTGATGCCGCCACACATAGTGACATCTTAGATAAATTCGTCGCTGAACTTTAAGAGGGAATAGAGCTATGTCTGAATTGACAACTGTCGCTCGTCCTTACGCTAAAGCAGCGTTCGATTTTGCTGTTGAAGCAAAGGCTATTGATAGCTGGTTATCACAGCTGACCTTTGCTGCTGAAGTTGCCAAAGATGAAACCATTAAAGGGGTTCTTTCTGGTGGTGCTTCAGTCGAGCAGGCACAAGCACTTTTTTTAAGTGTTTGTGGCGAGCAAATAGACAGTCAAGGCCAAAATTTCTTGAAAATAATGGCAGAAAACGAACGCTTGTTGGTGCTACCACATGTTTTGACGCAATTTTTAGCACTTAAAGCTGAATTTGAGCAAGAAGTTACTGTGGATGTAACCTCAGCTGTAGAAATTACAGCAGAGCAAAAAACAACACTTAGCGCCGCGCTTGTAAAGCGTTTGGCTCGAAAAGTAAAGCTTAATTGTATTGTCGATGCGACTATTATTTCAGGTTTAATTATTAAAGCTGATGACATGGTAATTGATGGCTCTATACAAGGTAAATTGAGCCGTTTAGCAACAATTTTACAATCCTAGAATAAGGGAAAAGAGCATGCAACTGAATTCCACTGAAATCGCCGAACTGATCAAAAATCGTATTGAACAGTTTGACGTTGTCAGCGAAGCTCGCAACGAAGGTACTATCGTTTCTGTAACTGACGGTATTATTCGTATACATGGCCTTGCTGATGTAATGCAAGGTGAAATGATCGAACTTCCTGGTAGCCGTTTTGCTATCGCGTTAAACCTTGACCGTGATTCGGTCGGTGCGGTAGTTATGGGTCCATACGCTGACTTAGCTGAAGGCGTAAAAGTTAAAAGTACTGGTCGTATTTTAGAAGTACCAGTAGGTCGTGGTTTATTAGGTCGAGTGGTTAACACTTTGGGTGAACCTATTGACGGTAAAGGACCTATTGAAAATGATGGTTTTTCTCCTGTTGAAGTTTTAGCACCAGGTGTTATCGAACGTAAATCTGTTGATCAACCTGTACAAACAGGTATTAAATCAATTGATTCAATGATTCCAATTGGCCGTGGCCAACGTGAACTTATCATTGGTGACCGTCAAATTGGTAAGTCTGCCATCGCTTTAGATGCCATTATTAACCAAAAAGATACTGGTATTAAGTGTGTATATGTAGCAATAGGCCAAAAGGCTTCTACAGTTGCTAACTTAGTACGTTCTTTAGAAGAGCACGGCGCGTTAGATAATACTATCGTTGTTGTTGCTGGTGCTTCTGAAGCTGCCGCACTACAGTACTTGTCAGCATATTCTGGCTGTACTATGGGTGAATACTTCCGAGATCGTGGTGAAGATGCATTAATCGTATATGATGATTTGTCTAAGCAAGCAGTTGCTTACCGTCAAATTTCATTACTTTTACGTCGTCCACCAGGTCGTGAAGCTTACCCAGGTGACGTTTTCTATCTTCACAGTCGTTTACTTGAACGTGCTGCTCGTGTAAACGAAGCATACGTAGAAAAGTTTACCAACGGTGCAGTTAAAGGTAAAACGGGTTCATTAACGGCTTTACCTATCATTGAAACGCAAGCGGGTGATGTATCTGCTTTCGTACCAACTAACGTAATATCAATTACTGATGGTCAGATTTTCTTAGAGTCTAACCTATTTAACTCAGGTATTCGTCCTGCTGTTAACGCTGGTATTTCTGTTTCTCGTGTTGGTGGTGCTGCGCAAACTAAAATCATCAAGAAGTTAGGTGGTGGTATACGTTTAGCCTTAGCACAATATGCTGAATTAGCTGCATTTGCTCAATTTGCTTCAGATTTAGATGACGCGACTCGTGCTCAATTAGAGCATGGACAACGTGTTACTGAACTGATGAAGCAAAAGCAATACAGTCCATTGTCAATTGCTGAAACAGCTGTATCGTTATTTGCTGCAGAAAAAGGTTACTTAAACGATGTTGAAATCGCTAAAGTGGTTGATTTTGAAGATGCATTACGCACTTACGTAAACAATGATCACGCTGAGTTGATGGCTACTATCAATGAAAAAGGCGACTATAACAAAGATATCGAGTCTGGTTTAGCGAAAGCAATTGAAGCTTTTAAAGCTACTCAAACTTGGTAATTTAGTTCACCTTTTTGGAGAATAGTCATGGCTGGTGGTAAAGAGATTAAATCAAAGATTGGAAGTGTAAAAAATACACAGAAGATCACCAGCGCAATGGAAATGGTTGCAGCTAGTAAAATGCGCAAAGCGCAAGATAACATGGCTGCATCTCGTCCATACGCTGAGAATATGCGAGATGTGATCGGTCGCGTCGCACTTGGTAATTTAGAATTTCGTCATCCATATATGGTTGAACGTGAAGTCAAGCGTGTAGGTTATATCGTTGTCTCAACAGACCGTGGTTTGTGTGGTGGTTTAAATATTAATTTATTTAAAAAGGTACTTGTTGATGCGGGTACACACCAAACAGCGGGCGCCGATGTTGAATTTGCCATAGTGGGTTCTAAAGCTACGTCATTTTTTAACAATATCGGTGCTAAAATAGTGTCGCAGAAGTCTGGATTAGGTGACAATCCTTCACTAACTGATTTAATTGGTAGTGTTAAGGTGATGTTGAATGCCTATGATAGTGGTGAAATAGATAGATTGTTCATTGTATATAACAAATTTGTTAATACCATGACGCAAAAACCAACAATCGATCAACTTTTACCTTTGCCTAAGTCAGATGATGACGCATTTAAGCATAGCTGGGATTATTTATACGAACCTGATGCTCAAGTTTTACTTGAAAAACTGCTCGTTCGTTATACGGAATCGCAAGTATATCAAGGTGTGGTTGAAAATCTCGCCTGTGAACAAGCTGCTCGTATGGTTGCAATGAAAGCTGCAACAGATAATGCGGGTGACTTAATTGATGATTTACAATTGGTATATAACAAAGCGCGTCAAGCAAGTATTACTCAAGAATTGGGTGAAATCTGTGCTGGTGCAGCAGCGGTATAAACAAAAGTTCTTTGTTTATTTTATTAGTAAATAAGAGCACAAGATTAGAGGATTAAACATGAGTACAGGTAAAGTCGTCCAAATCATTGGCGCAGTTGTGGATGTAGAATTTCCACAAAATGCTGTACCTCAGGTATATGACGCGTTAAAAATAACTGAAGGTAACCTTAGTGGCTTAGTACTTGAAGTACAACAGCAACTTGGTGGTGGCGTAGTTCGTACTATCGCCATGGGTTCATCTGACGGTTTACGTCGTGGTCTGAATGTAGAAAACACAGGTGAGAACATCCAAGTTCCAGTAGGTACTGCAACTTTGGGTCGCATCATGAACGTATTGGGTGAGCCTATCGATGAAGCTGGCCCAATCGGCGAAGAAGAAAAGTGGTCAATTCACCGCCAAGCGCCAGCATATGCTGACCAAGCGATGTCAAATGAGCTACTTGAAACTGGTATCAAAGTAATCGATTTAGTTTGTCCATTCGCTAAGGGTGGTAAAGTTGGTTTGTTCGGTGGTGCTGGTGTTGGTAAAACCGTTAACATGATGGAACTTATTCGTAACATCGCGATTGAGCATAGCGGCTACTCAGTATTTGCTGGTGTAGGTGAGCGTACTCGTGAAGGTAACGATTTCTATCATGAAATGAACGATTCAAATGTACTTGATAAAGTATCACTTGTTTACGGTCAAATGAACGAGCCTCCAGGAAACCGTTTACGTGTTGCCTTTACAGGTTTAACAATGGCAGAGAAATTCCGTGACGAAGGTCGTGACGTATTATTCTTTGTTGATAACATTTACCGTTATACATTAGCCGGTACTGAAGTATCTGCACTTCTTGGTCGTATGCCATCAGCGGTTGGTTATCAACCAACACTTGCTGAAGAAATGGGTGTACTTCAAGAGCGTATTACTTCAACTAAGAAAGGTTCAATCACTTCAATCCAAGCGGTATACGTACCAGCAGATGATTTGACTGATCCCTCTCCAGCTACTACTTTTGCTCACTTAGATGCAACGGTTGTATTGAGTCGTGATATCGCTTCGCAAGGTATTTACCCTGCAATTGACCCACTAGATTCTACTTCTCGTCAACTTGATCCATTAGTTGTTGGCGCTGAGCATTACGAAACTGCCCGTGGTGTTCAATCAACATTACAACGTTACAAAGAACTTAAAGATATTATCGCCATCTTAGGTATGGATGAATTATCTGAAGAAGACAAATTAGCTGTGAATCGTGCACGTAAGATTCAACGCTTTTTATCTCAACCGTTCTTTGTTGCTGAAGTATTCACCGGTTCTCCTGGTAAGTATGTGTCACTTAAAAACACTATCAGTGGTTTTAAAGGCTTACTTGCAGGTGAATACGATGATTTACCTGAGCAAGCTTTTTATATGGTTGGTTCTATCGAAGAAGCAGTTGAAAAAGCTAAAAACATGTAATTTGCTTGGGCGTGTTAGGTTAACGTAAGTCATCGACTTATTAACGATCTAACCGCCTACTTTAGGAGGTCAAAATGTCAGCAATGACGGTAAATCTAAATGTAGTAAGTGCAGAAGAGAATCTATTCTCTGGACGTATTGAATCATTACAGATCACAGGTTCAGAAGGTGAACTAGGTATTATGCCTGGTCACGCACCTTTATTGACCTCGCTAAAACCTGGTATGGCTCGTATTGTTAAATATGGTGGCTCAGTAGATGTTATATATCTTTCTGGCGGCATGTTAGAAGTTCAACCAAATAACGTAACCGTATTAGCTGATATAGCGATACGTGCAGACGATTTGGATGAAAAAGAAGTATTAGAAGCTAAGCAACGTGCAGAAAAACACATGAACGCCCATGGCGGAGATGTTGGTTTTGCTGAAGTTGCGGCTGAATTAGCGCGAGTAACTGCGCAATTACGCGTAATACAAGCGTCTAATAAAAAAGTCTAACTTTACAGACAAAACACTAAGTTTTAGTGACAGAAAAGCGATATTTACTTAAGGTATATATCGCTTTTTTTTGTCTTTAATATACTGGCTAATTAAGTCTTACCACAAAGTCACTCGGTTAAATTTACTGAACTTTGTTAAGCGATTAATCTTGATGATGTAAAAATATATCAGATACTTATAGCGCTACATGGCTATAGTTTATCTGTTAAAACAAGGTTACAATATTTGTTATTACCATCAAAAACATAAATAACGGATATACTATGTCTCTTTCAGTTGTCATTCTTGCCGCGGGTAAAGGTACTCGCATGCGTTCATCACTCCCTAAAGTACTTCACGCAATTGCTGACAAACCTATGGTTAGCCATGTCATTAATGCTGCACGCCAATTAAACGCCGATAATATCTATATTGTCTATGGCTTTGGTGGTGAAGTATTAAAAGCGACAATAGCGAAGAGTAGTGCAAATGATGATTTAACCTTTATTGAACAAAAAGAACAACTAGGTACCGGACATGCCGTAGATATGGCATCACCTTTCATTAAAGATAATGAAAATGTTTTAGTGCTTTATGGTGATGTACCACTGACCAAAGTTAGTACATTAGAAAAATTATTAGCGGTTAAACCAGACCATGGTATGGGATTACTAACGGTAAATTTAGCTGATCCTACTGGCTACGGTCGTATAATGCGTAAAGATAATGCAGTGGTTGGCATCATAGAGCAAAAAGATGCTTCGGCCGAACAGTTATTAATTACTGAAGCTAATACCGGCATTTTATTAGCAAATGGTGGAGATTTAAAACGTTGGTTAGCAAATTTGTCAAGTGACAATGCCCAAGGTGAATATTACTTAACTGATATTATTGCCGCATGTCATCATGAAGGTAAAACTATTGCTACTGCGCATCCCGATACCGAGATTGAAGTTGAAGGTGCCAATAATCGAGTGCAACTTGCTTCATTAGAACGAGCTTTCCAACTACGTGAAGCCGAAGCGTTAATGATAGCAGGGGCAAGCCTACGTGATCCTAACCGCATCGATATTCGTGGAAACGTAGTCATTGGAGAAGAAGTGCATATCGACATCAATTGTATTTTCGAAGGTGATGTTTCCTTAGCGAGTGGTGTGCAAATAGGAGCCAATTGTATTTTAAAAAATTGTACAATCGGCGAAAATAGCATAGTTAAAGCAAATAGTATTATCGAAGACGCCGTTGTTGGTAAAGACTGTTCTGTCGGCCCATTTGCTCGACTACGCCCCGGCTCTGTAATGAATAAAGACTCTCATGTTGGTAATTTTGTTGAAATGAAAAAAACAACTTTAGGAGCTGGTAGTAAAGCGGGACACTTAACGTATCTGGGCGATACGATTATTGGTCAGAATGTAAATATTGGCGCTGGAACCATCACTTGTAACTATGATGGCGTTAATAAGTTTAAAACTATTATAGATGACGGTGCTTTCGTCGGTTCAAATAGTTCGTTAGTGGCCCCGGTTACTATCGGTGCTAATGCCACCATAGGTGCAGGCTCTGTTATTGCCAAAGATGTAGCAGCCAGTGAATTAGCGGTTGCTAGAGGTAAACAAAGAAATATAGCCGGCTGGCAAAGACCGACCAAAAAAAGCTAGGTTAATTGATATTTAAAATGAAAGGGGCGCAATATGTGCCTCTTTTTTATGTTCACTGATATTAATTAGGATTAATATCAGTGAAATAAATATTTATTGCCATAAAAGCATACTTTTGTTCTAATAGCTTAAGTTACTAAACGAAACTTATTCTGTAAGATAAGTGACGAAACAAAAGATAAACTTAATCGCATGTCAAAAAGAAACACCCAGCAGCGTCGCCACAGTATTATCTCTGAGCTTAATGAGCACGGAGAAGTAAGTGTCGATAGTCTTGCAAAAAAATTCGTTACTTCAGAAGTAACCATCAGAAAAGATTTAGCTGCGCTAGAAAATAGCGGATTATTGCTCAGACGCTACGGTGGAGCTGTGCCTTTACCTAGAGATATTATCGAGCATAAGTCTGATAAAGTTTCGAAACGAAAGGTTTCAATTGCCAGTAAAGCGGCAACACTTATTCGTGATCATAACCGCATCATTATCGACAGCGGTAGTACGACTTCGGCCTTAGTGAAAGAGCTTAATAGCAAACAAGGTTTAATCGTAATGACCAACTCTTTAGCTATAGCTTCTGACTTACATGCGCTTGAAAATGAACCGACATTATTGATGACCGGGGGCACTTGGGATACACATTCTGAGTCTTTTCAAGGTCAAGTAGCGGAAAGTGTCTTGAGATCTTATGATTTTGACCAACTTTTTATTGGTGCCGATGGTATCGATATAGAGCGTGGCACGACTACTTTTAATGAGCTTTTAGGGCTTAGCCGCGTGATGGCCGACGTCTCTCGTGAAGTTATTGTACTTGTTGAATCTGAAAAAATTAATCGTAAAATACCTAACGTTGAAATTCCTTGGCAAAATATAGACATACTGATCACTGATGCAGATCTGTCTGATGAACTCAAAGCCAAACTCTTAGAACAAGACGTTAAATTACTCATTGCAAAATAAAAGGAAAAACTATGTGTGGGATCGTAGGTGCTGTAGCACAACGTGATGTAGCAGATATATTAGTTGAAGGGTTAAAACGCCTAGAATACCGTGGATATGACTCAGCCGGTGTTGCTATTATCGATAATAACAACCAATTAAACAGAGTACGCCGCTTAGGCAAAGTACAAGAGTTAGCAGACGCTTTAATAACAACCCCTTTATCAGGTGGAACAGGTATTGCTCATACGCGCTGGGCTACTCATGGTGCGCCAAGTGAAGTGAATGCTCACCCACATGTATCTAGTGAAAATATCGCTGTTGTTCATAATGGTATCATCGAAAATCACCAAAGTTTAAGAATACGTTTGCAGGGCATGGGCTACGAATTTGTTTCAGAAACAGATACTGAAGTTATTGCTCATTTAGTTCATCTTGAATTGAAAACATCAGCGACCTTACTTGAAGCAGTACAAAAAACAGTTAAGCAGCTTGATGGCGCCTATGGCACAGTTGTACTTGATACGACCGATAAGAGTCGTGTAGTTGTTGCACGCTCTGGCAGCCCTTTAGTGATAGGTTATGGCGTAGGTGAAAATTTTATAGCCTCTGATATGATGGCGCTATTACCGGTCACGCGAAAGTTTGCTTTTCTTGAAGAAGGTGACGTTGCTGAAGTCACTCGTTTTGAAGTTAACGTATTTGATACTAACGGCGTACCCGTAAAGCGTGAAGCAAAAGAACAAGATATCAGTCAAGACAGTGGTGATAAAGGTGAATACCGTCACTACATGCTAAAAGAAACTTATGAACAACCTACGGCTATCCGCAATACTTTAGAGGGGCGCTTGTCTGGTAATGTGCTCGATATGAATACTTTTGGTGAAGGCGCTGATGAAATATTTAAGGGTATCGAACACGTACAGATTATTGCCTGTGGTACTAGCTACCATTCAGGTATGGTTGCTCGGTATTGGTTAGAGTCGCTAGCGGGTGTTTCTTGTAATATAGAGATTGCTAGTGAGTTTAGATACCGAAAGTCTCATGTTCCTAAAAATGCCTTAATTGTAACTATCTCTCAGTCGGGTGAAACAGCTGATACTTTAGCGGCACTTCGCTTAGCAAAAGAGCTTGGCTATAAAGCCAGCTTAGTTATTTGTAACGTAGCCGGTTCATCTTTAGTACGTGAATCTGATCTCGCTTTCATGACCAAAGCGGGCGCAGAAATTGGCGTTGCTTCTACCAAAGCATTTACCACACAGTTAGTCGGCTTGTTAATGATGACTTGGGCTATAGGTAAACATCACGGTATGAGTGAAGCGGTTCAAAATGAAATCGCCAGTTCATTAATGGCTTTACCCAGTAAACTAGAAGAAGTCTTAGCATTAGCAAGTTCTATCGAAGATTTAGCAGAAGACTTTGCTGACAAACACAACGCTTTGTTTTTAGGTCGTGGCGACCAATATCCTATCGCTATGGAAGGGGCTTTAAAGTTAAAAGAAATCTCTTATATCCATGCTGAAGCATACGCCGCTGGTGAATTAAAACATGGACCATTAGCGTTAATTGATGCTGATATGCCTGTAATCGTTGTTGCGCCTAAAAATGATTTAATTGAAAAGCTTAAATCAAATGTTGAAGAAGTCCGCGCGCGCGGTGGCTTAATGTATGTGTTCGCTGACAGTGAAGCAAATTTTGCCAGTGATGATACGATGAAAGTTATTAATGTGCCGGTATGTGACGATTTAATCGCACCCATTGTTTATACGTTACCACTGCAATTGCTTTCATATTATGTCGCAATAATTAAAGGCACAGATGTTGATCAACCTCGTAACTTAGCAAAATCAGTTACCGTTGAGTAATAGGTCTTATATTAAAGAAAACTGTTGTTATCGATAAATAGGTTTGAGATCTAGTTAATAGATATGAGATCTTAATTATAAAGCGACTTACTCTTTTGAGTGGTCGCTTTTTTATTGGTCATAGATTCATTGTTAGGGTCTTTCATCTAATGTAGACACTAATTTGTCTTAATAAACAGTCCGCTTAGCCCCCATTACACTTTTATAATTTTAGAAAAAGCACTTTTTATTTTCTACAATAACCTTGGTTGTTATCACAGCACTATTTTTATTTAAAAAAAAGTCATTAACGAGATTTTTCTCATTAATGACTTAATTGATGCTTTACCTACAGCGCTGACATCCAAATAAATATGACTATAGGACGGAATAAGCGCTTTTTATTTCTTAGAACTTGTAGCTAATACCAAAGGTAATACGACGGTCTGTTATACCTTGAGCACATAACATAGCCCCTTCATTAACACATGACTGTGTAATGTCTGACTCTGTTAAGTTGACAGCTTCAACACCAAGGTTTAAATTTTCATCGACGTCATAACTTACACTAGCATTAAGTTGTCCTCTGTCATGGGTTACAACAGGGAAGCCTAATGTAGAGTTAAGGCTAGCGCCCGCTGCAGTATCTTCAGTGCGAAACGCATCACGCCACGTATAACGTAATCTTGCTGAAAGACCAAATTTTTCATAGTAAACAGCTACATTGTAAGCGTTTTCTGAAAAATCAAGTAAACCTCGTTCTGATGAATACGTGACAAAGTTTGCATCGTCATAAACACCTTGTATTGCATTAAGGATATCTGTTCCGCGTGACGCTGAAGTGTAAAAAGCTGAACCGCCTTTATACTCTTGTATGGTGTAGTTGGCGACAATGCCGAAACCTGATGCCCAACCTAAGTCTTCTTCGAAGCTGGAAAGGTCATACTGGACAGCCATTTCTATACCTGATTGAGTCGTTGTTGCAGTATCATTAAAGAGTGTTTCAACATCAACACACAAACCTGTGGTATTTGGATCTCCGATTGCATTAGGCTGAACGGCAGGGTTATAGATACCGCCTCCTGCACATGTAGGTCCAGGTTCACGCCAACCGTTTGCGTCAATTGCTGCACTTTCTAATTGAGTAACAAATAAGTTAGTACGTTCTTTTTTGAAATAGCCGATACTAACTACTGCTGCCTCAGCAAAATACCATTCAGCAGAAAGATCAAACGAAGTGACTTCTTCAGGTTCCAAACCAGCATTACCAATTTCGACAGATTGATTTTCGTTTGTACCAAATGATACCGAGGTATTTAAATCGCCAAAGTTAGGACGAAGAATGTCTTTACCCCAACCTAAACGTAAAACCACATCGTCAGTTACATCGGCAACTAAATTCAAACGAGGTAATGTATAACTATAATCACCTTTGTTTGTTGCTGGCGTTGCAACACCATTGACTACTGTATTACCTGTTGATGCAATATCTGTTGATATATGACGAACACCAAAATTACCACGGAACATTTTATATTCAAAGTTTGCTTGTGCGTATAGCGCATGCGTTTCTTCTTTTATTTTAAAAGCTGCGGTATCTGAAGGTGTCAGGTTTGAAAAGTCTTGTTTACCGCCATGAGCAACAATAGCCGCTTCTAAGGTCGCTAACACACCGTCTGGATCATTGAATGCTAAGTCTGGATTAACAATAAGAAAATTTCTAAGGGCTAGTTCTCTACCATCGGCATCACCAAAGTGGCTAGGACCAGCAACAAGAAGTTCTGAAAACAAAGCGCCGTTTGGACTATCAACCATTTTGCTGAAGCCACCAATACGATCAGATATTGATACTGCACTATGTTTTGTTTCATTGTAGCGATAACCGAAATCAACAGAAGTGATCATACTTTCATCGATAAAATAAGTGAAATCAGTGCGGAATGCATTTTCAGAATTATCTGTAGAGCTTCTACTTATGTCTACCTGATCTAGCACAACGTTATTTGGATTAAGTAAATCATCAACAGTTGGTGCGAATGGAGAAGCAAAATCAATACCAAATGCCAATGAGTCACCAGTTAAATCATAAATAAATGGCACACTGTTATCGTTACTCGAACCATCAAGAGGCGTCAGTGGGTTAGGGTTAATAAAGTTTAATTGAGTGTTTAATGAAGGGGTAACGGTATCAGAATTTGCTGTAGACAACTCAGCACTTACAAATAAGTTATTACCTTGCCATTCACCACCAAATCTAAAAACTTCGGTGTCTGTGACACGAGCACCAGTATCACTGTTAAAGCGTAAGTTTGGATCGTCGTCATCAACTGAATTGATTGGTTGAATTGTGCCTCTGGTAGCCGCTTGAATACTGCCTAGATTTACACCATCAAGAGAGCCAAAGTTTATTGTTTCAAACTGAGAAGGTAAAGTGTAGTTAAGTACACTACTAACACCTGAACCTTGTACTCGTGTACTTTCTTGACGACGCTCTTGGCTGGTAATAATAGCATCAAAGAAAAATTTCGTGTTGTCGTTAGGGGCAAACTCAAGAGTAGTGGCAATATTGGTTGTTTCATATTCAAAATTTTCTAATTCCTGATTAAGGAATTGAATGCCGAGAAAATCGAAATCTTGAGCTGCAGGTCTTTTAGTTGCTTGATCTTCTAATGTGCCACTTCTATAGACGTCAGCGTTAACATTTTCAACAAGGCTACCATCACGGTCAACGCGTGGACGAAATGACGTAGCTTCTTGTTTAGCGTAGCTACCACTTATAACAAATCCAAATTTACCTGAGTCAAGTTCCCAGTTATCTCCGTATGCTCCTGAGAATCTTGGCTGAACACCATCAGTGGTTAAACTACTGTCTTCACCTTGTAAGCGAAGTGATCCTAATGTCTCAGTCAACTCAAGAGGACGAATAGTACGTAAATTTACCGTGCCACCAATAGAGCCTTCGGTCGTTTTAGCTTCTGGTGATTTTGTTATTTCAACACCCGCGATAATGGCCGCTGAAAGATCTTCAAAATTCATTCCACTTCGTCCAGACCCTGAGCCGACTGTCGAAGCACCATTAATTTCAACACGGTTAGCGTTACTACCACGAATTTGAACACCAGTACCTATACCAGCTGTTCTTGTGATTTGAACGCCTGTTACGTTTTCAAGAACCTCTGCAAGGTTTTGGTCAGGTAGCTTACCAATATCTGTAGCCATAATGACTTCGACCAGGTTAGCTGTTTCACGTTTTTCTGCAAGGGCAGTCGTTAGAGAGCTTCGCATACCCGTAACCTGAATTACTTCAATTTCAGTTTCATTGTTTACTTGTGGTTCTATTTCAGCTTCTTGTGCACTTACCGATGCTGCAAAATTCAGCGAGGTAGCTGAAAGAATCGCTAATGTTAATTTTGATAATTTTTGTCTCATATATTTCCCCTGTGTAGTTTTTTTGAAATTTGATTTGTAAACATCTCAAAAGCCACATCTTTAATTTATAAAAGTCGTCCCCTAAACCCCCAACACCTTACAAGTAAATTACTTAGTACTGATAAGGAATTACTACAGATAGTTACAATAAAAATTGGAAAGGTCAATCTTTTGGTTATACAAAACAAGTGTAAAAATGTGTAAATTGGTATACCAATATTCGCTTCGTTGGTTACCAGGTTGTTTGTTTATTGTTGTTTTGTCTTGTAAGTTATTGAATAAACAGTTTTTGGTCGATTATTGTGCATTAGTAATAACGAATGTTTTTATTTTTATATGTATCTTTTATATTCTAATAAAATATAAAGGAGTGTAGTTTATATATTGTAATGGTCTAGATAGGTTATGGTTGAATTTTTGCTGATCAACCATATATTTTTTATTGGTTGACCGGGTGGCGGCGCACAATTGATTCAACACTAATCTATTAGATAATAGCCATTAAAGTGATGTTTATTAGTAACAATATAAACGTTATTGTAAAACTTCAGCGCTTTGTATGAGCTAAAAATATAATAAATTATCATATAATGATAAGTATATATTTAACAATAAATTTTAGTTAAAGGGCATTTAAATCATATACTTGGTTTTTATCTGACTGTTATAAATGAAATGGTTAAACTATAAAATAGCTTAGATGAATACGGGTAACACCTATAAGCTTCATTATTTTTAATAAGTTAAACCAACTCTATTACCAATAATTATTGATTGGTTGACACCTATTGTTGTTTTGGTTAGTATTTAATGGTTCCTTATTGTTTCGAGTGTTTCTAAGCAATAAGTTTGTATAGACACAAGACAAGCATACCGTGTTTATACCGAAATTATTAACCGCTTGAATATAAGGTTCGGTGTTCGGTTTATATACCGAGTATTACCCTAGGGCTTAGATAATTTAGCTAAATATACTCAAATAAAATAACATGCCCATCGATAAAGTGAGCAATGTTGCACTCAGATAAACAAACAATAATATTTTTAGGAGTTAGATATGACAAAACCTATTATAGGTTTCATCGGCCTTGGCCTTATGGGCGGCAACATGGTCGAAAACTTACAAACGCGTGGCTTTCAAGTAAATGTAATGGATTTAAATAAAGAGGCGGTTGCTAAGGTAATTGCTCGCGGTAATGCTACTGAAGTCACCTCAGCGAAAGAACTCGCAGAACGTAGTGATATAGTAATGCTTGCGTTAACAACTTCTGTTGTTGTTGAAAAGCTAGTTTATGCTGAAGACGGTATTTTAGCGGGTATTAAAGAAGGTGCTGTTCTGATTGATTTTGGTACTTCTATACCAGCATCTACTCGTAAGATTGGTGCAGATCTTGCCAAGAAAGGCGCAGGGATGATTGATGCCCCATTAGGTCGAACACCCGCTCATGCTAAAGATGGCTTACTTAATATTATGGCTGCTGGTGACTTAGATACTTTTAATAAAGTGAAGCCTATTTTAGAACAGCAAGGTGAAAATGTATTCCATCTTGGCGCTCTTGGTGCAGGTCACACGACTAAGCTCATAAATAACTTCATCGGTATGACTACGGTTACAGCGATGTCACAAGCTTTTGCTGTTGCTGATAAAGCTGGCGTTGACCGCCAACAGCTTTTTGATATTATGTCGACAGGTCCATCTAACTCACCGTTTATGGGCTTTTGTAAAAACTACGCCGTAGATGGTGTAAGTGATTTAGGTTTCTCTATCGCTAATGCGAATAAAGATTTAGGTTACTTTTTAGAAATGGTCAAAGACCTTGGTACTGTGTCACAAATTGCTGAAGGTACTTCTGCCAATCTAAATGCAGCAGTTGCTGCCGACATGGGTAATGGTAACGTGCCAGAAATATTTGACTACTTCCTTAAATTGGCGAAGTAATTTCAATGTATATCATGCTAAAGTGACGAATATTGTTTTAGCATAATGACGCTATTAGTAAGGCGACCGCACTGTTGTTAGATTTTAAGTGATGAGTTGATTGACGATATAGTTAAATAAAAGGCCTCTATTAAAGAGGCCTTTTATGTTTTACCTGATATAAAGTTATAATTAATTAAATATCGTTAGAGTGAGGAATTGAATAAAGTCCACGCTTTTCACTGTTTTTTTGTTTTATTTCTTCTAACGCTCTCGACTCAACGGCATCAAATAAGGCGTTTATTAGTCGGTTAAAATGACTGTGCATAGCAAGCCTTGCTTGAGGAGCGTCTCTTAATTTTAATGCCTGATAGATCGCTTTATGCTCTGCAAGTGTTTTTGAATTATCTTTACTGCAAACACTGTCATAATCTTTAATAATTTCTGGTGTTGATGAGCGAAGCTTCCAAAGATTTTGTACGGTTAAAATCATCGCACTATTACGGGTAGCATTGGCTATAATTTGATGGAATTCTTTATCAGCGGCAGCAATAAACTGACTGTTTTCCATATCAACTAAGGTTTGATGTAAGCGAACCAATTCATCTTCGGTGATGGTTGTTGCCGCAATCGCTGCTACTTCACCTTCAATTAATGCTCTAGCTTGAGTAACCTCAAAAGCATTAATTTGCTTGTGTAAGCCCGATAATTGGTTAACCGGTTTTAAAACATAAACGCCGGAACCTGTTTTAACTTCAATTTTCTCACGAACTTCTAGGGCAATTATTGCCTCTCGAATCGTTGGTCTGCTCACTTTAAATGTTTCAGCTAATTCTCTTTCTGGTGGTAAGCGACTGCCTGCGGTGTAAATTTCAGAATCAATTAAAGCCTCTATTTTATCTACAATACCCCAAAATAGCCTGCGGTTGCTGCTCATATTATTTTCCTTAGCTAAATATAATAAAGTGATGCCCTATATAACTAATCATATAGCCTTCTGGCGCTTATGGCAAAACTATTAGGTGAGGAATTTTCTGTTTATTAATGTTTTGGTCTAGGTGTAAAGATAACTTCTGTATAAAGGTCTAGCGCTAAATTCAACTTTAATTATTACCAATTGGACGGTATTTGGTAATGTGATTTGGTTGACAATGGCTGTTGATATCAGTTAAATTAAATCGATTGTTAGTTAGAAGTACGATGTGAGCTGTTTTATTACATTAGTAATGGCGTTGGATAAGCCCGAAATGTAAAGGGAAGTGATACTTTTATTTTAGCTAAATCCAATTAATACCAATATGTTGACGTTATTTAATAGTTATTAGTAAAAACGTTAAATTTTACACTTTAATTTCATAGGTTATTTTATGCAGCAAACTAAACTATCACCCTATCTACTGTGTTGTCTCACCATAACATTTTGCTTAATGTTAACAACAAACCAATTAGCGGCAAAAGAATGGTTAGTTGGCGATCAAACGGCGTATAAAAATGCATTGGAAAAAGTAAAGCCGGGTGACAATATTATCTTGTCTGACGGCATATGGAATAACTTTGAAATTTTGTTTAAAGGCGAAGGTACAATACAAAAGCCAATAACACTAAAGGCACAAACAAAAGGTAAGGTTTTCCTGACTGGGCAATCAAATTTGAGGTTGTCTGGTAAGCATTTAGTCGTTTCAGGATTAGTTTTTAAAAATGGTTATACGCCTAGTAGTGCTGTTGTCGCTTTTAGAAGTAATAAAGAAAATTTAGCTTATCATTCACGGGTAACAGAAGTTGTTATTGATAACTTCAGTAATCCTGATAAGCGTGAGTCTGACTATTGGGTGGCTATTTATGGTCAATATAATCGTTTTGATCATAATTACCTCACCGGTAAACGTAATAAAGGGGTAACTCTTGCTGTTCGTTTAGATACAGTAGATAGTCAAGAGAATCATCATAAAATAGATCATAACTATTTTGGCCCTCGCCCTATTCTTGGCTCTAATGGTGGCGAAACTCTTCGTATTGGCACCAGCCATTATTCATTATCAAATTCATACACCTTAGTTGAAAATAATTATTTTGATCGCTGTGATGGTGAAGTAGAAATAATATCAGTTAAATCAGGACAAAATAAAATTCGTAATAATGTCTTTTTTGAGTCGAGAGGTACGCTGACCTTACGCCACGGTAATGGCAATATCATAGAAGAAAATGTCTTCTTTGGTAATGGCGTTGACCATACCGGTGGTATTCGAGTAATAAATAAAGAACAAATTATTCGTAACAATTATCTTGAAGGACTAACCGGTTATCGTTTTGGCAGTGGCTTTACTGTCATGAATGGCGTTCCTAATTCATCTATTAATCGATATCACCAAGTTGATAACGCTTTAATTGAAAATAATTCTTTAATTAATGTTGATCATATTCAGCTAGCAGCAGGAAGCGACCAAGAAAGAAGTGCGGTACCAATTAACTCTAAAGTACAAAACAACTTAATTTTTAATGATAATGGTCAACAACCTTTTACGCTATTTGACGATGTAAGTGGCATTAAATTTAAAGGCAATATTGCAAATACTGTCGCGCTAGAAAAGCTAGCATCAGGTATTAGCCAACAGAATATTGAGCTTAAGCGTGCAGCTAATGGCTTGCTTTACCCTACCGACAAAAAACTTTTGGCTAAGGGAGCTAAAAAGAGTTTATCACCCGTTTTAAAATCAGCAACAGGTCCAAGTTGGTACAAGAAAACTGATGGCTTAGTTGCCTTTGAATCGGGTCATACTATTAATGTTAAAGCAGAAGACGATGCTTTATTTAATGCTGTGGTTTCAGCAAGTAATGGCGATGTCCTTATATTGGCTGATGGAAATTACGATGTTAGAAAGATGATTGATATTAATAAAACGGTATCGATTAAAGCGCAAAATCAAGGCATGGTTAAGGTAACTTTTCAGCGTTCTACCTTATTTCAAATTTCTGATGGAGGTAGCTTAACTCTTGATGGCTTGAATATAAATGGTAGCAACAGTCCCGATGCTTCAGGTAATACCTTAGTTCGTTCACAGAAATGGGGAATGGTTTATAACTACCGTTTTGTTATGCGTAATAGCAAGGTGAGTGGACTTGATATTAATCATTCGTTTCATTTTTTTGACGCGGGTAATGGTTCGTTTGCTGATTATATTGAGTTAACTAATAACCAATTTACCGATATCACCGGTGATTTTCTTCGCTTAAACAAAGAAATTGAAGACTTAGGTATTTATAACGCGGAATATGTCATTTTAAAAAATAACACTTTTGATAATGTACAAGGTGCTTTAGTTAACTTATATCGAGGTGGCACTGACGAAAGTACTTTTGGTCCTCATTTAGCGATGTATAAAAACGCTATTAACAATAGTGGTAATGGTAAGCGTAATAAAACTGGATCGAGTCTTTACTTGCACGGTGTACAGGTTACCAATATCGACAATAATACTTTTACTGATACTGCTGAGATCATTATTGAACATACCGTAGGCGAACCCAAAACAGCTATAAATGATAATAACTTTAAGGGTACAGCAGCGCCTAATGTGAAAGAGCTACATGCCGCAGGCCCGCATACCGCTGTGCTATTAAACAACAAGCAATCTAACTAAGAGCTTCTCTATGAAAATTTCTAATCCAATGTCATTTTATTCACCAATATGGTGTTCAGCAAAAAAGGGGCTATTTCTTATTTCCATGCTGATTACCGCGGTACTGGCAAGTAATAAGGTGATGGCATATACGAGCCCTAATCTTGTTATTACCACTGCGGATGTCGCTGATATGCGTGGTGCTATTGAACAAAATGGACAGTTTACCGAAGCTTTTGTTGCTAATAAATTATTAGTTAATAAGCAAATAATACAAGTGATAACTGTACCTCTACCAAAAGATGGCGGCGGCGGTTATACCCATGAGCGCCATAAGAAAAATTATAAATTGATGTACGATGCAGGGATTATTTATCAATTAACGCAAGATGAAAAATATGCAAATTACGTACGTGACATGTTGCTTGAGTATGCAAAGCTCTACCCTACTTTACCTTTGCATCCAAAAAGAAAAATGGGTAAACAAAACCCAGGTAAACTCTTTTGGCAAAGCTTAAACGAAGCGATGTGGTTGGTATATACCAGTCAAGCTTACGATTTAATTATACCTTCTTTAACATCTGCTGAAAAATCGACCATTGAAAAAGGGCTATTTCATCCTATTGTAAAATTTTTATCTGTCGATTCTCCTGAAACATTCAATAAAGTTCATAACCATGGTACCTGGACAACGGCTGCTGTTGGTATGACAGGTTATGTATTAGGTGAGTTGGACTGGGTAGAACAAGCGCTTTATGGTTTAGATAAATCTGGCAAGGGCGGATTTTTAAGACAGTTAGATGAGCTTTTCTCTCCCGCAGGTTATTACAATGAAGGTCCTTATTACCAACGTTTTGCGTTACTGCCGTTTATTACCTTTGCTAAGGCTATTCAAACCAATCAACCTGAACGTAAAATTTTTGAATACCGTGATGGAATCGTATTAAAAGCGATTGATACGACGATACAATTAAGCTACAACAATTTATTCTTTCCAATTAATGATGCGATTAAAAGTAAGGGTATCGATACTATTGAGTTAGTTAATGGTGTTGCCATAGCCTATGGTTTTACAAAAGACACAGGTTTACTTGATATTGCTAACCTGCAGAAACAGATTTTATTAACTGGCGACGGTTTAAAAGTGGCAAATGCTTTAGATAATCATCTAGCTACGCCTTATAAATTTAAGTCGGTTGCCTTTGGTGATGGTAACGATGGCGAGCAAGGTGCCTTAGTGATCATGCGCCAAAATGTTGGTGGAGAACAAGCGGTACTGTTTAAACCCGCCGCGCAAGGTTTAGGTCATGGACATTTTGATAAACTGACTTGGCAATTTTATGATAAAGGTGAAGAGATAGTCTCAGATTACGGCGCTGCTCGATTTTTAAATGTTGAAGCTAAATTTGGTGGGCGATATTTGCCAGAAAACCAAACATGGGCTAAACAAACTGTTGCGCATAACACCGTTGTTGTTGACGAAAAATCACATTTTAATGCCAATGTTGCCGTGGGTAATGCCAATTACCCTAAACTGGTGTTTTTTGAAAAAGATACTAATGTGACGATCAGTTCTGCACGTATCAATAGTGCTTATGACGGTGTTTCATTAACTCGCACCATAGCGTTAATAAAACTGCCAGAGCAGGAACAATCATTGGTTGTTGATGTTTTTGATGTTATGTCAAAGCAAGCACATCAGTATGATTTACCTGTCCATTACAAAGGTCATTTAATTAGCACAAGCTTTGACTTAAACACCCATTTAACTAGCTTGCCAGTCCTTGGCAAAGAAAATGGCTATCAACACTTATGGTTAAAAGCACAAGCTCAACCCAAGGCTGGCTTATCTCAAATTACTTGGTTAAATGATAATGGTCGGTTTTACACAAACTCGATCGTTATGGACGGTGATGCTTCCTTAATCTTTACTCAGATTGGAGCCAACGATCCGCTCTTTAACTTACGTAACGAAAATGCCTTTATCAACCGTAAAACAAAATCTAAGAATCATACCTTTGTTAGCGTATTAGAGCCGCATGGCGAATATAACCCATCAAAAGAATTTACCATCGCAGCCGTAAGCAGTGTTGAAACATTATCACATCAAAAGATTGATGATATTGATGTGGTAGAAATCATGCTTAGTGGCGATAAACATTATCTATTAGCGTTTAATGCAACTGAAAAAAATCAACGCAATGCATTTTCATTTAATGGCTCAAAATATAAATTTGATGGCCGTTTTAAATTGTTCGAAATTAAAAAATAGAGGTCAACCATGAGTCAAAGTGAAAATTTTTCATTTGGTAATGAAACAGAAATAGAAGATATAGGCGGCGGTTTAAAGCGTCAAATGTTGGGTTACAACCATGAGTTGATGGCAGTTAAGATCTGGTTTGAAAAAGGTGCCATTGGTTACAATCATGCTCACCGGCACTCTCAAGTAACCTATGTTGTTGAAGGAGAATTTCACTTTAACATTAATGGTGTAACTAAAATATTAAAGCCAGGTGATAGCTGTATGATACCACCCCATGCTGACCATGGTGCGACTTGCCATACCGGTGGAATTTTAATTGATACTTTTAGCCCTGCTCGGGAAGATTTTGTCGAAGAAGGTGCTTTTGATCATATTCACAATAAGGAAAGCAGCTAATGAAACTTAAAAATCTCCGTTGGTGGGTTATTACGTTAATCGCAATCGCAACCGTAATTAACTACATTGATCGATCTGCACTTGCTGTATTGTGGCCAGACATCGTTGAAGATTTATTTCCTGATGAATCAGCTTTTGAACGAAAACAAATCTATGCAAATATTTCCATGGTTTTCATTTTATCTTATGCTTTTGGTCAAGCAATTTTTGGCAAGATATTTGATTGGATCGGTACTCGTTTAGGCTTTGTGTTATCTATTGGTGTTTGGTCTCTTGCCACTGCCGCTCACGCATTTGCACAGGGTGTACTGAGTTTCAGTATTTTTCGCGCTATATTAGGTGTTGCGGAAGCTGGAAACTGGCCCGGTGCAGCTAAGAGTAATGCCGATTGGTTCCCGACAAAAGAACGTGCCTTAGCACAAGGTATCTTCAACTCTGGTGCTGCTATTGGCGGTATCATTGCTATTCCGTTAGTGGCCTATTTGACCGTTTATTTCAGTTGGCAAATGGTCTTTGTTGTTATTGGTTTGGTTGGTTTATTGTGGCTTATTCCTTGGATTATATTGGTAAAGGCGCCACCTAAATCACATCCTTGGATCACCGATGAAGAACGCGCATATATTTTAACGGGTCAACGAAATACTAATGTTGATGATTCTTCAACGGAAGACGAATATAACCCAAGTACGGGTGAATTACTGTCACGTAAAGAAAGTTGGGGCGTAATTATTGCTTCAGCGGCTATTGACCCTATTTGGTGGCTATTTGTTTTTTGGATCCCTATTTACCTTAACGAAGTGTATGGCATGGATGTTAAAGCTATTGGTATCTACGGATGGGTACCTTATGTGGGTGCTATGTTTGGTGCTTGGTTTGGTGGTCTTCTTGCACAGAATCGTATAAAGGCAGGCTGGAATATTGATAGAACTCGTAAGTTAACCATTACTTTGGGTTGTTTGATTATGTTGCCAGCACTATTAGCGATGGCAAGCCCTGGTGGACCCACTACAGCGGTAATGATTATGGCTGTTATCTTATTTGGCTTCCAAACCGTTATCAGTAATCTTCAAACATTACCTAGTGACCTTTTTGGTAAAAAATCTGTAGGTACACTCGCTGGATTTTCAGGCATGGCGGCAAAATTTGGCGCATTAGGCTTAACAGCGTTAGTGCCTATTTTAACTGCTGATGGTAACTACACCCCTGCTTTTGTTATCGGTGCGTCTTTAGCTATTATTGCAATGGCCGCTGTTTGGATTCTTATTCCCAAAATAGAACCATTAAAACCTAAAGCTTAAGCATGTAATCATCCGGTAATTAGTTACCGGATAAATTTTAATTAAATTAATAAGGCTATGTAAATGAAGAACATTTATTTATTCGGCGAATGTATGATTGAATTGATGCCTGCTGCACAAGATCAGTCATCTACTCTAATGAAACAATCGTTTGCCGGAGATGTTTTTAACACAGCTGTTTACCTAAAACGCACTTTTACTGACATGAACGTGCATTTAGTTACCGCTGTTGGTCAAGACCCATTTAGCCTTGATATGCTCCAATACTTTGAGAATGAAAATATTGGCTGTGATTTTGTGTTTAAATCGACAACAAAAATCCCAGGTTTATACTCTATTCAACTTGATGAGCAAGGTGAACGTAGTTTCACCTATTGGCGTGAAAACTCTGCTGCTCGCCAAGTAATGCAACACATTGATGATGAAGTGATAAGTCAATTAGCAAAAGGAGATATGTTTTTTTTCTCCGGTATTTCTTTGGCTGTTATTGAGCCAAGTGCTAGAGCAGCATTCTGGCTTTTAATTGATCAATTAAAAGCCGCAGGAGTACAAATTGTATTTGACCCTAATTACCGTCCTCGTATGTGGAGTGGCGCCAAAGAAGCTCAAGATCAGTTTGAATTAGCCTTACAAAAATCAGATTTATCTTTGCCTGGTGTTGATGATTTTCAGCAATTATTTGGTATGACTACCGTTGAAGAAGTTAATCAATACTGTCAGCAATTTGGCTTAACTGAATTAATCATAAAAAATGGCGAGCAAGGCATTTTAGTTGTCGTTGACGGCGAAACGTCTCAATTTGCCATCACCCCAGTAGAAAATGTGGTTGATACAACGTCTGCGGGCGATTCATTTAATGGCGTTTACCTTGGTGCTCGTATTGAGGGGTACTCAGTAAATGACTCAATTTCCTTAGCATCAAAAGCCGCTGGCTTTGTAATACAACATAGAGGTGCTATTGCACCAGCAGATGAGTTTAATCGGTTTATTAAAACTCAACTCGAATTAGTCTAAAAATTTAATAAGGATCATTCATGAAATCATTTTCCACACTGATGGGAAAGCAGACTCTGCTACCTATAATTCAAGCAGACAATGTTGAACAAGGACTTAATATTGCTAAAGCTATGGCCGCCGCAGGTATTGGTTTAGTTGAAGTGGTACTGAGAACGCCAGCATCACTTGATATTATAAAAGCCATTAAGCAAGAACTACCCGAATTAAAAGTAGGTGCTGGTACGGTGCTTGACGCTAATGTTTTAAAGCAAGCACTCGACGCGGGTAGTGATTTTATTATTACGCCAGCAGTATCAAGTCAATTACTGACTGTTTTAGCTAAATGTACGGTTCCTGTACTTCCTGGAGTATCTAATACGGCAGATATACTTTTAGCAAAGGAATTTGGCTATAACGAGCTTAAATTATTTCCTGCTTCATTATCTGGAGGTGCTCCGTTTTTAAAAGCTATGGGGTCAGTTTTTAAAGACATATCTTTTTGCCCAACTGGCGGAATTAAGCAGAGTAATCAAGATGAATATTTAGCATTAACCAATGTATTTGCTGTCGGTGGCACTTGGATTGCTGATGCTAACTGGGTAGAATCGGGGCAATGGTCTAAGATCACAGCTGCTTGTTTAACTGCCCAAGGAATTAATTAATATGAAGAGTTTATCAGATCTAGTCAATAGTGGTTTTGTCTTCGGTGAAGATGTTAGCGTGCTTTTTGATTATGCTAAAAAAAATAAGTTTGCTTACCCTGCGGTTAATGTCATTGGTACTAACTCTATTAATGCAGCACTCGAAGCGGCCAGTGAAATAAACTCACCTATTATTATTCAATTATCATATTCGGGTGCGGCTTTTTTTATTGGTAAAGGGCATAAACTTTCACCTATGGATGCCGCCATTGAAGGCGGTGTTATCGCGGCAAAATATATTAAAGCCGTGGCTAAGTTTTATGATATTCCTGTCATCATTAATACCGACCATGCTTCTAAAAAGCTCTTACCTTGGATTGATGGCTTATTAGCGCACAGCGAGGCACATTTTAAAACAACGGGCGAACCATTATTTAGCTCGCATATGATTGATTTATCTGAGCAAACATTAGTCGAAAATATTGATATTTGTGCTCGTTATCTTAAACGCATGACAGCAATCGGTATGACCTTAGAAATTGAGCTCGGCTGTACAGGCGGCGAAGAAGACGGTGTCGATAATACTGGCCTTGATGCTTCATTACTTTATACCCAACCCGAAGATGTTGCTTATGCTTATGAGCACTTAAGTCGTGTCAGTGATTCATTCACCATTGCGGCTTCTTTTGGTAATGTGCATGGCGTTTATAAGCCTGGTAATGTGCAATTAACGCCTAAGATATTGAAAAACTCTCAAGCCTTTGTTGCCGAAAAATATGCTTTGGGACATAACGCGCTGAACTTTGTTTTTCACGGTGGATCAGGGTCTGCACCAGCAGAAATCACTGAAGCTATTGGTTATGGTGTCATCAAAATGAATATAGATACCGACACACAGTGGGCAAGCTGGAAAGGGGTTGCTGACTATTATCAAGACAATAAAGCTTATCTGCAAAGCCAAATAGGTAACCCTACGGGTGACGATAGTCCTAACAAAAAATATTACGACCCACGTGTCTGGTTACGTAAAGTCGAACTGTCGATGGCTGAGCGTTTAATCCTTTCATTTAAAGAACTTAATTGCCTTAATCGGTATAAGGGAGACTTATGAAACGCTTAGTTCATTGTTTAGAAAACGATAAGGTTGATATTGAACTTATTCTGTTAATTGATACCATTTTAACAGCCTGTAAAGAAATTTCTTTTAGAGTGGGACAAGGCGCATTGTCAAATGTGCTGGGCTCTACCTTAGATGAGAATATTCAGGGTGAAACGCAAAAAAAATTAGACATCATCAGTAATCAGTTACTTAAAGATATGTTGTTAGAGAGTGGTCGCGTTAGAACCATTGCGTCTGAAGAAGAAGACTCGGTGGTTGCGGCAACCGAAGGTGCCCCTTATATTGTCGCCTTTGACCCACTTGATGGCTCTTCTAATATTGATATTAATGGTCAAATAGGCACGATATTTACCATCTATCGCGCCAAAGACGACGTTCCGGCAACCAGCGAATTACAATTTGCTCAACAAGGAACCGAACAAGTATGTGCGGGCTATGTGTTATATGGTCCCTCGACCATGCTGGCGCTGACCACGGGCGGTCCGTCGCGTTTATATACCTTAGATAGAACACAAGGCTGCTACTTACTGACCACCGCACAACTGGAAATACCGACACAGACAGCAGAGTTTGCGGTCAATATGTCAAACTTTACTCAGTGGTCATCGGGCTTTACCGATTACATTAATGCATTACTGTTAGGCAATGAAGGCCCGCGCGCTAAAAAATATAACATGCGTTGGAATGGCGCTATGGTGGGTGATGTTCATCGTGTTTTGTCTCGTGGTGGTATTTTTTGCTACCCCAGCGATACTAAAAATGCTCAGCAACCGGCTAAATTACGTTTGTTGTATGAAGCCAATCCCTTAGCCATGCTTGTTGAAAATGCTCAGGGTAAAGCTTTTACTGAACACGAGCGTATCTTAACAATCATACCATCGCATATTCATCAACGTGTTGCGGTGATTATGGGCTCAACGGAAGAAGTTGATGCATGTTTAGGGTATTTAAAGCCAACGCCCTAATCAGTTGTAATGATTTTTTCGTATAAATATGACCGATAGCTAAAGGTTGCGCTATCATGTGACTTTGTAGTCAGTCTCCTCTTTTAAATTAGGATATAACGGGTATGTTACCAAGCACCCCTGAGTGGAAGTCACTCGTCAATCATTATAATAAAAACGTACCGGTACAAATGCGCGATTTATTTACGCAAGATACGGAACGTTTTAATAATTTTTCACTTTCTGGCGCGGGAATAATGCTCGATTATTCGAAAAACCGCGTTACTGATGAAACCATGCACTTACTCATGAATCTGGCACAATCATCCGGTTTAGTCGATAAGCGTGCTCAGATGTTTAATGGCTCAGCGATTAATACCACTGAAAATCGTCCGGTATTACATACCGCGTTACGTAACTTTTCAGGGAGCGCTGTCTATGTTGATGGTGTCGATGTGATGCCACAAATACAGACAACGCTGGCTAAGCTCGAAATTTTTGTTAATGATATTTCATCAGGTAAAAAAGTAGGCTATACCGGCAAAGCATTTACGGATGTGATTAGTATTGGCATTGGCGGGTCTTTTCTTGGACCTAAAATAATGTCAGAGGCACTAAAGCCTTATCAACAAAGCCAGTTAAACGTCCATTTTATTGCGAACGTTGACGGTTGTCACATTCATGATGTGCTTGCTAAAGTCAATCCTGAAACGACGCTCTTTATTACGTCATCTAAAACATTAACTACCCAAGAAACACTGCGTAATACCGTAACAGCACGTGATTGGTTTGTTGCTACTGCCACCACCGAAAACGTTAAACATCACTTTGCCTGTGTGTCGTCTAATGTTGAGGCCGCGCAAGAATTAGGTATAGATAAAGATAATATTTTTCCGATGTGGGATTGGGTGGGAGGACGTTATTCGGTCTGGTCTGCGATTGGTTTACCTTTAGCTTTAGCGATAGGTTTTGATCATTACCGTGACTTTTTACAAGGTGCGTTTGAAATGGATGAACATTTCACCCAGGCGCCACTTGAAAAAAACCTCCCGGTTATTTTGGCATTATTAGGTATTTGGTACCGAAATTTTCATGGCGCGCAATCACAGGTTTTATTACCTTATTACCATTATTTACGGGGTTTACCGGCTTATATCCAACAGTTGGATATGGAGAGTAACGGAAAATCTATTTCACTTGATAATAAATCGATGTCTTATGATACTGGGCCGATCATTTGGGGAAGCGAAGGGACCAACGGTCAGCACTCGTTTCATCAACTTATTCATCAAAGCAAAACCCCTATTCCTGTTGATTTTTTGATGCCGTTATTCCCCTTTCACGAGATGGGGAATCATCATGACATGCTGGCGTCTAACTGTTTTGGTCAAAGTCAGGCCTTAATGGCAGGGCAAAGTCTCGAAGAAGTGAAAGCGGCAATGAAAAAAGCGAACTGTGATGTATCAGAGATTCAAAAGCTGTCTACACATAAAGTTATGGAGGGTAATAAACCCAGTAACACGCTTTTATTTGAAAAGTTAACACCTAAGGTGCTTGGCAGTTTAATTGCTATGTATGAGCATAAAGTGTTTGTGCAGGGGGTTATTTGGAAAGTGAACTCTTTTGACCAATGGGGGGTTGAATTAGGCAAATCGCTGGGTAATAAAGTACTAACAAAAATAACTGACCCCAGTGAAACGCTAGATATGGATGGCTCAACGAATGCCCTTATTAAGCTTTACAGAGCTCGCTAAATGCTCAAGCTTAGCCAATAGTCGACTATTAGCGCTAGTTTTTTAGCGCTAATTTTTGCTATATTTAAGTGGGATTTATATATTTTATTATCTGCATCTATCAAAAATTAGAAAGTTTGATATTTTAAATATTCGGGATATAAAGTTAAGTAGTCGCACCAAGAACTAAAGCTACGGTATTGAAAACGTTTATCTGTGGCGGTGTACCATTTCGATTCACGAAGTGCCTGTAATCGAAATTTAATTTTGTACCCGTCGATTGCAACATAACAGGCAAGGTTTTCAGTCGTGTTGTTTTTTATTTTAACCTGTGCAAATCCGTCTAAATTACGGCCATAAATAGTTTTTGTTTTTGGCTTCGCATGGACGATATTTGTTAATAACAATATTAATACAGCAAAAAATAGGGTGATGAGTAAGTTTTTCATTAAATTTACATTATTTTCTTTAGATAATAAGGAAGTATTAGCTATTTGATATTCTTTACAAAAGTATAGCTGACTTATTGTGTAGAGTGAAAAGTGATTTAATATTTAAATAAAAAGAACATTTTTTTTTATATACCATTGAAAGCTCTCCCTATTGGCACCATAACTATTTATAACATTATATAAGCGCTAAAATTTTTAAATGAAAAGCGCATGCATTAAAGAGAAGAATATTATTATGGCTAACGTCGTTCCAGTAAGAAAAGATCAACACCAGAATTTAAAAGTTACTACTAAACGTGGCTTAGAACATATTGAGAAGCAACACATTGCTCCAATTACCGCAGCAGAATATACCAAAGCTGCTAACAGCTTTCCTATCTTCTTAGTTAAACAGCCTGAGGGCTCAAGCTTCCGCAGTATCGTTATGCTAGGACTAGAAGCTGGCGAAAACTTATACTATAAAGATGAACGTTGGACTGGTACTTACTTACCACACGGTGCATCTATGATGCCGTTTGGTTTAGGTATAGACCCAGATAAAGAAAAAACGTTAACGACTTATATCGATTTAGACAGTGCTTATGTAGGCGATGATAAAGATAATGCCTTGTTTGACGCTGAAGGTTTGGTTACCGATTTTTATAAAAACGTTCAAGAATCATTAGGCCGTTTATATGAAAATGAAACGATGACAGAACGATTCATGGTTGAATTAGCTGAAAATGATTTATTGCGAGAATTAGAATTGCATATTAATTTCAGTACCGGCGAAAATAAAAAACTGGTTGGTTTATTTGGCATTAATGAGAAAAAACTTCAGGAACTTAGCGAAGCTAAAGTTTTAGATTTCCATAAACGAGGTCTATTTATTCCGATTCATGCGATGTTAGGATCGATTGGTCAAATTAATCGTTTAGCTCAATTACGCAATCTATCTGATAGTGAGCAAAAAGTAACGGCTATTCAAATACAATTTGCTAAAGAAACTGCTGAAGCGTAATCGCTTAACGGTTTTAAAGAGAAGAGCCTTATGGCTCTTTTTTTATATCTAAATAAACGTAATGTTATATTTTGGGATATACTCATTTTTTAAACTTTTCCATGGAGAGTACAGTGGCTATTCAACTTCCTTTTTCCCATTTAAGTCAATGGCAACAGATCGCTTTTTCTGCTGCATTATTAGAGCGAATGATCCCCAATTATAAAGTTTTTTCTGAACATGCAGATTTTGGTGAATTTTCAGTATTACGTAATCAATTAGAGCTTATCTGGCAGTGGCTTGATAAAAATAATCGTTGTAAAATAAATTATGAAGCACAAATAAATAAACTGGAGCCACAAATACCCGATCCAGAAGGTTTTGATTTTTTTGGGGTATTTCCAGCCATTGATGCAACTATGGCAACAATGTCACTTTTACAGGCGATGCAAGATAAAGAGGTAGAAGGCGCTGAAATTGTCTCACGATTATCAGAGAATAGCGTAACTTATTATGTTGAACTGATGATCGCTGATCAAAGAGACGCTAATGACGACAGTGACATTACGACTAAAGAAATAGAACAACACCCATTAATGGAGTGGGAGTTTGATACGCAAAATGAGCTCTATTACGCACTAAAAGATTCTCCTGAAAATAAAGAAACCTGTATTAAAATTAAAGCGATGGTTCTTGAAGAAGGATTATCCAATTTAGGCATTGAAATTACTTAGGATGCACAATCTACTTATTAGAATAACTAAACAATTAGGATAAAAGATGAAATTATTCCACACTATTTTGATGACGGTAGCCTATCTATTTGCCTCTTTAGCTTTTGGTAATCCTGCAAATACGCTTGAACAAAAAAATCAAAATATCGAAAAATCGATTAATAAGGCAATGAATACTTTTCAAGTGCCTGGTGTTGCTGTTGCTATTATTAAAGATAATAAAGTGGTGATGAGTAAAGGTTTCGGTTTAACTGAATATGGTAAAAATAATAAGGTTAATGGCGATACTCTTTTTGGTATTGCCTCTAACACTAAGGCGATGACCGCAGCGTTATTAGCCAATTTGGTGGATCAAGGGAAATTAACATGGCAAACAAAGGTTATTGATATACTCCCTGAATTTCAAATGCCAAACGCTTACGTGACTCGCGAGTTTACCCTACTCGATTTATTATCACACAACAGTGGTTTAGGTCTAGGTGCAGGCGACCTGATGATTTGGCCAGGTACAACGTTAACCAATAAAGATATTATTAAAGGCTTAAAGCATTTACCCGAGGTTTCAAGCTTTCGCAGTGAGTTCGCTTACGACAATTTAATGTATGTTATTGCCGGTGAGATCATCGCAAAAGTTACCGGTAAAACTTGGCAAGAAAATATTAAAGAAACTATTTTTAAGCCGTTAGGGATGAAGAATACTAAAGCAAAGTTTTCACTGATTTCAACAGACAACAAAAATGTTGCTCGTGCTCATGTTCCGTTAGATGGCAAGCTAAATGTGGTTGGTGGTAACTTCTTAGAGCAGTTTTCTTCAGCGGGATCTGTTGCCTCAAGTGTTAATGATATGTCTTTATGGCTCAAAGCGCAGTTAAACCAAGGCGTTTACGGTGATAACAAAAAACTTTTTAGTGAACGTCAAAGCCACAACATGTGGCAAATGCGAACAATATTACCGGTATCAGCTACCGCGACAAAAAATGATAAAACCCATTTTTCTGGTTATGGTCTAGGTTGGTTTTTAAATGATTATCACGGTGTAAAGTTAGTTCATCACAGTGGTGGCATTCTAGGTATGGTCTCTAAAGTTGTTTTAGTTCCAGAAGAAAACTTAGCGATGGTTATTTTAACCAATCAGCAATCGGGATATGCTTTTAATGCGATTTATCATCAAATATTAAATGAATATTTAGACTTGCCTGAAAAAGACTGGGTGGATTTCTATGCGACGATGAGTGAGCAACGAAAAAGTGCAGAAAAAAATCGTTTAGCAGAAGCCGCCAGTAATGTTGATAAAAATTCACGTCATTCTTTACCTTTAAAAGCTTATGCACAAACCTATCAAGATAATTGGTACGGTGATATTGCGATTAACTATGCAAATAATGCTTTAAGCATGCAGTTTGGTCATACACCGGCATTGCGCGGTGTATTAGAGCATTATCAACATAATACTTTTATTGTGCGCTGGGATGATAGAACCTTGGAAGCCGATGCTTTTGTTAATTTTAATCTGAATCCGGATGGTTCAATTAACGAGATAACAATGCAAGCTGTGTCGCGCGCAACCGATTTTAGCTTTGATTTTCATGACTTAAAGCTTAAACCTAAGCAGTAAGCGTTTTATTGATAATGTTAAGCTGGGGGCGTTTAAGGTTAACTCCCAGCGATAAACGAAGGTTACATTTTTTGATATAAACGATAAGCGACTTGTCCGGCTATTTTTTCTTTTAATAGTGTCCAGTTCATGGGCAGCTGTTGGTTATTTTGTTCACTTTCCATTTCTATATAAATCAATGCGTTGTCAGCCAAACTATGTTGGTCTAATCGTTTGGCCGTTTGCTCAACTAAATTTTTGCGAAAAGGCGGATCAATAAAGACAATATCAAATTTGCTGATATTTTTTTCAATGAAACTCAGCGCATCACTATTTACTATCGAGATATTAGCTGATTTCAGTAAACGTTGGTTTTCAAGTAATTGCTGAGCCGCCGCTTTGTTTAATTCTACGAAGCTAACATGGCTTGCCCCTCGCGATAATGCCTCAAAACCCAAACCACCAGAGCCAGCAAAGCAATCTAAACATAGACTGTCTTGAATAAAAGGCATTAACCAATTAAATACGGTTTCTTTTACCCTATCTGTGGTGGGTCTTAAACCTTCTGCCATTAAAACAGGCAGCTTTCGGCCACGGTGTGATCCGCCAATAATACGAATACTGCCTTTATTGTTAGGTTTTGCTGATTGTTTACGTTGTTTGTTCATATCTTACTCAGCTTTTGTTTTTTGTATTGTTTTTAGGTGCTACTATAGCGAGGATTTTATCCTTGTTTAGTGAACTATTGCCATCAAAATGATGGTGCAGAGAAGAATTTATTGTTATGTCAAAGAAAAAAGGTCTATTTTCCTGGTTAGGTTTGGGACGTCAGCAAGAAGAAGCTGTTGAAGAAGTTACAGATGTTGTTGAAACATCAGTAGAAACATCTGATGTTTCTGAAGAAAAAATCGCAGAGAATGTTGAAGAAATTCAAGGTGAAAGCCTTGTAATCGATGAC